>JAISMB010000129.1 GCA_031276945.1 Spirochaetaceae bacterium | reverse complement strand
CTAAAAACATTATAAGTAACAACGAGAATCTTATCGGCTCTTTTCAAACCCTTGAGAATATAGTGGAACAGAGCCGCGCTATAAATGAGAAACTCGTCAAAGAAATAACAAAGGAATAGTTGCGTCGCGTACATGGGCAGGGAGGTGACAGCTACATGGGCAGGGAGGTGGCAGCTACATGGGCAGGGAGGTGGCAGCTACATGGGCAGGGAGGCGACAGCTACATGGGCAGGGAGGTCTGACCGTGTAAGAGCGAGGTCTGACCTATGATAGGTGTGAAGCCTGACTGTGAGTGCGAGGTCTGTCCTTCCTCTTGATCACTTTACGGTCTGACCGTGTAAGAGCGAGGTCTGACCTATGGTAGGTTATGGTAAGTCCAAAGCCTGACCGTGTAAGAGTGAGGTCTGACCTATGATAGGTGTGAAGCCTGACTGAGTGCGAGGTCTGTCCTTCCTCTTGATCACTTTACCGGATAGCGAGCAAAGCATATCATAGAGCCATGGATTCACCGTCATTTTTTACCCAGAATAAGCGCGCCCTCGACCGAGCCGATCCGACCTTAGCCGCCCGTATAAGCGCGCACGGGAACAAAGCGCGTTACCACTTTGTCCTTGCCCGCTCAGGCGCGGTTGTGCCGGCTTTTATCGACTCAGCAGGCATTGCCCGCCCCCTCCATTCCACCGTTAACCCAGAACGGGAAGCGCGCAGGCTCATACACGATACTGACGGCGAAGGGTATCTGATCTTTTTAGGCTTGGGCGGCGGGTTTGCGCCGGCAGCCGCACTGGAACATGAGGGGATTCGGCACGTGCTGGTTATTGACTATGATCTGCCCGGACTTGCCGAGCTTCTGACCGCTAAACTCTATACCATGCTCTTCAATGACCCTCGATTTAGGCTCATAGTCGATGAAGAGCCAGCGCAGATAGAACGGCTCATCAAAGAAAGTTACCAGCCGCTCCTTGCAGGCGGCATACGGCTCCTGCCGCTGCGCACACGGATAGCGCAGGACACAGAGCACTTTGCTCAGGCTGCCGGCGCGGTACAAGCGGCTGTCAGTGCGGTGAAAGGCGACTATGCAACACAGGCATTCTTCGGCAAACGGTGGTTTTCCAACACTATCCGCAACGTGCTTTGTGTGCAAGATCAGGCATTTCCTGCTGTAGCAGGGCGCACTGTTACTATCTGTGCCGCCGGTCCTTCGCTTGACCAGCACCTTGAGCGCCTTCTGCGCTGCCGTGCGCCGCGGTTTATCCTTGCCGTTGATACCAGTCTGCCGGTTCTTTTAAGCGTCGGTCTCATCCCTGATGCGGTTATTTCTCTTGATGCCCAGCACATCAGTTATCAGCATTTTTTAGCCGGACTACCTGCGCATACCGCCCTCTACCTCGATCTGGCAGGCTCTCCGGTCATAGCTACCCAGAGCAAACACCCCGCTTTTTTTGCCGGCTCACACCCGTTGAGCCGGTATATCTCCCGATTTTGGCATCCCTTAGCAGAATTAGACACTTCAGGCGGCAATGTAGGCTATGCGGCGGTTTCTTTGGCGGATTATCTGGGAGCTGAGCGCATTGAGCTTGTGGGCGCTGATTTTTCGTATCCCAAGGGCAAGGCTTATGCCCGCGGCACGTACGTATGGTCCCTGTTCAGCCAGAATCAGAGCCGTTTTAACCCTCTTGAATCTGCGCTCTCAGCTCTGGTATACCGCAGCGCCGCTGTGCGCAAGGTTGTGAACGCCGCTACCTGGTACTACCAGACACCGTTACTTGAAGGATACCGCAGGGCATTGGAATGCAAGATAGCCGCGCTTGACCTGCCTGTGTATCAGGCTGCCGGCGAAGGGGCGCCTCTTACGCTGCCACGCCACACGAAGCGCGCCCAAGCGCCGTTAAACTGCCAGCGCCGGCAGCCTTCTCCTACTGAGCGCGCCCTTTCCCCCTACGATTTTCTTGCTACCTACCGCGACCAGCTCCAGACAGTCGATCCGGCGGATCATAAACTATCAGCTCTCCTTGCGACTATACTGCCGACTGCCGCATCGTTTCAGCAGGAACTCCCGCATCTGACCGGAGCAGACCTCATTGACCTCACCCGCCACTGGTGCATCAAGAAAATAGAAAATCTTATGACAGTCCGGTAAACAAAAAGGGACTCGCTTATTACCAGAGGGATTAGATGTGTCGTCCAGAAGAGAGAGATCAGCAAAAAAGGAATCAGAACGTTGAGCAGAGCGAGTAGTACTACCTCTCCACTTTCACAAAAGCAGCTTAAGGTCTGTCCTCCAAGCTGTATCAGTTACCAGAGAGACAACCGTCATGATCCCATGTTCCCGATGATATGCGCCGCTGTACTGCCATTCTTCAGGTTTCTGCACCAATTTTGCTGCAACCGGGTTTTGATCTATGTACTCGAACACAGTCCAAAAGTCCTTCTCGTCCTTTATCTCCCGTGAGAAAAACCTATCCCCCCAGAAATGACCGGTCTTATGGTGCTTTTTATTCCATCTGATAGCAAAAACCATCTTGATCCACTTCAATATCTCAGAGAGACTTTCCCCTTTTTCAGGCGTAATGAGAAAGTGAAAATGATTACCCATGATGCAGAAGTTCCACAAGTTAAACTTGAAGCCTTTGGAGGTTTTAGCTTCTGCAATCACGGTGAGAAAGAGTTTCTTCATCTCATCAGGCTCTAATTCAAAAGCGTCTCTGTTTACTTTTGAAGTAACGTGATAGGTCAGACCTTTATCTGTGAGTCCACGAGGCAAATTATGACTAGACATAATACCTCTATAAGGGAGCTGACTGTGCTTTTTGATTCAATTGAGAGCACAATATTTTTTATTTATTTTTTGACGGCAAGGTCTGTCCTATAAGGGGATTAGTTCTACCAGTAGCAAGGCGCTTTTATCCCCGGTGGTATTCGGTATAGGCAAAGGCATTGTGATTATGGATACTTTCATAGGTTTCAGCTTCCACTGAAAAAGAAGGAAATTGTTGCAGCGCCCGTATGCTGGTATACACATCACGGACAAGGTCTTCGACAAATTTGGGATTATCATAAGCTTGTTCAGTAACATACTTTTCATCTTCCCGCTTCAAAAGCGCATAAACCGGACTTGATGCACAGTCTTCCACAAGCGCAATAATATCTTCAATCCAGAAAAAAGGTCCCAACTCTAGATTCACCGTAACCATACCGCGCTGATTATGAGCGCCGCGGCTGCTTATTGCTTTGGAACATGGACAGACCGTGGTAAGAGGTACTGAGATAGTAACGGTAAACTGACGCCCGCTGCTGTCTACCCTCCCTTGATAGTGGCACTGGTAGGACATCATACCCATAAGACCTGAAACCGGCGCTGCTTTCTCTATAAAGAAAGGGAAACTGACCTGTCCAAACGCCGATTCCGCTTCCAAGGAGCTGCGTACCTGCCTGAGCATATCCAAAAATCGGTGCATAGATATATCTTCACGGTACTGGTGAAAAACTTCTATGAACCGGCTCATGTGCGTTCCCTTAAAACAAGGAAGTACATTCGCATAGAGATCAACATGCGCTGTGGTATATTGAATCTTTTTCATTTTGTCCAGAACACGGATGGGGTATTCAAGCCCTTTTACCCCTACTTTAAGCAGCGCTATTGCACGAGTGTCGCTTTGGCTTTGTATATCTATCATAAGAGGAGCATATCAGAAAACAGAATGCAGAGGAAGCAGGGCAGCGTCTTTCCTCCTCTACGCTTTTTGTACGCATGACCCCTAAAGTTGACAGATATTTCAAGAATGTTTAGTATACTAGCCATGTTAGAATATAAAGATTATATCGCTGACTGGCCTGATATGCCGTATCCTAACTTTAGCGCGTGGCTTTCTGCCCTTGAAAGCAGATGGCAGCATAAAACGGCTCTTTTATACAGGACAGGAAAACAGAAAGACTTTAACACATGGTCTTTCACCTTCTTAGCTCAAGAGGTACGGCGTATCGGACGCGGCTTGTTAGCAGCAGGTCTGGTTAAAGGGGATCGTGTCGCCTTATGGTCTGAAAATAAACCGGAATGGATGGTGGTTTGGCTCGGCGCCGCTGTTGCAGGACTAGTGGTTGTGCCTATTGATTTCTTAATTTCCGAAGAAGAATGTATTAACATCTTGAAGCTCACCAAAGCGCAAGCCTTTTTTTATTCTATCAGGCGACCGAAAGTCGCCCGTGCGCTGCGCGATACCGCTCTACCCTTGAAAGCCTTGGTATGTTTGGGCAATGAGGGAACGAGCCGGTATGATACTTTTGGAACAGACGCTTCTTCTCAGCCCTTGCCGGCGGCAGACGCTATTGCGGAGCAGGATCCGGTATCCATTATATTTACGTCTGGCACCACAGGTTTTGCCAAAGGGGTTACCCTTTCGCATAAAGGTATTATCGCTAATGCTAATGCAGCTATTCATTCTCTTTGTCCAAGAGAGCAGGATGTATTTATTAACGTCCTGCCGCTGCATCATACCTATCCGACAACCTGTTCATTTCTAGCGCCTTTATCTGTGGGAAGCTCTATCATTATTGTAGAGAAATTAGTTGGCAAGGTCGTTATTGATGATATTAAAGATGGTCAGGGCACCTTCCTCATTGCAGTCCCCCTTTTGTACGATAAGGTTATGGCAGGTATTGATGCCGGCTTTAAGAAAAAACCATTGCCTGTTCAGTGGATCTTTAACATCCTGCGCCGTATTGCTCTTGCTGAGGCAAAAAAGGGCAGAATAGCGTTTGGTCGCGCCGCGCTTTTGCCGGTCCGTAAGAAGGCGAACCTTGACTCTATCCGTATTATGGTTGCCGGCGGCGGTCCTTTAAGTCCTAAAACAGCGGATTTTTTTGATTCATTCGGCTTTAACATTGTACAAGGCTATGGCATGAGCGAAAATAGTCCGCTTATCAGCGTGAATACGCCGAAATATAAACGCAACGCCTCAGTCGGTTTGGCGGTTCAGTACACCGATGTCAAAATCATAGACCAAAATGAAGAAGGAATTGGCGAGATTGTGGTGAAGTCGCCCTCGCTTATGCTGGGGTACTATGAAAACGAAGCGGCAACTGCTGAGATTTTTACCGCGGACGGCTACTTAAAGACCGGCGACCTTGGGTATAAGGATGCAGAAGGGTTTATCTATATCAATGGACGGATGAAGAATCTTATTGTAAGCGCCGGTGGTAAAAACATTTATCCTGAAGAAATTGAAGCGTGTTTTGACCACTCCCGACTTATCAGTGAAATTCTTATTGTGGGGCGTAAGCAAAAGGACTCGAATAGCGAAGAGATTTTTGCGGTTGTCGTGCCGAATTTTGAAGCGCTGGCAGAGGATTATCAGGGAAAAATCCCTAACGCCACCGTTATTTATGAAAGGGTAAAAAAGGAAATAGAGCAGGTGAATCGTAGTTTGGTGAGTTATAAGAAAATAGTTGATTTTACGATCCGGAATGAACCGTTTGAAAAGAATGCCCAACAAAAAATACGGCGTTTCTTGTATAAGAATTATACAAACCCCGTGCAGATTCCTTAAGCGCCGCAGAAGAACTCCCTGAACAGGCGCCTCTCCTTCTTTATGCTTTTTCTCCGAGCCTCTCTTCCTTGACCGGAAGGGAGCAGATCCTTTCTGAAAGAGATACGAATTTTCTTGAAAGAAAGTGTATTTTTTTGTACTATAATAAAAGGATGAAATTATGCGCATAGTGCAGAACCATAGTGCAGCTTCAATTGCTACTTCTTATGCTGAATACAGCCATTTCTCTTTTTATTCTCAAAACACTGCCCGTCTGCATGCTCTCAACAAGATTATAAGCTACAATTTCACCCCTATCTCTCCTCTAAAGAGGAGAGAGGCGCGTATTCGAGCGGCACTACCTTCAGCAAAAGGGTGAGAACTTGCCGGTAAGAATACGGTTTTAATTCTAAGTATGAAGGTTTTGTAAGAATGGCAGACATTGGGCCCATCCATTGTGGTGAGTACGGAGTAGACATCGACCAATATGAGCCTGTTGTCATTGCTCAAGCTCACGGCAGGATACATTATCTTGGTGAACACGGGGAACCGGCGCATGGTTTATTTCTCTCTTCAGCAATAGATCGTTCTGTCCGTGTTGCCGTCAGCGCTCGTAAAGATGCTTCCTTACGGTTTTATGCAGCCGATTCTGGTGAGCGTAAGCGTACGACATTAGTGAATTTTAGATATAAACGTGAAGACCGGTGGGCTAATCTTATCAAAGTTGCCCTCCATATCTTTATAAAATTAAATTATATAACAAAAGGGCTTAATTTCACGGTTACCGGTACTATCCCCCAGCATATAGGTTTAGCATCGTCTCAAGCTATTGAAATTGCCTCAGCTCTTGCACTGCGCGCTTTTTTTCGTGTTCCTATGACTGAGCGGGAATTATTAGACCGGCTTGCGGCGGCGCATGAATTCTTTTTTGAGAAAACCGCGCCGATTGTTGATTATGCTGTAATCTTGTTTGCCCAGAAAGATCATTTTATCGTGGTTGATGAACCGACACTCGAAATAAGACCGGTCAAGGTTGATCTTTCCACGTATAAAATACTGCTTATGGACGCACGGGTGCCGCGGATACCGATTGACGAAGAGCTTGCCGAACGCCAAGAGGCTATAAAAAAAGGATTAGAGGTGCTTTCCCATAAGCGCGCCGGTGCGACATTCCGCGACTATGTAACGGTTGATATGTTGCAATTCACAGGCAGTTTATCTGAGGAAATACGCCGGCGTACCACTCATATTATTCAGGAGCTTAGACGCATACCGGAGGCTGTTCAGGCTCTTGAAACTGCTGATCAACAAGCTTTGGCAAAAATTATACAACACTCACACGAGAGTCTGCGCGATCAGTACGAAGTTTCCTGTCCTGAAATTGATTGGCTGGTAAAACGAGCGCAGGAAATAGAGGGAGTAGTGGGTTCACGCATGACCGGACATGGCTTCGGGGGGTGTACCTACACGCTTATCAACGAAGAGGCGGTCAGCGAATTCAAAAGACGGCTGGAAGATTATGAGCGCATATTCGGTTTTCATCCGGTTATTTATGAAATAAAGCCCGGCGAGGGCGCACGGGTACTGAAGGAGCGTTAATTGAATATATTGGTAACTAATGACGATGGCATTGGCAGTGAAGGCTTGCTTTTATTAGTGCAAGCTTTACGTGAGCAGGGCAGGCACAGCGTTTATGCGCTTGCGCCTGATTCAAATCGTTCGGCGGTCTCTCAAGCGATTAGTTTTATGCGGGACCTCCAGCTTAAGGAAGTTGCGCAAGACCTCTGGTCTTGTTCCGGCACGCCTGCGGACTGTGTTATTCTTGCTTTTATGGGCGTGTTTCCTGTTGTGCCGGACTTGGTGCTTTCAGGGATAAACCGCGGACCCAATCTAGGGACAGACATTCTGTATTCAGGCACTGCCGCCGGCGCCCGTCAGGGCGCTTTGTACAATGTGCCGAGCATAGCGCTTTCCCTTGACGCCCACACCTCGTTTTTCTGGGACAGCACGGTGCGCTTTATCAGCGAACATCTTGATGAATTCATTGCCTACTGGAAAACCGATACCTTTCTCAATATCAATCTGCCTAATACGCCCCAGGGTCCGGCTGGTATGGCTTTGAGTTTTCCCTCACGGAGGCTCTACCATGACACGCTGACGGTTTTTGATGCGCCCAATGGCAAAAGATATTGCTTTGTTGAGCCGGGCGCTGTTGAAACAATCCCGGCTGCCGGCTCCGATTACGCTCTTGTATCCCAAAACCTCGCCTCAATTTCTCTCTGTGCTGTCCATCCGGTTGTTGTTATGCAACCTACCGGTCAATAAGAAGGATGAGTTCTATACAGGGTTATCCGGCTTGACCGTGAGAGGCGAGGTCTGACCTATAAGGGGAATTGTTCTATCCAGAGAGGGCGAGGTCTGACCTATAAGGGGAATTGTTCTACCCAGAGGGGGCGAGGTCTGACCTATAAAGAGATTAGTTCTACCCAGAGGGGGCGAGGTCTGACCTATAAGGAGAATTGTTCTACCCAGAGGGGGCGAGGTCTGACCTATAAGGAGAATTGTTCTACCCAGAGGGGGCGAGGTCTGACCTATAAGGGGAATTGTTCTAATCAGAAATAGAGTGTTTCTAGTCAGAAATGAAGCGTTTCTAGTCAGAAATGAAGCGTTTCTAGTCAGAAATGAAGTGTTTCTAGTCAGAAATGAAGTGTTTCTAGTCAGAAATAGAGTGTTTCTAGTCAGAAATAGAGCGTTTCTAGTCAGAAATGAAGTGTTTCTAGTCGGTGGTATCCGGCTTGCAAAGGCTGCCCCGTCTCACTCGGCTAAAAATAAATCAAGGACCGTGAGAAAGAGAATGACGAGCATAGGACCTACAATTAAGCCGTTAAAACCAAAGACAGTCAGACCGCCTAGAATGGCAAAGAAAATAATAAGCGGGTGTAACTGAATACGATTCTGCAAAAACATAGGACGCAGAAAATTATCCAGCGTTGAAATACTCAAGCCGGAAACAACCATAAATAAAATACCGCCGGGCATGTCCCCGCTGAGAATCTGAACAATACCGAGGGGAATCCACACGATGCCGCCGCCTATCATCGGGATAAAAACACAAATAAAGGTGAGCGCCGCAAGAACCATAGCCCCCTTAATATGAAAGAGAGAGAACACAATAAAAGCAATAACAGCCTGAACCAGTGCAACCATAATGTAGCCCAGAAAAAGATTGCGGGTAATATCCACGAATTTGGCAACGAGCGCGTTCAGGTAATCCTGCCGTATGGGAATGATGTGTAAAAAGAGCTTTGAGAGGTAAAGCCCGTCAATATAAAAAAAGAAGAGGCAGAAAATCATCAGGGCAAGCCCTAAAAAAAAGGAGCCGACGTTGCGGACCGCAGTGCTGCTGAACTGCATGAGGCTCTGTGAACTATTCGTTACAATACCGATTATGTTCCGCTGGATTTCATCCGGCGTGATGGTAATATACCCCATGCTTATATCAGCGATAAACTTTGAGAATGATTCAAGCATTTCCTGCATAAGCTCCGGTTTGGTATAAAGCGTATCACGAATAGACTGGAGGAGGTCTATAATCTGCTTGAAAAACTGGAGCGCAACAAAGAGCAGGGGTATGAGAATAACCACCACAGTCGCCACGGCAAAAACAGCAGCCCAGAGATTAATGATAAAACGCCCGCCTCTTTTTTGAGCATCGACATTCTTTATCACCCGTCTATGGAGCGGTTTGAACAGCACATAAAACAGGAGCGACCAGAGCAATACCGTGAAAAACGGCTTGAACAGTTGGCATACTGCAAAAAAAAGCAGAACAAGAATAATACCAAAAACTATATTCTGAATATTTTTTTGTGGTTGTATCATAATATGAACAAGTATACCCGCAATAGCTGATGAAGGAAAGAGGGAATGCAGCGCACAAGGTAGATAGTCATAAGGAGGGGGTTCATCGTTTACCAGAGGCGCATCCGCCAGAACCTGATACGCGGGGGAAGTGCTTTACAGGGGGCGTCTTTTCTATATTTCAATGGTCTCAACCGGCTTGTTGAGCATTTGCATCATTTGGAAAAAGGAGTGAAATTTTTTATAGGTTTCTACGAGGCGGGGTAAGACCGGTATATCAGCCGCCATTTCCAATTCCCGCCAGTTGATAATTAACTCATGCGGATTTTTGCCGTAATCGTCAATGATCCCTTTAAGGTGCGTGCGGATAGTAAGCAAGGAAGGGAGGGCAAGACTCAGTATGTTTTCAGCTTCAAAGTTAATATCCCGAAGAAACATACGAATATACTTTGCCTGACTTTTATCACGATCAAATTTATTTAACGCCGCCCGTAACTTGCCCCCTCGTTCACTGCGATCAGAAATAGACTCGTCAAATTTACCGATACGTTCCAATATGGAATCCAGAGAGTGAATTGCTTCGGACAGTTCATGGAACAGCTCATTGGAGGTCCATTGCCCTCTGACCAAAAACAAATCAGCAAGTTCATGCAAATCTTGTTTGTAGTGATAGATGATAAACGCCTTTAAGTAATTTATGTCTGTGGTTCGGGTGAAGCCTTCCAGTTCTTTTTTTTGAAATATCTCGTTTGCTTTGTCAGTATAATTCGCAAGACAGCTCGTGTTCATGTTACCAAAGATACTTTTGGAGAGCTGCGTAATTTTCTCGGTCTTTTGATTATGAATGATTTTATACAGCGTTTCCTGCGCTTCATTCACCACTGAATTAAGGTACTGTTCCGTAATATTTTCATTTGTGGTAATTGGTTTGAATTGCCATACCGGATTTTGCTCAATATGCCGCACTATGAGCAGCAAGATGCAGGATTTATGTATGTCTTGCAGCCGAATGAGCAGCTTAATCCATTGTTCAAGGTTCAGTACATCAACTTCACCCTTGTATTTCTTGAGAATACCAAAGGCTGTTTTCCAATCAAGCGCCGGATCCAGCGGGTATGATACCTCAATGAAATCTTTAAGATAGTCGCTTAATTTTACCGCTCGGACATTGTTAAAACTTGGTTTGTAGGTAAAACTGCGTTCAACAATGGCGCCATCAAAATGCTTTACAAAGTCATAAAAATTAAAGTTGACAAATTGGTAGAGAGACAGAATAAGGCTGTAATTCCGGTTAATTTCTTTGATACGGTTGACATCAAAAGCATTTTTAAAGGCATTGATATTCTCCTTTACGAATGCTGATAGCTCTCTCGGTGATTTTATTTTTGCCTGCTCGCTAATACTTTCTGGGCTTATCTTATCTTCTATGGCACACAGCGACTCATTCATGAAAGCTCTAATGGTGCTTTGCTTTAGCTGATTGGATTTAGTTGCGTTGGTCATTAAAATCTGTGCCGGCGTAATAAACCAGTACATTTCATAAAAAAACTTCCCCATACTGGCATCAATTTCTTCTGATTTTATCCGGTAAAATTTCGTGTATTTGTTGTTCACAATATCTTTGCTTATTTCTTTCAACAGTTTTTTCTTCTCAAAATCAGGATCCTTTTCTCCGGAGAAAAGAGAAAAGATTTTCTTAAAAAGTGAATCTGCCATAAGAAATATAATACTCTTTTTTTTTAGCGTTGTCTAGGTTAGACAGATAGTACCGATTAAGGTTTTCAAGAGGCTACGGGAGGTTCTTCTGGCATAGGCGTATAATTAATCTTTGGTTTTTGTCGGTGAAGGCACAAGTTAAGCTTAAAAAAGAATTGACTTGTATCGCGGGCTAACCACCGAAACCACCGAGGTCTGACCTACCCAGCCTTCGAGGTCTGACCTACCCAGCTTCAAGGTCTGACTTACCTGCCTTCGAGGTCTACCCAGCCTTCGAGGTCTGACTTACCTAGCTTCAAGGTCTGACTTACCCAGCTTCGAGGTCCGCTAAAATTTTTGGGTCATCGACTGAAACTTTTCCAGAGATGCGGGAGACTCTGACCTCTAGTCTGACGGAGCTGTCAGCGGCGTAAGCACCTATGCGGTGGTTAAGCGGACGAAAATGTCTTCCAGACTGACTTTCTTGCGGTTCATACCAATGATCTTTAACCCTTCACGTACAGCCCAGTCAAAAATAAGCTCTCCATCGCCTGCGTGAGGCACAGAAACCGTAATCGTCAGGGTGTCTACAGCGGCTGCCGCCTTGCCCCCGCCCGCTTTTGCACTGTGGAGCGTCGCGCCAAGACGGGCGCATTGCTCCTGAACTGTCTCAAGTGTAGCTCCCTTGATCACCAATTCCCATCTGTCAGCTTCTTTTATTCCGGCGGCTATATCCTCTGGTCTGCCCTGAGCTGCAATACTGCCGTCATTGATGATAAGCACAGTATTACAGACCGCCTCAACTTCTTGCAGAATATGCGTTGAAAGAATAACTGTTTTATGCGTGCCGAGGGTCGTAATGAGGTTGCGGATTTCAATTATCTGATTGGGATCAAGTCCGCTTGTCGGTTCATCCAAAATCAAGAGCGGCGGATCGTGTATAATTGCCTGCGCAAGACCGGTGCGCTGTTTGTAGCCTTTAGACAAAGTTTCTATCTTTTTATGCGCCACAGCAGAAAGTCCGCATAATTCCAGAGAGGTTTGCAGCGCCTGCGTGCGCCGACTCTTCTTTATGCGCCGTGCATCGGCAATAAAGCTCAAATACTCGCTCACCGTCAAATCGCTGTAAAGCGGGACGCCTTCAGGCAAATAGCCGATACGGGCTTTAACGGAAACCGGATCCTCCTGCACATCAATGCCGTCTATGAGCGCCTTACCGGCTGTCGGAAAATGAAAACCGGTGAGTATCTTCATAAGCGTCGTTTTACCAGCGCCGTTTGGTCCAAGAAAGCCGACCACTTGTTCAGCCCCCACTTCAAAGGACACATTCTTGACCGCCTCAACAGCGCCGTAGCGCTTTGTTAGATTCTGTACTTTAATCATGTCTTATCTTCCTCTTCTGCTTCTATGCTCATAATCTTATCACCCCGTTCAAGGGAGACAAGCCCGGTCCGGGCAAGCTCTAGTATACCATACGGGCTCAGAATGAACAGCAAGCCATTGAGCTTTTCAGTATTGCCGGTTGCCTCAAGCGTAATCGTATGCGCTGAGACGTCAATGATACGCGCTCTGAATATACCGGCAAGTTCAATAATGGCTGGTCTTGTCTTGACGTCAGCGCCGATTTTCATCAGCATTATTTCCCGGCGCATACACGATGCGGGATCGAGTTTTCTGACCACAATGACGTCAACGAGTTTTTCAATTTGTTTAATAATCTGCTCAATGATCGCATCATCGCCGGTTACCGCAATGGTCATGCGTGAGATTGTCGAATCTTCGGTTTCCCCAACGGTCAGACTGTCAATATTAAAAGCGCGGCGGCTAAACAAGCCGGAAATTCTGCTTAACATGCCGGCGTGGTTTTCTACTAATGCTGAAATAATATGTTGTTTCATACCTTACCTTACAGAGCCTGAGGCTGCCTCACCGTTCCGGCAGGGGAGTATCCATCTATAGGTCAGACCTCGCCGTCAAAAGCTGCGGGAGTCTCACCTGAGAGATGCGGGAGTCTCCGCCCAGACTTGCGGCAGTCTCCAGCAATAGGACAGACCTCGCTCCCAGAAACTGGGGAGTATCCATCTATAGGTCAGACCTCGCTCCCAGAAACTACGGGGTATCTGCCTATAGGACAGACCTCGCTCCCAGAAACTGCGGAGTATCTGCCTATAGGACAGACCTCGCTCCCAGAAACTGCGGAGTATCTGCCTATAGGACAGACCTCGCTCCCATAAACTACGGGGTATCTGCCTATAGGACAGACCTCGCTCCCAGAAACTACGGAGTATCTGCCTATAGGACAGACCTCGCCTCCAAAACACCAAGGGCTTTCCTCTGCGCTACCAGTGGTTCGCCAAGCTTGACGCCGCTCTAGCACTTGAGGGCTTCTTCAAGGCGGCTCTTCACGACTTTCGGGTCAGCCCGTCCACTGGTTGCGGAAAGTACCTTGCCGACTAAATAGGCGCTGATGCTCTTACGGCGTTTCTCATTGCTACTGGTACGAAGTTCCGTTACACTAGTCGCTTCTGTTTCAAGCACAGCTTGCAGCGCCGTATCAATGAGCGCCAGATCCGTGATCTGCTCCCAATGATGCTCGGCAATTATTGCCGCCGGATCCTTATCCTCTGCCAAAACAAGATCAATAGTCTGTTTAACAATTTTTTGTGAAATGCGCCCCTCTGAAAGCATGGTTACTAAGGTAGCAAGCCTGCGGGCGCTGAGCCGAAACTGAGCAAGATCACTAGGCTCTAAGCCAGAGCGTGCAAGAAGATGACGAATATCGGATAACAGGAGGTTACTTATTCTCAAGGCAGCATCAGGCACAGAGGCAGCGGCAACCGCCTCTTCAAAATAGTCAGCAAGCGCTTTTTCTTCACAGAGCAGATCAATCTGCTCTTCGGACAGTTTGTACTCAGATGCCATACGTCTTGCCCGTGCTGCCGGCAGTTCGGAAAGAGATGCATCAACCGATGCTAAAAAAGCTGCATCCGGCTCAAAGATGGGCAGGTCAGGCTCAGGAAAATACCGGTAATCATGGGCATTCTCCTTGGTGCGCATAGGAGCTGTTTCATCACGGTTCTCATTCCAGAGACGTGTTTCCTGCACCACAGTCTTTCCCGCGTCAAGCAGCGCGCTCTGCCTGACAATCTCATAATTCAGCCCCAGCTTAACAAAACGGGATGAATTAAGATTTTTTATCTCGACTTTACGCCCTAAGCCCTTGCCCGGCAGGTTGATTGATACATTGGCATCTGCCCGTAACGAACCTTCTTCCATATTGCCGTCACAGACGCCCAAATAACGCACCATCCGGCGAAGCTGCTGGATAAACAGCTCTGCTTCTTCACCTTTCTCCATGTCCGGTTCCGTTACAATTTCAAGTAAAGATACGCCAGCCCGGTTATAATCAAGGAGCGAAACAGTACCGCTATGAATCATCTTACCGGCATCTTCTTCAAGGTGGCACTCATGAATACGCACCCTCTTCTTAATACCTCGTCCCTCAAGATCAATATACCCATTCTGCCCTAAAGGGGATGCAAATTGTGAAATCTGGTAGTTCTTAGTCATATCTGGATAAAAATACTGTTTCCGCTCAAACCATGTCTTTTCCGGAATATGGCAGTTCAATGCCCGTGCAACTATACAGCCCATACGCATAGCTTCAATATTCAGTACGGGAAGCACGCCGGGGTAGCCCATACAAACCGGACAGACATTGGTATTCGGCTCATCACCAAAAGCAGAGCGGCACCCGCAAAACACTTTTGTTTGGGTTGATAGGTGAATGTGGACCTCAAGTCCAATAAACGCTTGATACATACGCACTTCCCTTCGCAGCTTTACTCACCGATGACCGCACGAATATCGTTGCGGATTGCAGTAAGTTTTTGTGCGGCGCGGTCTTTTGCCGCAAGAAGACCGTCAGTCCCGACTGGAGTACAACAACTAGCGTAAAACTTTATCTTAGGCTCGGTGCCGGAAGGACGAATACTGACGACAGTGCCGTCAGTCAGGTAGAATTGCAGTACATCACTTTTGGGAAGATCAACCGGCTCTGTCCGCTCAGGCTCATCAGGATATTTCCATACCGAACCGCTTAAATCACGTATCTTTTCTATGCGTATGCCACCCAGTGTGCCAGGTGGTTCGTTACGGTAGGATGCCATGATCCGCGCCATCAGAGACGGTCCTTCAATACCGGGGAAGTACTTTGAAATCCCCATTTCCTGCCAATAACCGGTTATAAGATAAAGCTCATCAAGCCGCTGCAAAAGCGTTTTCCCTTTACTCCGCCAGTAAAGTGTCATCTCCGCGGTGAGTGCGGCAGCAGACACGCCATCTTTATCGCGTACCTCAGGCTCAATCAAAAATCCGTAACTTTCCTCAGTGCCAAAGACCACGGTTACCCCGTCATTACTGCGTTCACTTTCACGCCAGATCGCGGCTATCCACTTAAAACCGGTCAAACATTCTATGCAGGATGCACCGTAATATTCAGCAAGTTTTTTCTGCATACCGGTTGTAACAATAGAGTTAATCAGAGCCGGCTTTTGCGGTAGGGTGCCGTTCTCTTTACGTGAAAGAAAGATGTAATCCGCAAGCAGAGTCCCCAGTTGGTTTCCGGTAACAAGGGTAAAATCGCCTTTTTCATCCGGCAGCGCAATACCAAATCGGTCGGCGTCCGGATCTGTTGCCATAACCAGATCAGCTCCTTCTTGCTTAGCCAGCTTGATAGCCATATCAAGTGCTGGCGCTTCTTCTGGATTGGGGAAAGCTACGGTGGGGAAATCCCCGTTACCTTCACGCTGTTCAGGCACGGTAATGACCGGTAAGCCAAGACTGCCGAGTACCGACTCTACATGAAAAGCGCCTGTGCCATGGAGCGGTGTATACACGATCTTAACTTCATGAGCTTTTGCTTTAATCAAATCAGGGCGGAACAATTTTGAACGCACCATGGACTGGTAAGGCTCATCCACCTCACGATCAATGATTTTCAGCAAGCCTTTATCGAGCGCTTCCTGCCGGCTCAGTTCGTTAATGACAGTTACCGCGTTGACTTCATCTATTATACCGGTATCATGGGGTGGAATAACCTGTGAGCCGTCATTCCAGTAAGCTTTGTAGCCGTTGTACTGCTTGGGATTATGACTTGCCGTTATCACGATACCGGTATCACATCCGAGGTAGCGAATGGCAAATGACAATTCTGGTGTCGGGGCGAGAGATGAAAAAAGATAAGCTTTAATACCGTTGCCGGCAAAGACAAGGGCAGCCGCCTGTGCAAAGGTATCCGAATAGTGCCGGCTGTCAAAGGCAATGGCGGCGGAGAGCGTACCGGCACGGGCTTTATCCGTAAAAGCTTTTTTCACATAGTTTGCAAGCCCTTGGGTGGCTGATTTAACCACAAAGGTGTTCATCCGATTAAACCCGCCGCCTATAACACCGCGCAAGCCGCCGGTACCGAATTCCAAGCGTCGGTAAAACCGGTACTCTAATTCCTTCCAATCTTCCGCTTTAAGCAGCGTTTCAACTTCCGCCTTAAAGTGCGGATCCTGTTCTTGTTTTATGTAATCCTGCGCTAATGAGCAAATGGCATTATTATCCATAAGTTATCCTCCAATAGACATCAGTATACAATTCCTATCTCTATCTGACAAGCAGATCTGGAGCAAGCGCAGGCTCATTTTGAGACCCAAAGGATACAGATAAGTCAGACCTCGAAGGCAGGTAGATAGGACAGACCTCGCCGTCAAAAATAAATAAAAAATATTTTGCTTTAATTACAGCAAAACGCAGCGTCAGCTCCCTTATATAAGTATTATGGCATCACATGAATTGCCCCGTGGACTCACAGACCAAGGTCTGACTTATCATGTTACTTCAAAAGTAAACCAAGATGCTTTTGAAGTAGAGCCGGATGAGATGAAAGAACTCTTTCTCATCGTCATTGAACTAGGGGGTGTCTTCAAAAGTCGAGGAAGATAGCTCTGAGATAGAGAGCGGCAAGAAAGGAATCAGAGCGTTGAGCGTAGCGAGTGGCACTACCTCTCCACTGTTTGAGCCGGCGAAATACATTCTCTGGCGCTTTTTATAAAGCTCTGTGTCATAAGTCCGTGCCTCCGTCCGACTATGCTTGGGTGGGATCACCAGTTCAATGCCTCTTGAACGGGCGGTTTCTAGTACATGGTTTACGTCAACCCTCTATCGGCTAACAAGATTTTTACCAATAAACCTGCCAAAGGGCAAAGTATAGGTGCAATCCACCTTCTGCCCTGCTGAAACTATATACGTACTGCCTTTCCCCTCTTATCTATAGCACGATGGACTTTGGTATTCAGCCTTCTTGTGTACGCCCTATCGCTTGATTTCCTCCGACCGCTGTGCACCCATCTGCATGGACTTTGCTATAAGTTGCATTTACCATCAGCCACGTCGTATCTACTTCCCCGATAACTTCAGCGGCTATGCTTTTCCAGACATCTCTATCCCGCCAGCGGCAAAATCTTCGGTGGGTGTTTCTCCAGTCACCGTATTTAGGAGGTAAATCTCTCCATGGAGCGCCGGTTCTGATAATCCAGGATACTGCGTTGATAAAGCGTCGATTGTCCTTCGCCATCTGACCTCGTTTCCCTGCCCTTTCCGGCAGTAAGTCTTTTATTTTTTCCCACAGCGTATCATTGATGTCGTGTCTGTGCAGCGTTTTTCCGCTTTCTTTCATCTTGTTATCTTACTTTATTTCCTGCCTTTTGAAGACACCCCCTAGGATTGCCAACGGACGAGTCAGGATTGCCAACGAATGACTCAGGATTGCCAACGGATGACTCAGGATTGCCAACGAATGACTCAGGATTGCCAACGAATGACTCAGGATTGCCAACGAATGACTCAGGATTGCCAACGGACGAACCAGAATTGCCAACGGACGAGTCAGGATTGCCAACGAATGACTCAGGATTGCCAACGAATGACTCAGGATTGCCAACGACTGAGTCAGGATTGCCAACGAATGAGGCATTTTCTAAAGACAGCAGGGTTTTGAGTCCACGCCTTAGTTATTCCTTCCAAGCGTAGTCGGACGGAGGTACGGATTTATGACAAAGAACTGTATAAGGAATGCCATCTTATTGAGAATGTATTTTGCTGGCTCACACAGTGGAGAGGTAGTGCTACTCGCTCTGCTCAATGTTCTGATTCCTTTCCGGTCAAACCAGATAGGACAGACCTCGCCGTCAGGTGTCAAGATAGGACAGACCTTGCCGTCAAAAATAAATAAAAAATATTGTGATCTAAATTGAATCAAAAAGCAGAGTCAGTTCCCTTATATAAGTATTATGGCATCACATAATTTGCCTCGTGGACTCACAGACCAAGGTCTGACTTATCATGTTACTTCAAAAGTAAACAGAGACGCTTTTGAATTAGAGCCGGATGAGATGAAAAGACTCTTTCTCACCATCATTGAAGAAGCAAAAACCAAGAAAGGTTTCAAGTTTAAGCTCTGGAACTTCTGTATCATGGGTAACCATTTTCACTTTCTCATTACGCCTGAAAAAGGGCAGAGTCTCTCTGAGATATTGAAGTGGATCAAGATGGTTTTTGCTATTCGATGGAATAAAAAGCACCATAAGACCGGTCATTTCTGGGGAGATAGGTTTTATTCGCGCGAGATCAAGGATAAAAAAGACTTTTGGACTGTGTTTGACTACATAGATCAAAACCCTGTCGCAGCAGGATTGGTGCAGAAGCCTGAACAATGGCAGTACAGCGGTGCATACCATCGGGAACTCAGGATCATGATAGTTGTCTCTCTGGTAACTGAGGCAGCTTGGAGGACAGACCTCAAGCTGCTTTTGTGAAAGTGGAGAGGTATCGCCACTCGGTATGCTCAACGCTCTGATTTCTTTCCTGCCGCTCTCTATCTCAGATCTATCTTCCTCGTCTTTTGAAGACACGCCCTAGGCTAAAGCGGCAAGAGCTTTCCGTAACAGTTCTTCACTTTCCCGCGATAAAGGTCCCAGGGGAAGACGAACCGGACCTGCCGGCAGTCCCGCCCATCTCATTGCTGCTTTAATAGGCACGGGATTGGTTTCAATAAATGCAGCCTTCATAAAAGGAAGCAGTTCATAGTGGAGCCGGCGGGCTTCATTAAAATCACCGTTCAAGCCGGCATGAACCAAGGCGGCAACTTTACCGGGCATAAGGTTTGATATAACCGAAATCACGCCGGCACCGCCGAGCGCCAAAACCGGCACTACCAGAGCATCATCACCGGAGAAGAGCGTCAGTCCGGTTTCATTGATAATATCGCCTATTTGCGCAATATCCCCGGAGGATTCTTTGACGCCAATAATGCCGGGGATTTGAGCAAGCTCTTTCATAAGAGCCGCACTGATATTACGACCGCAGCGGGAAGCTATATTATACACAATAACGGGCAAGCCGACAGCCGCAACTGCTTCAAAGTGGCGCACAAGACCGGAATCGTTGGGCTTATTGTAGTAAGGCGTTACGACTAAGGCGGCATCTGCACCCCGCTCCTGAGCGCGTTTGGTGTACAAGACTGCGTATTTTGTTGAATTTGAACCGGTTCCTACCACAACAGGGACTCGCCCCCGCACTGTTTCTTTCATGATTTTCAAAAGGGTCTCTTCTTCATCATGTTCAAGTGTCGGGTTCTCACCGGTTGTGCCTAAGGGGACTAAGCCGTCAATACCATTATCAATTTGGAATTCAATGAGCCTGTGCCATCCATCATAGTCGATAGCGCCGTCCTCCTTCAGAGGAGTTATGAGCGCTGTGTAGGCTCCGCGTAAGGTTAGCATAAGAGGTCCTCCATAGTAAAAATACCCGAGCGCTTTTCAGCAACAAGCCATTCTGCGGCACGCAGCGCACCGTCTGCAAAACCTTCGCGATTGCGGGCAGTATGACGAATCTCAATCGTATCGAACGGTGAATCAGCTATAATGCTATGTATTCCCGGAACAGCGCCGGCACGGAGACTTGCAAAATGCAGTTCATGGGGCGCAGGCGGTCGGTCAAGCTTATCCCAGACAACGGTTGTTTTCCGCGGCAGCGCGCCTAGAATACGTTCCGTTACGGTCTTTGCTGTGCCGGAAGGGCTGTCAATCTTTTTATTATGGTGTATTTCAAAGCCTGCCAGATCGTAGTCGGGAAAAGGCTCCAGTGCGGCTGCAAGAAAGGCTGCGATTCGGTAAAAAAGATTGATGCCTACTGAAAAGTTTGACGCCCATAAGAGCGAAGAGCCGGTCTTATCAATCAGTTTCTGCACTTCATCCATCCGGGACAGCCAGCCGGTACTGCCAACGACAACCGGAACGCCTGCCTGAGCCAGAGCGCTGATATTTTCCACCGCTGTAGCCGGTCCGGTAAATTCCAGAGCGCAGTCAACCGTCTGGTAATCCACTTCACCAAGCTCTTTACACAGCGCATCGGCGGCTACCGGATCAACAGTCGTTACAATGCGGTGTCTCCGCTCCGGTGCCTTTTGTTCAAGGAGCCGTCCCATTTTTCCATATCCAATAAGTGCAATATTCATAGTAACCATAATACTATACTAAACCGTTAAATACTAGACAGCAGCAGATGCAGTGGCAGAAGAAGCGTGCTTCTCCCTTGTGCGAGGGGTGTCTTCAAAAGGAGAGGAAGATAGATCTGAGATTTATATACGATGGGGAGATTGCATTGTGTAAAGGCATGCATATATAAGGAGTTAGGCGAAATATCCCTCCCCCTAGACTTTTTTTAATGTTCTATATAATAAGTTAAATTGAGGTTGGTATTAGGGAAATGTATACTATTTCATATATTTAAGCTTAAATTTGTTGGCATCATTAATTTTTTAAGAGGACTTTATGAATGATTTAGTATTGGCAAAAACAACGGAATGATGATTTGGTTGTAAACCCTACGCCGAGATGTGCGTGCATATTGGTTTTGGATACTTCCGGATCTATGAACGGCACCTCAATTGATGAACTCAATGAAGGTGTTGTAAGGTTTCTTGAAGAAGTAAAAGCTGATGAATTGGCTCAATATTCTGTTGAAATTGGTGTAGTAACTGCAGGGCCTGCAGTTGTACTGCAATTACCAATTACTCCTGCTCATTTGATTGAAGCTGTAAATCCTTTTAATGCTGGTGATGGTACACCGCTTGGAGAAGCTGTAGAGGTAGCTTTAAATATGGTTGAGAGTAGAAAAACTGAATATAAAAACGCTGGTACTCCATATTACCAACCTTGGCTTGTAATTATGAGTGATGGAGAGCCAACAGATAGCTGGCAAAATGCAGCAAATAGAGCCAGTACGATGGCAAACAACCGAAAATTAGTTGTAATGCCAATAGGCGTGAGTGGTGCAGATTTGAATAAGCTTTCACAGTTTTCTAATCGTCCTGCTAAAGCTCTTGCAGGGTTGAAATTTAGAGAGTTTTTTGCATGGCTTTCCGCAAGTATGGCAAGAGTATCCAGTTCGGCATCGACAAGCTCACAGGTGAATTTACCGCCAACGGGAAGCTGGGACTCTATATGAGTGATATTTGGCGTGTTTTACTTAGTGTGTTTGGACAAACACCAAAGAATAATACTCCGATAAATCAAGGTAGTGCAAACATCAGAAGTATACATGCTGTAAAGCACAAACAAAAGGCAGAAGAAAAATGGTTCGTTTTTACGATCAGCAAGGAAACCCCAAAGCAAGCAGGTCAGATGGTGGGGCAGCCAGGCGGTGAAGGAACAGTATATTCTTTACTCGATAAACCTAAAATATTAGTAAAGATATACCATCCTGAAAAACTTGCAAAAGGGAGAAATGATTATCAGAGTAAAATTGATGCTATGATAAGTATTAAAGAACAATTTAATAATGTTAATGTGTGTTGGCCTTTATTAAGTGTATATGATGCCTCTCATCAATGGATTGGGTATGCAATGAAGCAAGGTACAGGTGTACCAATGAGATACCTCGCTCATGCAGTTGCTTACAAAAAATATTTCCAAAATCTAAATCGAGTACTAGTTTTGCAATATCTTTTGAGTTTCCTTAAAAATATAAATATGTTACACCAACAGAATGTGTTTATTGGTGATTATAATTTATTAAATTTTTTGTGTGATTCATCAAATAATAAAGTAACCATGATTGACTCAGATAGTTACCAATTAAATATAAGTAATAAATTTTTCCCTTGTCCCGTAGGAAGTGCTGATCTGACTCCTATAGAACATCAAGATAGAAATTTCAAAGATGTTGTTCGTAATATTAAGAGTGAAGAATTTTCTGTAGCGATTATCATTTTTGAATGCCTTATGTTAGGCAGACATCCTTATGATGTCGTAGACGGTGATGATCCTGTTACAAATCTCCGTAATGGCAATTTTCCATATGGCAAAGGAAGAGGAGGATACCATGTTATTCCTAAAGGTCCATGGTATAATATATGGAGTCATATGCCATTCAGGGTAAAAAGTCTATTCATCCAAACTTTTACAGACGGAGTTAAGGATCCGTCAAAAAGAGCATCGATTAACGATTGGCTTACTGAATTGTCAACATATTTAAATGAAATGAATAGAGGTTGGCATAATAAAGAAATAAGTCCAATGGAACCAAAGAAACAAGAATATCATGGCAATAAATCTGTGTAATGTATTACAGGGGATATTTATGAGAAAAGACAAATCAAGAAAATCGTCCGCAGAACGTCAAGACAATGCCTTGACCCCTTTCACTCCAGATGAGTCTATATCGGAAAAAAGTATTGATTTGAAATCAGTTGAAATTAGCGATAAAGACAAGTCAACTAGTGTAACTGAAAAACATTCTCACGCGGAAAGTGATAAAAGAGAAAATATACCGGAAATTTCACTGAAAGAAAGCAAAGACGATGTAATGAAATCTGCCGAGCCGGAGAAAAAAACAAATGGAGTTCCCAAAAGGAATTTAGGCGCTTGGCAATCTATCGGCGAATCTGTTGTTGGTATGGCACATCGGAGAGGAATTATACCTGTGGCTTGCCAAGATGCTTATTGCATAAATACTACTAAAAGGACAATACTTGTTGTTTGTGACGGTGCTGGCAGTGCTGTAATGTCAGAAATTGGTTCGCAAAATGTTAGTCAATCAGTTGTGAGGTTTATTTTCTCATTAAAACATATAATGGTGACAATTCTTGATAGGGTGGAATTAAATTTTCCAATTAATGAAATACTGATTTCAAAAATGATTTACCGCCATTCTATACAAACAATAAAAGATTTATCATTGAACTATAAACGCGAATCAAAAGATTTTCGTACTACCACTAACAGACGCTATAGAATTTTTAATTGAAATTATTAGTACAGATAATAGTATTAAGAATCAAATAAAGTCCCAATTAAATGAATATGTGTTTGAAGGTATTAATTTTCAGCAATTACATAATAATTTATGTTATCCCTTTTATAATGAGAAGTATAATGATTATTCTAGTATAGAATATTTTAATAAGGATTGTAGAGATATTAAACAGAAACTTGATGCATTAAAAACATATTTAAATCAATTGAACCGATTGTAAATATTATGTTAATATACGGAAGTTACTTCGTATAACAGGACTGTTTACGCTTCGCCGCCAGTAGGCGGCTTTGGGTTTCGTTCGCCTAGGTGGTGTCATCAAACGTACAGAGATTTACCACCTGAATACGGCAACTGGAAAAATACAGACCGAAGATTTTGCCGCTGGCGGGATAGGAATGTCTGGAAAAGCATAGCCGCTGAAGTTATCGGGGAAGTAGTGTATACCACGTGGCTTATGATGGATGCAACGTATAGCACAGTCCATGCGGAAGAATGCGGAGCATTTGGAGGAAATCAAGCGATAGGGCGTACAAAAAAGGCTGAATACGAAAGTCCATCTTGCGATAGATAAGAAGGGAAAACCAGTACGTATCATAGTTTCAGTGGGGCGGGAGGCGGATTGCACCTATGCGCCGCCCTTAATGGCAGGTTTATCGGTAAAAGTCTTGTGAGCTGATAGAGGGTAGGACATGAACCAGATAGTAGAAACCGCCCATATGGGAGGCATTACTGTTTTTACCCCCCCCCCCCCCCCCCCCCCAAGGAGAAGTGGAAGGTGGCGCGGACTTATGACACAGAGCTGTATAAGGAACGCCATCTTATTGAAGATGTGTTTCGCTGGCTTAAACACTGGAGAGGTAGTGCTATTCGCTCTGCTCCCTTTCTCACTGCTCTCTCTGTTAGAGCTATCTCCCTCTTCTTTTGACGACACCCCTAGGTGGAGGTCTTCCGCAGCCGGCTTTGTTTTATCTATCCGCTTCTGTGCAGAGCGAGTCTGTAATCACCCCTTTGTTCTTTATTACTTTGCGCGGTTTTCCCCTTCTATCCCTTCGCCCATCCGGAGAGATAATTGCCTGACGGAAGCGTATTATATCATCTTCCGACCACTTGTATATTTTCCGCCGTCCTATCCCACTATAAGGGATACGTAATATTAAGGCATATTTGCGTACAGTAACCGGCTTATAACCGGTAAGTTCTGCTACTTCTGCTGTACTCATTATCTTTTTTTCTTCCATTTTCCCTTTTCCCTCCTTTTTGGAGGCTTGCCATAGTACAACTATATCTTTAAGGTCTCGGCTGCACTGCCCGCGTGCTTGCCCGATCTTATGCTTTCTCTTTTCTTCTTTAGTTTTGCCGGCTTTTTAAGCCGGCTTTACTTTTATTTACCTTTCGTAAAAACCATCATGGTTATTTTTCATCATCCCGGATCTGAACTCGGCGTATCTTACCACTTATAGTCTTGGGTAATTCTTTCACAAATTCAACAATACGCGGGTATTTGTACGGGGCAGTTGTCTTTTTTACATGGTTCTGTAATTCCCGTGCAAGACTTTCGCTTGCTTCATAGCCTTTGGCAAGTACGATACTGGCTTTAACCACAGTGCCGCGGTCAGGGTCAGGCACACCGGTTATCGCGCATTCCACGACTGAAGGATGCTCCATAAGCGCACTTTCCACCTCAAAAGGACCGATACGGTAGCCGGAACTTTTGATAACATCATCGGCACGCCCCACAAACCAGTAGTATCCATCTTCATCAAACCACGCGACATCGCCGGTATAATAGAGATCATCGTGCCATACCTGCGCGGTTAAGGCAGGGTCGCGATAGTAGCCGCCAAAAATCCCCAGCGGGCATTTGGTGCTTGTCCGTACTGCGATCTGCCCTTCCTCACCCATGCGGCAAAAACTGCCGTCATCACGGACTAGGACAATATCGTATCCGGGTGCGGGCTTTCCCATTGAACCGGGTTTGGGGGTAAGCCACGGAAACGTTGCCATGGTTACGGTAAGCTCAGTCTGCCCATAACATTCCCGTAATTGTAAGCCGGTTCCGGCAAGGAATTGATCGTAAATCTCAGGATTAAGCGGTTCGCCGGCTACAACACAGTGTTTTATGGAAGAAAAATCATAGGCGCGCAAGTCTTCTTTAATAAAGAACCGGTAAATGGTCGGCGGCGCACAGAACGACGTTATTTTATGACGGGTAATAACTTCAAGCATGGCAGCCGGCACAAATTTATCGTAATCATAGACAAAAACCGCTGAACCGCAGATCCACTGTCCGTAAATCTTGCCCCATGCGGTCTTTGCCCAGCCGGTATCGGCAACGGTTAAATGCAAACCCCCTTCCTGTACCTGCTGCCAATACCGTGCCGTTACGATATGCCCCAAAGGATAGACGAAATTATGCCTAACCATTTTAGGCATACCGGTTGTGCCTGAGGTAAAGTAAAGAAGCATGGTATCATCATTGGTATTAAGGGAAGGCGGTCTTTTCCAGTCTGTAGGAGCAGCCGCAAGCGCCGCATTAAAATCAAACCACGATTCATCGGCACACGGTTCATCAAGGGGACGATGTACACTGCGCGCAAACGCCTTGAAACGGGGAGCATTTTTCCCTAATTGTCCGCACGCCTCATCAATATTGTGTATCACCTCCGGTTCATCAACACAGAGAATGCCGGCTATGGTCGCAAGTTTGCACCGGTAAAGGTAATCTTTGGTTGTCAAGAGATGGGTTGCCGGAATCCCTATTGCGCCGATCTTATGCAGTGCAAGCAGCGCCCACCAATATTCAAAACGCCGCTTCAAAACGAGCATCACGGGGTCGCCTTTGGTAATGCCTGCACGGGTAAAGACCACTGCCGCCTTATCGGAAAATTCTTTTACCTGCGCATAGGTGAAAGACGCTTCTGCGCCGGCAGTATCACACCAGACAAGCGCCGTTTTATCCGGCTTTTCCGCTGCCAGCCTATCAATGACATCATAGGCAAAATTAAAATCATCAGGAATGATAATAGAAAAATTATCATAAAAATCTTGGTACGAATTAAATTCTGTCCGCGGTACAAAACGCTCTAACATTAACAACTCCTCTGTTCAAATTTCGTTAAAGATTTTTTGATTGTAGAGTACAGCAGACAAAAAGGGAAGGGGGCGTTGTAACCATGAATCCGCAGGCGGGGTAGGTCAGACCTCAAAAGCGGGGTAGGTCAGACCTCGTCGCTGCTGAAATACCTTAACAACCAAACAAAAAATAACTTGACAGCCCACTATAAGCGGTTTACCCTTTTATAAAAGCAGCATTAAAAGGAGGCGGAGGTAAAATATGAACAAGCGCCACAATTCGATTACGCACAACGGCTTAGTACAGTACTTGTCCCTGTATGCCCCCTTTCCTGTATTTCCGTTAGTTTCTATAAACACAGCCCTTTTATCTCTTCTCAATTGGTCGGCGTAAAGCCCAAGCCTTTTGAAATAAGACTTGACAAGAAATAGAGAGAGGAGCAAAAGGATGTCTGAAAAGGGCGGGCGTATACGGCAAACACTGAAAGAGACGCGAGAGCGGCGTCCGGTATGAAATGCTCCATCTTCCGCCTTCAAACAGACGCTTCCCGCCTCTCAAGAGAAAAAAAGGACTACCTTGAAAGACTCTTCCTTAAAAAGAAATGGTTTAGAAATGCGGTTATCGCATCCAAAGACCTCTATGCCTTTGATTATAAGACAAAAACCGTGAAGGGTAAGAAACAGGAAGGTCGAACCCTGTCGTTTAACGGCGCTTTGAGCGTAGCGGAGGACTACGACAGGCTGAGGTGTGGCTCTTCAGTTAAAGTCGACCTTTGCTCCCAAAGCGATCAACGACTTTGTGAATATGATACAGAAATGCCGTGTTTTAACCGGAAGGTTTGGCTATCGGTTATTTAATGAGGAAAAAGAACTACATGAGGAGGCGAATTATGTAAAAGAGATGACAGAATTGTAGAGGTGCAGGAAGGTGTTTTGGCGGATCACGGTGATTATCGTAGAAATTGGTAAGACCATTCGTGATTGTTACCCATAGGATTTACGACAGATTGCAGTAGAGCCTGAGGGGTTTTAGGCAATTATCCGGAAACATTGGATTTTCGGTTAAGAACAATGATATTTTTGCATGAGGAGGTAAACACTATGCAAAAGAAACGAGCAAATAATGGGAAATTGCTTTTAGGCATCATGGCAGCCGCCGTGATTGTATTTATGGCGATAGGCTGTACCACCACTACTGGTAATAAAGCCATCGCTACCGGAACCATGAGAGATAAGGTCATCGTGGGAACCGATCAGAAGGTAAAGACAGCCGTTTACATTGAGGTGAACGACCACAACCCCCTGAACGCCGGTTCTTATGTCCTTGAGGATGGCACTCTGCTCTTTGACTATGTGATCCTTTTTGCGGCGAACATCAGAAACCGGGATCCCGAGAAAGGCGCGGCTTATGTTCATCTTAATGAAAACGTCCAGTACATTCTGGATAACCGGAACAAGTACATCGTGCCGTTGCAGGAAAAGGGCATCAAGGTGCTGCTCGCTCTCTTGGGCGACCACGATGGTATTACCTTCGCTTCCTTGAACGACACCGAGCGTGAGACCTTTATTGCAGACCTCAAAAAAAATGTGGAATATTACCATCTGGACGGTGTTAACTTCGACGATGAATGGGCGAGTAAGGAAGACTGGGACAACTGGGGGAACGGATTGGCAGTCGGTGCGGAAGGGAAAACATACGATACTATCTCTCCCAGCAGCATCTGGACTTATCCGGTAAGCACGTGGGGCTGGCCTTGGTCAGGAAAGGTCTATCGTAATCCCGCTAAGGGAATCGAAGTCGGTAATGGTCAGTTTACCGAGCCGACAGAGGCGGAGCTGACCAAAATGTGGAAGGAAAGCGGGGAAAGCTACTACAAGACCATCCTGGCTGCACGGAAGGCGCTGGGAGCGGACAAGATCATAAGTCTCTACGAATACAATACCGGAAGCTATATAACGCCCGCAGGTGCGGCAAACGGCACGGCTACACTGAGTTCGTTGGAAGGTGCGCTCAGTTTTGCGCTACAGCCCCAGTATAACCAATACGTAGAGAATAGCGCCAATGGACTGTCCCGAAGCAAGTATTCACCTTTCGGAATAGATTTAGGCGGCGGCGCTTACAGTCAAGACGGTACTCCGCTCCCGCCGATTGTCGTGAATAATGATGACCATGCAACTGATACCATCCATGATTACGCGACCAGATTCAAAACCGCTGCAACAGAGGGTAATGCTTACAACGTACTGTATTTTTACAATCTGAGACCTCAGTCGGAGCTTTTGAAATACGATTCGAGTGAAACGAAGCCGAGCGTAACTACGGAAGCGTACATTTCGAGGATGACGCAGATCGTATTTGGTCAGGACGTTGTTCTTACAGCAGAGGGCGGCGATTATCGTAAAGACTGGTCTTTCTAGTATTTCTAGTGAGCTACCCACCGCTCAAGCGGTGGGCTTCTTGTTTCATAGACCAAACTTAAACCGACAGAGCAAGTCCTGTCAATAAGTGCGGTTACAGTCTCGCCCCGCAAGAATCTTTATTCCTTCTTGTAGTATACTGTGCGCCGCTTTCCTATCTCTATCTTCAGAGTATCCGCATCCGCACATATATTTTCTGTCTTCCAACTGAACAGCTTCACATCATTATCTGGATAGGATAGAAAGCGGCGCAGACTATATACAAAGTGGAGACTGAAACCGCTAGGGCGAGGTCTGACCTATGAGGACTGTGGCTCTTCACCCCCGAATCGAGTGTGAACCTTCAACTTAACGAGGTGGATACACTTCACCCGAACCATTTCTGCCGTACTGGGCAAAGGCAAAATAGATAATCTTAGGCTTCTTGCGTTTCTGCCAAGTTATCAAGACACTCTTGAACTCTCCGGTGCATTTCATTAGTTGTATCCGGCACCAGTGCAAGAATTTTACTATAGTAGGCACGCGCCTGCTCTATTTGTTTGCTTACTTCATACGATTGCCCTATTAAAAATAAAGCATCAACTAATGATGAATGTTGATCGGCTAATGATGAAGATTCCGGGTATTTACTGATCAGTTGGGTACAGTATTTTATACATTCGCTAAATTTACCTAAAAAGAAGAAACACCGTCCTATCTCAAAATAGCTCTTTAATGAATATTCTTCATCTTCTTTTGCATCAATAATCTTTTTATATAAAAGATATGCCTGCTGGTATTTCTTTTGTGCGATAAATTCACCCGCCTCCCGGTACCAGCGCGCCGACTTCGAATCATTCGGCATACTACTGAGAATGACCTTTGATTGATTATTTCTAGTCATACCGTATTGTGCAACACCTTCTCGTGCCTCTTTTAATCTTTTAGCCGCTTGAGTTGCGTGAATACTCTGAGGATATAAGATAAGATACCGTTGAAATACATACTCAGCTTGAGAAAAACGCTTGTTTGTAAGATAATACTCACCGATGTTATAAAGCCCTATTTCTGGTGTATAAGGCTCTCTATCATTCATAAGATTGGCAACTTGTCTATGTACCCGCCGCAACTGATTGGAAAAAACTTTGAGCATCTTCATAACCAAATTATGACTGGATGCTGCCAAAGCTTCAAATTCTGGCACTGAAAACACAATGGTAGCACTATCTTGCCCCCCGACAACCGCATCTTCTTCATGCGGATAATGCCCCATAGCTGCTTTAACTCCCAAGAAGTCGCCGGCTGTCAGTTGATCATGCACTTCTTTCCCAGAAATCATATCATCATAGACCAACATTACAGTCCCATTTTTAATGAGCCATATTTTATCAGCTTCATCACCGCGAAAATAAATAACCGAACCGGCTGAATATTGTAAAGCCTTAGACATAATTTTCCTCCCCATCCAGATCAAAAGGTAAAAAATCAAGTATTTTCTTAAATCCTATCTTTCGCCGTGCCTCTTTGTAAAGAGAGACCGGATCGCCTTTAATAAACATAGGACGCTGTGCAACAGTAATGGCAGTATAGTCCTCAGGGAGACTATCACCGAGCAGTGCAAGAAAGCGCATTTCACCATACACCGGTTTGCCCGCTATGGTGAGCAGTTGTATATCAGCCATAGCAGCATCGACTAAGTTTTCATACGGATCATCTCTGGTAGCTTTAAGGACCAGTATGTCAGCTATCTTCCCCTCATCTAAGGTCCCCAGCCGGTCCTGCATGCGAAAGGCGCGTGCAGCATTGAGCGTTACCATTTCAAATACAGTGCGCGCCGGTAGCTGTTCACCATACAAGTCTTGGTACAAGGTACGGGCGTACTGCATCTCTGCAAATAAATTGATAGAACCGGTATGCGTTGAATCAGTACCGAGTGTTACATTGATACCGGCATCTAAGAATTTCCGTATTTTGCAGGTAACGTTAAACATAAACATATTGGAAGCCGGACACCACGAAACACTTGCGCCGGCTTTGGCAACTTTCAGAATATCAGCATCGCTAAAGCCTATACAATGAATAAAAAGGCAGTGATCATCAAGCACCTTGAGCTGTTCAAGCGTCTCTATTGCACTCATTGATTCTTCATCAAAACCTTCAGCTAAATGGGTAATAAAGGGCCAGTTGTGCTTAACCGCCCGGTCATGCTCGATCTCAATGCCGTCTCCCCATTTTAGGTCGTACGAGGATGCTTCGTGGGCAAGTCCATAGTCTTCGATGGCGCGGAGGGGAAGATGCGGCAGTATGGCTTTATTAAAAGCTTGGGGGAAATGATCGTTGACGGTGGTTACCCCGGAGAATAGATTTTTATAGGCACTGAGATAATAAATATCCTCAGGAGAGAGTTTTGAACGTTCAATGAAGGTTTGAGACAGTTTAAGATCGTTGTCCCAGGGAAGCCAGTTAAGGTAGAAAAGCCCTGGCTTTGGACCGACTCGCGGCAGGTAATTGCCCCGCATGTGGTCGTGAGTGTTGATAAGCGCTGGATACACAAAGGAATCGTGCGCTAAATCAAAAACCATGCCTTTTCCGGTATCCGCCAATTTTGCCCCTGATACTCCGACAACGCCGCACAAACCCTCTTTTCCTGAGGAAATAATTTCTGCGTTATGCAATGCCCAGTCAACTGTCATCTACCAACCTCTTGTTATTATAATAAAGGCAGCTTAGGAAAACAGTCAAGAGAGAGATTGAGTCTCAGTCCTCTCAAGAAGCAAAGAAGCTAGGCTTTTCAGCACAACAATAAATGGAGAGGACAGACAGACCTCTTCTTTGCTAGAGAGCCGCTTCCTATCTATTCCGGTCGAGATGCGGAAATCTCTCTATGAGGTCTGACCTACCCTGCCTTCGAGGTCTGACTTACCTGCTTTCGTGCTTTCGAGGTCTGACTTACCTGCTTTCGAGGTCTGACTTACCTGCTTTCGTGCTTTCGAGGTCTGACTTACCTGCTTTCGAGGTCTGACTTACCTGCTTTCGAGGTCTGACCTGCTTTCGAGGTCTGACTTACCTGCTTTCGAGGTCTGACCTACCCTGCTTTCGAGGTCTGACCTACCTGCTTTCGAGGTCTGACCTACCCTGCTTTCGAGGTCTGACCTACCCTGCTTTCGAGGTCTGACCTACCCTGCTTTCGAGGTCTGACCTACCCTGCCACCGCTCTCGGTCGCCGGCAGGCGGCGAAGCGTAAATAGTCCTGTTATGCGCCGTTTGTCCGAAAGCTCATTTTACTATGTTCTATAGTTTCTTTATTTTATTTACTGATATAATATGAGTACCCCCTCTTCCATCGGAAGCGCGAGTAATTATCCCGCTTATTTCAACTTCATCATTTTCATCCACAGAAACAGTTCCCCATACCCTATCCCTTATTACCAAGGTTACTTCTCCGGTTTCATCGGAAAATAAATATAGTGTCTCCAGAAACTGCTGTATTATCTTACCGTGCAATATCACAAGAGAGATATTGGGACCATTTTTGGCTTCCTCAACTGTTACAGGGGTTGACCCAGGACCTCTATAGCCGCCTTGTTGAGCATTTGCGGCTAATCCAACCGATACTGCCAGAACCAAAAGAATAAATTGTTTTTTGTTCATGTTATCCTCCATAAATCCATAAATTGTTATGGCTCCACCATAACCCGAAACGGGAAAAAGAGCAATGGGAAGCAAAATTACCGTTGAGACGAGTGTGAGCCTTCACCTGAGACGAGTGTGGGTCTTCACCTGAGACGAGTGTGGGTCTTCACCTGAGATGAGTGTGAGCTTTCACCTGAGACGAGTGTGAGCCTTCATCTGAGACGAGTGTGAGCCTTCACCTGAGACGAGTGTGAGCCTTCACCTGAGACGAGTGTGAGCCTTCACCTGAGACGAGTGTGAGCCTTCACCTGAGACGAGTGTGAGCCTTCACCTGAGACGAGTGTGAGTCTTCACCTGAGACGAGTGTGGAGGTTCATCTATAAGCGGGCGTATACCGACCATGGGAGGGCGCAGAAATACAATGCGTGCGGAGGCTGAAACCGCACTTATTGACAGGGCTTGCTCTGTCGGTCTAAGTTTAATCTATGAAACAAGAAGCCTTTCGCTTTAGTGAAAGGTGGCTCACTATTGTCTTGGTTATTTTATCTCTAAAGGTTATGGGAGAATGTAATGAAACGTTCTTTTGTTTTGATGATCTGTCTGACACGTATACTGGCTGCCCAAGAGCCGCCGGATATAGTTTCACGGTCTGCCGTGTTAATGGATGCGACTACTGGTACAGTACTTTTTGCAAAAAATGCTGACAGCGCTATTCCACCGGCATCTTTAACGAAACTGATGACTATGCACCTAGCTCTTGCTGAGGTAAGCGCTGGTCGAGCATCGCTTGACGAAGTTATACCCTTGCCCTCGGAAACTTGGGCAGAAAATCAGCCTTCAGGCTCAAGTCTTATGTTTCTTGCACGAGGACAGTCCGTAACCCTCCATGAGCTACTACTGGGACTTATTATTTCTTCTGGCAATGATGCAGCAATAGCCGTTGCACTGCGCTTTGATCAAACAGTAGCGCAATTCGCTCAGCGCATGAATGAAGAGGCACGTAAGATGGGTTTTCTCCAAACGTATTTTGTAGAGCCATCAGGTGTGTCCGAAAAAAATATGACTACAGCTTCTGACTTTGCCTCATTTTGTCGGGAGTATATCCGCTTACATCCTGAAACCTTACAAGACTACCATTCGGTGCCAAACTTTGCTTATCCTAAAGCGTATAATGTACCGGCTGCCTACCGTTCCCGTCCGGGAACTATTGTGCAGTACAACCGCAATACACTGTTAGGGACTGTTAAAGGGGTTGACGGCTTAAAAACCGGCTATATTGACGAATCCGGCTATAATATTGCCTTAACTGCGGAACGAAACGGTACCCGTCTTATCGCGGTTGTCTTAGGAGCGCCGGCTGACTCTAGCGGCACTCGTATCCGTGATAATGATGGGAAACAATTACTTGAATTCGGTTTTGAACATTACAAAACAGTAACAGTGCGACCACACGTTGATTCTCTTAAGCCAGTGCGACTATGGCTTGGGAAGACGAATTGGGTAGAGGTCGCTGTCGAGCATACGATTGCTTTTACCACGGCAATCGACCGCGCTCGTACTATTTACCAAAAAATAGAAATTGATGAACCGGTCCTTGCGCCTTTAGATACAGGAGCGGTTATAGGCAAGCTTATTTTCTATGATGAACGGGGAACTCTAGCTCAGAGCGCTATCTTCACGACGGCACCGGTTGAGAAAGGCGGTTTTTTTAAGCGGTTCTTTGATCGTATCAGGCTCTGGTGGAAAAACCTGACGGACAAGACTGAGAATAAGACCAAGGGCTGACCGCAGTCATAATAGGTCAGACCTCTAATTCTGCATCGCATTTTTAATATTTTCCGACCGGGCATAAGCGGCATTTGACTCTGCAATCATGCCGGCTTTTTTGTATACTTCTCCCAGTGCAAACCAATCCATAGCAAGACCATAACTGTTTTCAGAGCGGCGATCAAAAGCAATCGCCTGATGTAAACTTTCCAGCGCCTGTTCGTACCGTCCGGACACTGAGTACACCGAGGCGATAAGATAACAGTCGTAGGCAGCTTGTTCTAAATAGCGATCTTTTTCATGAATTTGCAGGGCTTTTCTCAGAGCTGTCTCTGCCTCATCCCAATGCGCCAATTCTTTCTCAGCAAGAGCGGTAACTGTCAATCCGAGGGCTATAGCGAGCCGGTCTTTGGTAATAAAAGCGAGCTCCTTTTCTATAAGAGCCGGCACATCAGCTTCTGGTATCTCTTTATTGAAGAGCTTTGCCCGGATTTGATAGATACGGGTCAATGCCGCAAGCTCCGTCTCACCTGAGAGTTCAGCTTCGGTTAATGCCTCTTCCCAAGAGCGGACAGCTTCAGCATAGTTTCCGAGGTAAAAGTAAATATTACTGTAAGCAAGGCTGGTACGGATGAGCTGACTAGGATCATCAATACTCACCGCCATCCGGCGCGCCTCTCCTAATTGTTCCAACGCCTTTTCATAGTTGCCGCGGTCAAGCTCTTTATTTGCCATTTCAAGTTGACTTTCTGTCATTTTCCGGATGGTAAAAGTTTCCACAGGTCCCTTGGGAAGAGATGAACAGGCAGCTAGACAGAGAACAGCGCAAAAAAACAAAAGCCGCATAGAAAATAAGAAAGAGAGAACAGGAAATAAAAGATTGATTTGAAAGAATCGCGCGCATCCTATAAATCTGTTTTTCATTTTGAGTTCCTCTCTTGCACTATTTTATCAGGACCGTCCCCATTTACGGTACAGTAAAAAGCATTCAAAATAAACGCCGTATCAAAATCTTATATTGCGTGGATTAGTACCGCCTGACTGCACCGGTACTTTTGGGGGAATACCGCCTTTCAAAAGCGGGTTGTTGTTCAGCGCGGTTATCGTGTCTTCAGCGGTTGTGATCACTGTCCGTAACTCTGCGATTAAACCCGGTACCTGTGAGGGCAGAAGATCGGTCATTCGTTCAACATTATGCAGGGTGCCGGCAATGGATTGGAGTGTTGCAAGAAGGTTTGTATACACATCACCTGAGCCGGCAAGCGTTGAACCGACAAGCCCCTGCGGGTCAGCTAACTGAGTGCTCAGAGCCTTAACATCACTTAAAATAGGCTGCACACCGGCAAGCGTCGTATTAAGCGTATCAGGAACTGCTTTGAGAGAGCCGACCGTATTTTCTAAGCCGGTTATGGTACGTCCTAATGAGGATTTATCCGTCCCTTGAAAAGCGTTGGTTACCGTTACCAAGGTTGTATTGAGACTCTCCATAACACTATGCGCCTGACTTAATAATAAGGTGATACCATCTTCTTGAAGAGGGACATCGGCAAAACCGGTTTGTACTATGCGCTGCCCCTCTAATGATTTAAGTATGGGAATAGTTTCTCCTTCCGCAAGAAGATTATTCCCCTTGCCGGGGTAAAACCGGAATTGATTGCCTAAGCCGACCGGACTGACACTAAGATCAACTAAAGAACCGTATTTGACCTTGTCAATATACGTGTCATAGATAGAAAACGTTATTTCGACCTGATTATCCGTATTAAGTTCGAACGATTTAACTCTTCCAATAGTAAACCCTTTATACTGTACCGCCATGTTATCACTTAATCCGGCGGCGCTATCAAGGTATGTTTTGTAATAATAATTGCGGGAAAACCAGCGCTGGCTACTACCCAGCATAAAAATGACAAATATCAGTGCAGCAAGGGCAAAGACAACAGAAACGCCAACAATTTGATCAGAATAACGAATACGGAATCTCATAGTAGTAAGAGGCTTGCGCAAAGCACACGCTTATGCGGGATAAGAGCCTCCAGGATAAGACCTGCCCTCCTTAATACATGATGTACCTATCACCAGCATATACCACAAAAGATAAAAAGAAAAGTCATCATTTTATCGCGACGTTCCCCGCATCGGGGCAGCTTGTCAGAAGAGCCGGTATCAGGCATACTATTACCTATGCCTCACCTGCGCCTCGGTAAGAAATTCGCCATCGTACAAGGGTACTGTGAATCTGTAGTACAAAAACTGTGGATAAGTTTTCAGTTGTATGGGAAAAATAGCCTTGCAAACCATGCGGCGGCAGGTGCCTACAGCTTTTTACTTGCCGCTGTGCCGGCTTTGCTCATGGTAGCCTTTATCCTTTCGGGACTGTTCCAATCATCGCCAGAAAAGGCTGCCCAGCTCATTATACAAATCGATTTTTTAGAAGATGTCTTTGACATTAAAGGGTTGGTTGAAAACTTTTTAGCTCAATCTCATATAGGGACGAAGGGATTTGTTTTTGTCATCAGTACCTTTTGGTCTGCATTGCTCTTTGCGCCCTCTTTACAGAGGGGATTGACCGTTATCTTTTGCGCTGATTCGGGGAAACCCAATCTCCTACGCAACAGTATTAGTATACTTGTTTTAGAACTTTCGGTCATTGCTTTTGCCTTTATCATGGTATTCAACTCCCAGACTGTGCTTTTTGTGCAGAAGATACTGGCTCCCCTGCCGTTCAACCCCGATTCGGTTGCAGCGGTGATAAAAGAGAGCGTGCCTTACCTGAGCCTTGGTCTCTTTAGTTTTATTGCCTACCGGACAGTGCCCTCCTCCCCGCGGCGTGCGGCGCTCATTTTTGGCGCTCTTACCTCGGTGGTTCTCTTCACGCTTACCTCATTTGCCTTTCAGTTCTTGTTGAATACCGCCCGCTACCATGCGCTCTACGGTTCGCTTGCCGGTCTTATTATCTTGTTGGTTAATGTGTACTTCTTCTTTGTTTTTTTCTTCTTCGGCGCTGAGGTTTCTTTTGTTATAGAAGCATTTGATGCCTTTCTCTTTGTTAAAATGCGCAAGCATTATGGTCAGAAAAAATCTTACGGAATAGAACAGATGATTTTTGCTTCAGCGGAGAACCATTTGCATAAATACAGGCGCTCGTATCCACAAGGCAGCGCTGTCTTTCTTAAAGGCGACAGTAGCCATGAAGTATACTACATTCTATCTGGAAAAGCTGGAATATATTTAAGCAGTACTGAGCCGTTTAAGAACCGCATTACTACGATTATGCCGCATAATTTTTTTGGTGAGATGGGGCATGTACTTTCACAGCGCAGAAGCGCTACGGTAAAAGCCGAGACAGACCTTACGGTCATGGTTTTACCGCCGGCTCTTTTCAAACGGATTTTACAAATAGACCTTGATACCGACGATAAAGTTATCAAAACACTCTCAAAGCACCTCAAAGATGCCAACGAACGCAGTGAGAACGCCGTGGAAAGCCCCGCAGGATAGGACAGACCTCGCCCTCTTGGTGGGTATTATACCGCTTGAGGTTATTGTGCGTAACACGGCAGCCGGATCAATGGCAAAACAGCCTGGTCTTACGGAAGGCACTGTTCTTAACACGCCTGTTTTTGAATTATCGTATAAATTAGTGAAATTTCTTGAATTTATAAGGAAATATAAATATTTTATAGATTATATTATTCTTTTATCTGGAGGTATTAATGATAAGGATTATTGTCATTGATGAACAACAATCAACGTGTAAAAAAACTTGTGATGTATTATCTGCCTATGAAGATTTTAATATAGTAGGCGTAGGAAAGGATGCTTACAGCGCTTTGGACCTCGTCTGGTCTCAGCCGTATGACGTTATAATATTTGACTGGTTTTCTCAGCACACTGAACTTGAAAACGGCTATCTCATCCATATACTGAGTCGGCATAATCCCAAGGCTCTTATGCTCTTGACTGAGTATGAAGATGAAGCACACATCCGCAAAGCATTAGAAACCAATATTCAATGCTATCTGCTTAAAAAGAGCGATCTGTCTATATTACCTGATTTAACCAGAAAAATACCAAAAGACAATGTCTGGTATATAAATCATAGCATTGCGCTTAAAGCCACTGCGATGTTCTCAAAAGTATTGCAAGAAAAATATATACTCACCAATTTTACACCTCTCCCCCAGACTGTCAAATCATTCACTGCTCTGCCGCGTCTTTCTAAACATGAACTACAGACCTTGCTATTTGTTTTCAAAGGGTACAACTACAAAGAAATAGCCGAAAATCTCAATCTTTGTGAAGGGACAATTCGGAATTACTATTACACTAGTACCAAAAAAACCGGCATACGCAACCGAAGAGAGCTTGCAGCATTCATCTCTCGTTGTGGTTTGGATGAATATGCTCCTGACCCCTCCGATAAGACAGTTGACTAAGCGTATTTCTTTTCTTCTCTTGCCAATGTTCCCACAATGGCTATACACTTGTTTTAGTAACTTAAACAAGGAGTTTTTTATGAAGAAAAAATTCTTAGACAATGATTTTCTTCTTTCAACAGAGACAGCGCAAATGCTGTACCGTAACCACGCCGCTCAGGAACCGATCTTTGATTATCACTGCCACTTAATGCCTCAGGAAATTGCTGACAACCGACGCTTTCCGGATCTTGCGCAGGTTTGGCTGGGCGGCGATCATTACAAATGGCGTGCTATGCGGGCAAACGGCATTAACGAAGACTTTATTACTGGATCGGCAGAGCCATACGACAAGTTTCTGGCATGGGCGCGGACAGTGCCGAATCTGGTTGGCAACCCTCTGTATCACTGGACTCATCTTGAATTACAGCGCTACTTTGATATTCGTGCGCCGCTCAGTCCAGTAACCGCACCTGAGATTTGGCAGGAAGCTAACAAACAATTACAGTCGGCTGATTGGTTTTCAGTCTATGGTATATTCAAACATTTTAATGTCTATGCAGTGGGAACCACTGATGATCCCGCCGATGACCTGCACTGGCACGAACAAATCGCCAGTTCTGGTGCGACCGCAACAAAAGTACTGCCTTCATTCAGACCGGATAATGCCCTTAATATTGATAATCCGGATTTTTCATCGTATATAACCAAACTAGGAGAGCGCGCCGGTATTGCTATAACATCGCTGGATAAACTCTGCGAGGCTCTTGCCGGACGCATAGCTTTCTTTGATAAACACGGCTGCAAGATTTCAGATCATGCGCTTGAATATGTTCCTTTTGCCGCTGCTCCTGATACCGACTATGTGCGTGTCGCCGGCATTTTTGCTATGGCACAAGCGGGTCGGGCGCTGAGCGCGCAAGAAACCGAAGCCTACAAAACCTTCCTCCTGCAATTCCTTGCCACAGAGTATCACCGCTACAACTGGGCAATGCAGTTGCATCTTGCCGCACTCAGGAGTATAAACACGCGTATGACAGCCCGCCTTGGACCAAATACCGGCTACGATGTCATACACGATCATCCCATCGCTGCAAAACTAGCGCTTTTCCTTGACTCGCTTGAAAGCCGTAATACTTTGCCCAAGACAATACTGTACAGTCTTAACCCCAAAGATTTTTACCCGCTGGCAACGGTTATGGGTTCATTTCAAGGAGACGGTATTTCCGGCAAAATACAGCTTGGTTCTTCGTGGTGGTTTCTTGATTCTAAAGAGGGCATGGAAATGCAGATGAAAGTCTTGGCTAATGTTGGGCTTTTATCGCGCTTTATTGGCATGCTCACTGATTCGAGGAGTTTCCTCTCTTACCCACGCCATGAATATTTCAGACGTATTTTGTGTGCGCTACTCGGCAGATGGGCTGAAGACGGTGAAGTTCCGAACGATACAGACTTACTCGGCACAATAGTAAGAGACATAGCCTTTAGAAATGCACAACGGTACTTTGAAAGCTAAACAGTTCGCGCAAGCACCTTGTCTTTCACTGTTCTGCTATCGCCCTGCGGGATAGTGGACAGTGAGCTTCTCCTAGGGAGTGTCGTCAAAAGGAAGGAAGATATATCTGAGATAGAGAGCGGCAAAAAAGGAATCAGAGCGTTTAACATAGCGAGTGCAATACCTCTGTACTGTTTAAGCCACAGAAATACATGCTCAATAAGATGGCGTTCCTTATACAGTTCTGTGTCATAAGTCCGTGCTTCCGTCTGCTTCCGCTTGGGTGGGATAACTATCTCAATGCCTCCCGCACGAGCAGTGTCTCCTCTCTGGTTCACGTCATACCCTGGCTGTGGCTGAGATCATTTATGGCAATACTGAATCATTCTGTTGAATAAGATAGTGCAGATTGTGTGATACTGCATAAATTTTGGAGAGCAATACTTGACAGATAATAAAAATGTTATTTTTCTATAACAAAGTTAGAAAAATCTAACAGAGAAGGTTCTCTATGAACAAATTGTATGTTCGGCTTATTCCGCTTATGCTTGGCGGGATATGTGTTTTCACAAGCTGCAATGATACACCGGCTCCGGTGGTCAATGTGTATACTCCAGCCCTGATTGTAGGGGGAGGTAGCCCTTTCTTCCAGTGTTTATGAAGATCTTGATGCTCTTTCAAGTGTATCTCTTGCCAAAGTGAACGCCAGTACCGTAGCTTATGTTGATAATGATAACGGCTATAAATTAAAGACCGTTAATGTCAATGGCGGCTCGTCGTTAACTGCCACTAATTTTTTAATGCTCTCTTCAGATGCCCCAGTTGATAGCTACAAGTGGCGCTAAAACGGTTGTATTTGAGCAGCGCGGCCGAATTAGGCACTCGTACGATTTCCCTGTACGATGGACAAACCGCCGGCAGGGTAATAGTTGCCGGTGATACCGGTTTTTTAGTACGAATAGCAGTCCTCTCCACCACGCAGAGGCAGCTTTCGCCCTTACCGCAACTTATGTCGTTACCGGCTACGATAATGACGATACTGGAAAAATTGCCGACTCTGTGCTTGATGGCACCTATATCAGCGTACATGACACGGCAAACACTTCACCTAAAGCTTCAAGCCACACCCGAATAAACGATCACATTGGCGAACTGGTTGCTCTGGCAATGAATGGAAATTACATTCTCGCCGGCGGTGGTGGAGAAAGCGGAGGAGCCGGAGGCACAGCGGTATTTGAAATTAACCCCACTGATCTTGCGATAAACAAAGTAGTTAATTCCGATGGACTTACGACCCACTGGATGAAGGATAACGGCACCTATGTCATCGAATCCAAGAGAGTAGGAGCGGTGGTCAAGATTTGGAAGTAGAATGCAGACACTCCTCCCACAGTGGTTGGTACCATTGTCGTAAGCGGGACTGATGCAGACGGCGCCATAAATCTTACGACAATCAGGGCTTTACAGTTCGATCCGACTGATTCAAATACCGCCTAGGTGGTGAGCTTTAGCCGTGGCAAGGTCTATAAGGTCAATCTTGCCACGGCTAAAGCATACCATTTGTTCACCTATCCCAACCATTACGGCGATACCTTTTGCCGCATGGATGGTGGAAAAGATTAGCAACGGCACCAGTAATTATTTTGTCATTACCGGCGGTTACGGCAATGGCGGTAGGACCCGCCGGGTATCGCACTGGTCTTCAAAAACCCGCCCACTGACGGCAGTATCGCGACTCCGCTCTCAGCGATCGGTTATACCGGGCTGGTCCGTATGCTCAGAACTGTGCGGGATGGGAATAATCTCTATTTTGCTGCAAAGGATATGGGAAGAACTAAATTTGCGATTTACAAAATCAATGACGACTGACAGACGAGGATTGTCCTGAGCTTAATTTTATAAAGTATACAAACCAACAAGAGGCACAAGGATACGAGGGAAATGATCTTAACTCACCATCCGGAGCAATCATGTGCCTCATTTTATAGCACCTAGAAATCCGAGAACAAAGAGCAACATATTTGTCCGCTGTTGCGATTGTGCCAAGAGAGTGGATAGAGTATAGTTTTCTTATGAACATTACCTTTTATTCGCTTGGTGCAGCCGAGGAAGTAACCGGCTCCAAGCATGTCCTTGAGATTGACGGACAGTCCTACCTTATTGATTGCGGAGCTTTTCAAGGAAAGCGCAGTGAGGCTGACCGCAAAAACCGTGCAATAGCTCTAGCTCCTGAGCATATTGAAGCTGTGGTCTTAACCCACGGACATCTTGACCACTGCGGTCTGCTGCCTCTGCTTTGCAAGCAGGGCTTCAGGAACAATATCTATGCAACACCAGCTTCGCGGGATATTGCCTCGCTTATTATGATGGATTCTGCGAGTATACAGGCGCGTGATGCAGCTTATCTGCGTAAACAGGCGGCGAAAACAAAAGAAACCTTCACCTGGCAGCCGCTTTTTGCAGAGCGAGACGTGATCGCTACCAGTAATTTATTTGTTAATATTTCCTATCAGAGACCCTTTTTTATTGGAGAGGGGGTAAAGCTGGAATTGTATGATGCAGGGCATATTCTCGGCTCTGCTATGGCTCTCTTTACGGTCAACAAAGGTGGACATGAGACTCGAATCCTCTGTTCAGGCGATCTGGGGCGTAAGAATAAGCCAATAATCCGCGACCCGGCGGAGAACCTGCCGGCGCCGGATTATATCATACTGGAAAGTACCTACGGCAACCGGCTGCATAGTAATACAGAAGATGCTATGGCGCATCTTGCACGGCTTACCCAGAGAGCCGTTCGTACCAGAGGGAAAATACTGATTCCTTCGTTTGCCATAGAACGCACGCAAGAGCTGGTTTACTATTTCCATTTGCTCGTTGATCAGAAGCTTATTCCAGAGCTTCCCATTTATGTTGACTCGCCTATGGCGACTAATGCAACGACTATCTTTCAATTACATCCGGAATGTTACAGCGAGGCAATTCGTGAAGCTTTTATTAAACACCATAAAAATCCTTTCGGCTTTAACAGCCTGCATTTTACCACCAGTGTAGACGAATCCAAAGCGCTCAATGATAGCTTTGGACCGATTATTATCATTTCTGCAGACGGTATGTGTGAAGCCGGACGGATCCAGCACCATTTGATCAACAGTATAGGCGATCCGAATACGACTATTCTGATTGTAGGCTATATGGCAGAAGACACTCTGGGGCGCAGGATACGGGATAGAAAGCCTGAAGTAAAGATTCATGGACAGTGGTTTAAAAACAATGCCGTTGTCGAAGAGATCAACGCCTTCAGCGCTCATGCCGACTATGCCGAGGCTGGCGCATGGCTTGATTCCTTGGATAGATCACGACTCAAAAAAATACTGCTTGTTCACGGTGAGAAGAAATCTCAGAACGCATTCAAGCAGTACTTAATTGAAAAAGGCTATGCGGTAGACATTGTCCGTTATCGGGAACGCTACAATCTTGCATAATTGATCCAGCAGAAGCAGAGGGTGGTTCTGGTAATCCCTGCGCCCTCTGTCCCCTATTCAACCTTAAAGTGGCTCACTTCTTCGACTAAAATATCAATATTGTGCTTATTCTCACCGCTAATGCTATTAACCTGACTGACCGCGGTATTTATTTGGTTGGCGTTTACCGCCATATCACTGATACTACTCTCAATTTCCGCGGTTACCACGGCAAGACGCTTACTTTCTTTAATAACCTCTTGGCTTCCTTCAAGCATCTCGGCAGAGCCGTTTCTTACAAGGTCTGTCATCTCATTGAGCCGGCTTATAGCTTCCAGTATCTGTTTGCTGCCGGTTGCCTGCTCTTCCATGGCATTACGAATATGTTCCTCTTGTTCTGATACGGTTTTAACCCCATCATTGATAGCCTCAAATTTATCAATGACTTCATCAGTCGATGCCATGATCTTATCAATAGACTCTTTTATCTTGCCCAGCACCTTTGCAATGGTCTTTGATTGTTCACTAGATGATTCTGCTAACTTGCGTATTTCATCAGCAACGACCGCAAAACCTCTACCAGCTTCGCCTGCATGAGCAGCTTCAATAGCCGCATTCATAGACAGTAAGTTTGTCTGGCTGGCTATATTTTCCATAACGGCATTAATTTCGAGTAAGCCTTCAGACTCTCGTGCAATTTCTTGAATATCTGTCGCTACCTCCTGCAAGCTGGAATGTCCTCTATCCGATGCTTCGGAGAGCTTTTTGACATTTTCTACGTTCCGTCCGAGCGTCTGCGTTACCGAGCGGATGTTTTCCAACATCTCTTCAATCGCCGAGGATGATTGCGAGACATCTTCTGTTTGCTGCTCTATATGGGTGTTCAGTTTGCCAATATTCAGACTGATCTGCTCCATGGTTGCATTGGTTTCGGTTACACTCGCGGACTGATTGATTACTCTACTTTTAATATTCTGAATATTCGTCGTGATTTCATTGACGGCTGAAGCCGTTTCACTCATGTGCGCGGCTAATTCTGTGCCTATATCAAAAAGAATTGCGCTTTGTTTTTTAATCATAGTAATAAGCTCTTTGATTTTCTCAAGCATACAGTTAAAGTAATAGGCAAGTTCACCGGTTTCATCATTGTTTATCACATTAATTTTCTGCGTGAGATCGCCTTCCCCTTCAGAAATATCTTTAAGTGTCCGGGCTATAAAAATAATAGGCTTGGCGATCTTGGTAGCGACAAAGAAAACGATGATACCGCTCATTATAATCGTAATAATAACAAAAACTATGGTAAACGAACTCATGGCGCGCACCGTTGCAAAGACCATTTTCGTTTCAACAACCGACATAATGGTCCAGTTGTTTACCGTATTGCCGGTATGGAAAGGATAGCTTTGTATAAGCAGCCCATTATGCTCCACTATTGCCGGTTTTCCGTTTATAAGCGATTCGTTTATGGTAAGAATACCCACTTGTCCAATAGTCGCTAAGGATGCCTGTTCAAAGTTTTGTCCAATACGGGCGGTATCAGGATGGGCAATGATGGTTCCATCAGTTGCATAGAGTGTCGCATAGCCTGTGCCGTAGGGTTTTAGTTCACGAACAAGCGTTTGAGATGAGGTAAGATTGATACTTATGCCCACTATACCAACAATCTGATTATCCGATCTTATAATAGGGACAATAATATCTGCAACCAGTATTTTTTTATCCTGTAACGTACGGAACGTCGGATTATTAATAATCGGAATAGCACTCATGCTATTCAAAGTTGAGCGATATAATACCAAATTTTCAGAATAAGCATGCAATTCTATAGCGCCGGAATCCTCCTGCGTGAACCATGGCATATAGTTACCGCTGGCATCAGTACCTTCTGTATTGGCAAATACCTCATCCTGTCCGTCTATAACACCCGGAAGCCATACACTGTACAACCCTACAAAATTCGGGTTTGCCTTGAGAGTATAGTACAGTATGGTATTGAATTCATCGCGCCTTCTCTCCACAGGATAGGATTCATAGTTCTTAAAAACATACGTTATGCTCATAGCATAATCATAGTAACGTTGATACCGTGCCTGTAAAGTCATAGCAAGTAGTCCCGCCTCGTTTTCCATGTTTTGATACACAGCTTTTGATTGCAAGGACGTTGCCCGTCTAAGTAGTACAATAGATATAATAGCGATGACCATAGTCATCATAAGCGCGATAATTATCGTTAGTTTTACCTTTAATTTCATAAACTCTCCTGTCTTGTGTGATTTATGATCCTTTATGCCATAGGCTTTTCCAGCCGCATGGATGAGGAAGGGGTTGTATTTTTTCATAATCTTCGGCAATGGCAAAGACTGTTTCTTCAGCACCGGCTGAAGCTAAAAGTTGTACGCCAACCGGCAAGCCGCCTTCAACCGATGCGGGGAAGGATAGTGCCGGCAGCCCTGCAAGGTTTGCGCAGCAGGTATAGAGATCCGCCGCTTTTTGAACAAAAGGTGAGAGAGTGTTTTCACCGCGGCTAAACGCCCTCGTGGGAAAGACCGGCATAAGAATAGCATCGCACTGTGTTAAAGCCTGCTCAAAATCCTGCCGGATTTGCGCCCGTATTCGCTGCGCTCTCAGATAATAGCGGTCTTGAAAACCGGAGCGTAAAACAAAGGTCCCTAAGAGTATCCGTAACCGTACTTCATCGCCAAAACCACCGGTTCGTGCGGCATCGAGTAAGGTATCGGGGTTTTCTGCCTTGAGCGGTCGCTGTCCATAACGGATACTGTCAAATCGGGCAAGATTTGCGCTTGCCTCGGCTGTAGCTATGGTGTAGTAAGCCGGTACCCCGTATTTTAAGCTTGGAATAGAAAGTTCAATGAGCTTGTAGCCAAGATCAGAGAGAATAGCTTTTGCCCGGTCAAAACCGTGGCGTACGTCTTCTTCAAGCAGCACAGCATTGCCGGCTTCTTCTAAAACACCGCCTTCATTACTCAGAGAACGGGCTATACTTTCAGCAGAAAGTACGCCGATTATCCGCGACGGTTCCGAGGGCGGCGGCAGTGCATAACTTGTTTGATCGGCAGGATCAGGACCGCGGATTGTGGTAAAAACCTGCCGGCACCGGTCAACGCCATCGGCAAGTACGCCTATGGTCTCAAGACTCGATGCATAGGCAACAAGTCCATAGCGAGAAACTGCACCGTAGGTTGGCTTTAAGCCTATGATCCCGCAAAAAGCAGCCGGCTGACGCACAGAACCGCCGGTATCCGAGCCAAGCGCAAAGGGAACAAGTCCTGCCGCAACCGCAGCAGCAGAGCCGCCGGAAGAACCACCTGCAACACGGGCGCTGTCCCACGGATTGTTGGTGCGCTTGAGTGCAGAGTTATCGGTAGAGGAACCCATGCCGAATTCGTCAAGGTTAGTTTTTCCAATGACGTAAGCGCCGGCAGCTTCAAGGTTTCGTACCGCGGTAGCTGTGTAGGGTGAACGGAAATTCTGCAATAATTTTGAACCGCAGGTTAAAGAAAAACCTTTAACCGCGATGTTATCTTTAACGGCGAACGGCAAGCCTGCAAGTCCTCCGGTAGATAAAGGAGGGGCGGACAGAGCTTCACGGTGAATCTCGATGAAGGCGCCGATTTTTTCTTCCCATTTATTAAAATATGAAAGCATAATTCCTCACAAAACATTGGGAATCACAATGAAACGACCATCGTGTTCACCAGCATTAGTAATCAAATCCATTGGTTCAGTGCAAGAATCGGTAGTATCAGGACGAAAGTGCGCTGCGGATACAACCCGCGAATGAGCGGAACTACCGACGGATGGATCGGTAGCAGCGCCTTGCATGGCAGCAAAAAATTCAAGCATTTGTTCAAATGCAGGAAACGCACGGATAAGCTCTGATTCATCTAAGGTCAGATGGGCGAGAGCAGCCGTTTCCTGCAAATCTGTTCTTTTCATAGGTTATACTTTTCCATAAAACTATAACCCTGTCAAGGTTTCAAAACCAGAGCTGAAGAGATAGACATCAGGCTGCTCGGGAGTGTCGTCAAAAGAAGAGGAAGATAGATCTAACAGAAAGATCAGCAAAAAAGGAATCAGAGGGTTGAGCAGAGCAAGTAGCACGACCTCTCCACTTTCACAAAAGCAGCTTAAGGTCTGTCCTTCAAGCTGTGTCAGTTACCAGCGAGACAACCGTCATGATCCTGAGTTCTCGATGGTATGCGCCGCTGTACTGCCAGTCTTCAGGCTTCTGCACCAGCCTTGCCGCAACAGGATTTTGGTCTATGTACTCAAACACAGTCTAAAAGTCCTTCTCATCCTTTTATTTCGCGCGAATAAAACTGGTCCCCCAGAAATGACCGGTCTTATGGTGCTTCTTATTCCACCGTATGGCAAAAACCATCTTGATCCATTTCAATATATCAGAGAGACTCTGCCTTTTTTCAGGCGGTAATGAGAAAGTGAAAATGATTACCCATGATGCAGAAGTTCCACAGCTTAAACTTGAAACCTTTGGAAGTTTTAGCTTCTCCAATCACAGTGAGAAAGAGTTTTTTCATCTCATCCGGCTCTACTTCAAAAGCATCTCTGTTTACTTTTGAAGTAACGTGATAAGTCAGACCTTGCTCTGTGCACCCGCGGGGCAAATTATGACTAGACATAATACCTCTATAAGGGAGCTGACTCTGCTTTTTGCTTTAGGTGGTGTCGTCAAAAGGAAGGAAGATAGAGCTGAGATAGAGAGCGGCGAGAAAAGAATCAGAGCGTTGAGCATAGCGAGTAGCGATACCTCTCCACTGTTTAAGCCACCGAAATACATGCTCAATAAGATGGCGCTTCTTATACAGCTCTGTGTCATAAGTCCTTACCACTTTCCGACTACGCTTGGAAGGAATAACTACCTTAATACCTCTTACACAGGCTGTGTCTATTACCTGGT
>JAISMB010000088.1 GCA_031276945.1 Spirochaetaceae bacterium | reverse complement strand
GGCTCTAATTCAAAAGCGTCTCTGTTTACTTTTGAAGTAACATGATAGGTCAGACCTTGGTCTGTTAGTCCACGAGGCAAATTATGCGCTGCCATAATACCTCTATAAGGGAGCTGACTGTGCTTTTTGATTCAATTGAGATCACACTATTTTTTATTTATTTTTGACGGCAAGGTCTGTCCTTTCTTTTAACGATACCCCCTAGAGCAGAGCTATCCCTACACGCTGTTCCACCTGCCACAGCGCACCTACAAGCACTTTTCCCCTTCAATTTTCTCTCTTGTCTTTTTCAAGAAAAGGTGTATACTCTTTTTAGCACATAAAAAAAGGAGATTGTTATGAAAAATCTGTGCTTAACGTTTGCAGTGCTGACGGTATTGTGTTCTTGTTCAATCAATAAAATGGCTATAAATGCCCTCTCCGATGCACTAACGGGCGACACTAATGCAACGACTTTCACGGGTGATGCCGATCCGGACTTGGTTGGGGATGCTCTTCCCTTTGCAATAAAATTATACGAAACACTCTTGGCACAAAACCCGAATCATCAAGGGCTTATTCTGACAACCGGTTCTCTTTTTATTATGTATGCCAACGCGTTTGTCCAGGGACCAGCGCAGCTCTTAGCGCCTGCTCAGCAAGAGGAACAGCAGCAAGCCTACAACCGGGCAAAACAGCTATACCTGCGGGGAACGGTTCTTTTGTATGCCGGACTTGATAAAAAATACCCCGGGTTCAGCCAAGCGCGGGCTGAAAACTTGGGAGAAATCCTTGTTAAAACCAAAAAAGAAGATGTTGCTCTGCTTTATTGGACAGCGGCTGGAACCTTATCAGCTTATTCCTTTAATGTTATGGATCCTGAATTTATGCTTCGATTATCTGATTGCTTAAAGATGGTGGATCGAGCTTATGCTTTGGACCCGGATTTTAACAAGGGAGCGATTGATGAGTTGTATATTCTTTTATACGCATCCTTACCGGAAACGAATGGTGGGGACAAAAAGCGGGCGCAGGAGCATTTTGAACGGGCTATACAGAAATCACACGGGCTTTTGGCAGGACCCTATATTACCTATGCCCAGTCTCTGTGCATCCCTGCCCAAGACTACGATACCTTCAAGCTCTACTTAGAAAAAGCATTAGCCCTTGATCCTCAAACTGATGAGGCAAACCGCTTAATCAATACCATCAATCAGCGTAAAGCACAGTATTTGCTGACTCATGCTTCCCGGTATTTTTATTTTATTGATGATGAGGCAGACGGATTTGACTGGACTGTCTTTGAAGAAGACGACAATTAAATTTTTTAAGGAGAAAACATTGTGAGAAAAATTATTATGGTGATGGCGCTGATGATAACCGCTGGTATAGTTATCCCAAGCCCTGTTTTTTCTCAAAGCCGGCGGACGCTTGTCATAAAATTGGCATCGCTTATCCCAGAAAACAGTCCTTGGGGAGCGGCTCTTAACCGTATTGCAGCCGAATGGTCGCGCATAACTAACGGTGAGATAGAGTTGCGAATCTATCATAATGGTGTGGTAGGCACTGAAGGCGACTGTGTACGGAAACTCAAATCAAACCAAATTCAAGCTGCTATTCTCACCTCTTTTGGCATTAGTGTCATTACACCAGAAATAATGACGTTAAGCGCTCCTTTTTTCATTAAAAATGATGCTGAATTGGATACAGTACTAGCTGCCTTAAAACCAGAACTACAGAAAAAGATGGAGAGTAGCGGATTTTATCCAATTGCATGGGCAAAATCAGGCTGGGCTAGGATATTCTCCAAGGTGCCGGTCGTTATACCGCCTGATCTCAAAAGGCTTAAGCTCGGAAGTCCCGAGGAAATGCCGACTTTAGCCCAAGCTTTCAAAGCTATGGGCTATCAAATGGTGCCGGTGGGTGTTGATCTGCTTGTTTCTCTCAATGCCAATAAAATAGAGGCAGCTTACCAAAGTCCTATAGCGGCTGCATCAACACAACTGTTTGGTATTGCCCAAAATATGACGGCAATGAATATTGCACCGATTATGGGCGGCATTATTTTTAACCGCATAGCATGGCGGGCTATTCCAGAAAAGTATAAACCGGATTTAATAAAAGTTGTTGAGGGTGTTGAAAAAGATATTACCCGGTCCATGGCTGCTCTTGAAAATGATGCTATCCGGACCATGGTATCGTACGGTCTTACCATAAATCAGGTAAATCCTGAACAGGAAAAATTATGGTATACGGAAGTTGAGAAAGCCATGCCTTCCTTAGTAGGCTCAACATTTGATCGAAACCTCTATACACAGATAAACGCTATCTTAAAACAATACAGGGATACTCATTAAAATTATTATGACCGAAAAAGAAAAACAGCTTACCTGCGCACTTGATAAATTGATTCTCTCACCATCCGGCTGGCGCACGGTATTTGCTCTTGACGGCGATGAAGAGAGCCACGATCCGCACTTGTCTTATGCACACCAGCTTATTGTTTCCTGTGCTGCCTATGTTTTTGTAGACTATCTGGCACAAAAAACGGCAAAACCGATTATTGTTGTCGGAAGGGATACGCGCCCTACGGGGACGCTCATAGCGGATCTGATAATCCGCACCTTACTAGCTGCCGGCTGTACCGTGCGGTATGCCGGTATTGTTGCCGCGCCGGAAATTATGGCGTATACAAAATTATCAGGTGCAGACGGCTTTCTCTACATTTCTGCAAGCCATAATCCAGTAGGGCATAATGGTCTCAAGTTTGGACAGGGAGATGGCGGTGTACTGACAGGGTCCAAGTCTGCATTGCTCATTGAGCAATTTCTTCAGCGCATCAGAATGGTATCTATCCCGGTTGTTAATGAACTTTCTGTGCAAACAGTTTATGCACAAGAAGCAACAATAAAAAAAGAAGCGTTGGAATTCTATCGGCGCTTTACTGAACAGCTTATCTCTGATGGCAATGAAGCTGTTTTACAGACGATTAAAAATAGTATCCGGACTCAGGCGCTCGGTATTGTAGCCGATCTCAACGGTTCTGCGCGCACTCTTTCTATAGACCGGATGTTTTTTGCTGATTTAGGTATACACTACCGGTCCATACATGATAAACCGGGTAATATTGCTCACCGTATTGTGCCGGAAGGTGAATCATTAGAGCCGGCACGCCAGCTCTTAGAGCAGTGTCATCAAGAAGACCCTGCTTTTGTACTGGGGTATACCCCGGATTGTGATGGAGATCGGGGCAATTTGGTTATTTGGGATAAGACACTAAAGACAGCCCGGATCTTAGAAGCTCAAGAGGTTTTTGCTTTAGCTTGTGTTGCAGAACTTGCCCATTTAGTCTGGACCGAGCAGTTGCAATACGACAACTGTGGCACAGCACAGCAAAAAGTAGCTGTAGTAGTCAATGATCCAACTTCGCTGCGTATTGAGAGGATAGCTGCTTATTTTGGCGCTACGGTGTTCCGAGTAGAAGTCGGAGAGGCAAATGTTGTTGAGCGTGCAAAAATCTTACGACAGGAAGGTTGGATTATACGCATACTCGGCGAGGGTTCTGCCGGCGGTACTATCACGCATCCTGCAGCAGTGCGTGATCCGCTTGATACTGTGGCGGCTTTGGTTAAGTTATTGACAATTCGGAGTACCGCCGGTAAAGAAGGACTCTTTGAGCTTTGGTGTAAAAAATCCGGCTATCCATACCATGCAGATTTTTCACTTGCTGATATTACCGCATCGCTTCCGGTCTTTGTAACAACCGGTTCTTACACGCCGCAAGCTCTCTTAGACATTGTAACGACGGATCAGGTGCTACTTAAACGGCGCTACCAAGCAATCTTCTTGCAAGAATGGGAGAGACGAAAGGCAGAGCTTGAATCAAAGTACGCTATTACCGGCTGGACCGCTTTAGCATACACGGGACAGACAGAACAGGTCGGTATTAGTGATTTCGGTGTAGCAGGCAATGGTGGATTAAAACTGCTGTTTACCAACAAAAGCGGCTATCCGGTAGCATCAATGTGGATGCGCGGTTCTAAAACAGAGCCAGTGTTCAGAATTATGGTAGATATTGAAGGCAAGAGGCATGAAATGGAGCAAGATTTTATTGTATGGCAGCGTGCTTTGATCCACCAGGCGGATCAAGCTGTGAGTTGCGATTCCGCATGTAGATTTTAGAGTCGTAGACCGCCTTTAGTATAAAGGTGCAACCTTGCAACAGGCTTTGCAACAGGCTGACTTGCACTTCCTGACAAAAGACGGTAAAACACACCGCAAGCGGTGATAACAAAGGATAAACAATGGGTATACGAGGTGAGATATTTTCGACACGAATTCAGTTGCCGAATCGGACCTATTTTTTCAATGTAAAAGAAAACCGAATGGGTGATCTTTACTTGAATATGGTGGAAAGTAAAAATAAAGAGACAAGCGGTTTCGATCGGCAGTCCTTAGTGTTGTTTGCCGATGACTTATCAGAATTCTTAAAAGGTTTTGATGAAGCGCTTAAAGTATTGGATAAAGCACAGCGTGAAAAGAAAAAAAATGTCCGCCGTGATCGCAGCGGAGAACCGACTGAACAGCGGGCTGAAGGGAATCGCGGCTTTTCCGGCAGGCGGTACAATCGGGAAGACAGTCGTGAATCCGTGAAGCGCAGCGGATATTCTGAGCGCCGCTGGGATGACACAATACAGGATAACTTTAATGAACGGAACCGCAGATACAGCTCTGATTCCGGTCATGACTCGTGGAATCGCCGAGAATCAAATCGTCCTTCTAACGGTGATAAAGATAGTTCAACAGCGCGGCATGGTAGAAAACGCTTTGTAATAAAGCGACAGCATAAAAAAAACGAAGACTGAAAGCCATCTTGCCCTGTGTATGCACTAAACTAAAGTTTCCTCCCTGTAAAGGGGCATGATCTGTGTATTCCTTTTAACAGAGCTATCTGTCCCTTTGCTTTTTGTCTTATAAAAGGTTACTGCACCGAAAAGATGAAAAAAAGCCTGCGCCTCTCCTCCTGTTTTATGGGGGAGATCATAGCCCGCTTATCCTTTTACTACCGGTACCTCGTTGATTCAAGGATTTAACTATGTCATCCCTCTTACTACGCTTTGACTCGGTGTCGTTCTCCTATGGTGCGCTAAACATTTTGGATAAGGTTTCGTTCTCTGTGTATCGAGGGGAATGTGTCGCCGCGGTAGGACCGAACGGTTCCGGCAAGACAACAACGCTTAAACTGCTTTTGGGGCTTAAAAAACCGGATTCCGGCAGCATTGAACTGTTCTGCGCTGCTAACCAGATAGGCTATGTTCCTCAAAATATTATTGTTAATCGCAGTTTGCCGCTTACTGTTCATGATGCGGTTAAAATGGGACGCTTAAAACCATTGTCGCGGACATTCAAGGCGCCTGATCGGGAAGCAGTCTGGTCTGCTTTGGAACAGGTCAAGCTCAGTATGCTTGCCGCAAAACCGTATAATACGCTTTCCGGCGGACAAAGGCGGCGTATACTTGTTGCCCGTGCGCTTGCGGCAATGCCTGATTTGCTCGTCCTTGATGAGCCGACTGCAAATATGGATAGTGAAAGTGAACACAATCTTTTTGAGACGCTGCTTCGCTTAAAAGGCAGAACGACACTGTTTATTGTCAGCCATGATACTGGTTTTGTTTCTCAATTAACCGACCGTATCATTCATATTGAACGAGGAAACTGTTATGAGTGATTTTTGGACTGCCTTAGTGGATCCGGCATTTCCCTTTATCCGCAATGCGCTCGGCGCTGCCCTCTTATCGGCGATCCTTTTTGGCGTACTCGGTTCACTGGTTACGGTCCGCCGGATCGCAAGTCTTGCCGGCGCTATCTCACACGCCGTACTCGGCGGTATCGGTATGGCTTTGTATCTGCAAACGACACAAGCAGTCCCGCTGCCCCCGTTAGCCGGCGCCTTGATCTTTGCTGTCGGTGCTGCGCTGATTATTGCGCTTGTTGCGCAGAGCGCCAAAGAACGTCAGGACACGGTCATCAATGCGATTTGGGCAATCGGTATGAGTATCGGCGTTTTCTTTATGGCAAAAACCCCCGGCTATACTGATCCGTCAAGCTATCTCTTCGGCAATATCCTGCTGATTGCCACATCCGATCTTGTCCTCTTAGGTATACTTGACGCGCTTGTCATTGTGTTCGTATGGCTTTTTTACCCTCAAATCATCGCCTGCTCGTTTGATGAAGAATTTGCTCAGGTGCGCGGCGTGCCGGTGAAAGCTTTTTTTCTGAGCATACTTATTATTAGTGCGGTTGCTATTGTTCTCCTGCAAAGCTTTGTCGGTATTATCATGGTTATTGCTATGCTCACCCTTCCGGCTGGTATCGCCTGTAATCTCAGCGGTAGTCTCGGCAGCATGATGGTTGTAAGCTGCCTCTTTTCAGCAGTTTTTTCAGCGGGCGGGCTTATCATAAGCTGGCTTTGCAATGCTCCGGTCGGCGCTACCACTGTTCTCCTCGCTGCTTGTGTATTCTTACTGGTTTCAATCGCCAAACCGAAAGCGTGAACGCCCCGCCTGCTTTGATATGTGCGCACACGACTCAGGGAGACAGAGAGTAGAGCGGGGTATTGACTTGAAATTCGAGCCGCCTTTTGAGGGAGAGGGCAGGGTGCGCCTCTGAATCTGCCTTCAATCGCTCAACCTCATGCAGGAATGCCCCGCCTGCTTTGATATGTGCGCACATGACTCAGGGAGACAGAGGGTAGAGCGGGGTATTGACTTGAGATTCGAGCCGCCTTTTGAGAGAGAGGGCAGGGTGCGCCTCTGAATCTGGTTTCAATCGCCAAACCGAAAGCGTGAATGCCCCGCCTGCTTTGATAGTATAGGCAGACGACAGCGGCAGCGCTGGGATTCAAGTTGCAAATCCAAAGAACGAGCGCCGCCGTTCAAAAGAAAGGGCGGCGCTCATATCTGAACAAGTCAGAAAATTCTCTCAATAACTGTTGGTTGACTCAGGTGAGAGTGGGCGGACGCTCAAAGCCCGAAGCTTGAGCGCCGCATAAAAACGTTCTGTGCTATTCGATCTTAAATTTAGATACTTCTTGTACAAGAATATCAATATTGTCTTTGTTACTACCGCTTATCTGGTTGACTTGATTAACGGCTATATTGATCTGCTCTGTGCCTCTGGCTATCTCATCCATGCCGTTGGTGATCTCTTGCGTTACCATCGAGAGGGTTGCCCCTTCATGGATAACGTTCTTACTCCCCTGAAGCATTTCAAGCGAACCTTTTTTTACCTGATCTGTGATCTCCTTCATATGGGATACAGCCTGTAGGACCTGCTTACTCCCTTCGCTCTGCTCTTCCATCGCATCCCGAATGTTCTCTTCCTGATCCGCCACGAGCTTAACCCCCGCGTCAATAGCCGCAAACTTGTTAATAACCGTGTTGGTTGAATTACTGATTTTATCAATAGATTCTTTTATCTTGTTAAGCACTTGGACAATGGTCTGAGACTGCTCAGCGGAACTTTCCGCCAATTTACGAATCTCATCGGCGACAACGGCAAAGCCCTTGCCCGCCTCCCCCGCATGCGCAGCTTCAATGGCGGCGTTCATGCTCAAGAGGTTTGTCTGGCTTGCAATGTTTTCTATAACAGCGTTGATCTCCAAAAGCCCTTCGCTTTCCCGCGCTATTTCCTGAATATCGGTCGCAACTTCTTGTAAGCCGCTCCTGCCTACTTCTGAGGCTTCCGCAAGCTCCTTGACATTATCGGCGTTCTTCATCAGCGTCGCCGTTACCGACTGGATATTAGCCAACATCTGCTCAATAGCCGTGGATGACTGGGACACGCTTGAGGTCTGGTCTTCAATATGCTCGTTGAGCTTGCCTATATTATCGGTTATCTGATCCATAGTGGCGTTCGTCTCCGTAACGCTGGCGGACTGATTCATCACGCGCACCTTGATGCTCTGAATGTTGACGGTGATCTGGTTGATGGCGGCGGCTGTTTCAGCCATATTGCTGGCAAGATTATTGCCAATATTAAAGAGCGTAACAGACTGATTTTTGATGGTGATCACGAGGTCTTTGATCTTCCCTATGGTAGCGTTAAAATACTTGGCGAGATCCCCTATCTCATTTTTTTCCGCAACATTGACCGTCTTGGTCAGGTCCCGCTCACCCTCGGATATATCTTTCAGGGTCATGGATATTTTCACAATGGGTTGGGTAATACGATCGCACGTAAAAAAGATAATGATCGCGGATACTATAACCGCGCCGAGGATGATGAATATTGTAATCTGCGTTAAACGGAGCACCGAGCTTATGACTTCTATCTCGGGAGCCGAGGTAACCAGGTTCCAGGGCGTGATAACATCGCCGACATAGAAAGGATAGCTGCAAAAAAAGTTTCCCTGATTATAGCCGAGAACCGGTTCTCCCAGCCGCAAGCCATCGTTTATCTCTTCCATGAGCTTCTGCCCTATGTTCTCGTAAACCAGCGGGTCGCTTATCGACTTCCCTATCGCCGCCGGATTAGGATGTGCGATTATCTGCCCGTCATTGCTGTAAAGCATGGCGCGTCCTGTTTCATAGGGCTGTATTTCGTCTACAATGGCTATTGTGGACTCAAAGTTAAACACAATGCCCACCCGTCCTACGATCAACTCCGTGTCATACGAAATGATAGGGTAACAAATCCGCGAAACCAAGAGCGGCTCTCCATTGACGGTTTTATAATACGGATTGCTTAAGACCGGTGAATTCATATCCATGTTTGCCAAAACATCTTCGTAATACTGGTATTCAGAAAAAGGTCGCTTTTCAATGCCGCTGCCTGACATCCGCGTATACCATGTCATGTACCGTCCGGTTTCGTCAGTGCCTTCGGTATCTATATAATCCGCATCGTTATCAATGGCATCAGGTTTCCAAAGAAAAAACATACCTATAAAATTGATATTTGATTCCATAATACCGAGAAGGACCATATCAAAATAGGCACGGCGCTCTTCCTGCGGCACGTTATGGTAAGAATTCGCTATATCAGCGACAGATTTCGTAACATTCAGATAATTTTCATACTCGTTCTGTATTCTCATTGAGAAATACCCCGTTAGATTCTCCATGTTTTCATAGACCGCTTGGGTCTGCATGGAACGAGCTTGGATAAGCAGGATTGCGGCGACACTTACAACAACAACAGTCATTATAACAAAAACGATCAGAGTCATCTGAATTTTAAGTTTCATACTAGAAACCCCCTTGATTAATCTAAAAAGTATGGTAGCAGTTTTATTTTGAACTGTGTGTGGGACTATCATTTGAAATAGAGCGCCATAGCAGGGTAAAACGCTCCTTCTTGCGGACGTCTTCCTCAACTATTCATCTCATTTTTTTAATTTGCTGCCCATTTGTCTCACTCTTACAACCAGCGCCCCTATTTCGGCGCGCTTTTACCCTATAGATTATAAGGCTTGATTCAAAAAGTCAAGTCGTATGGGGAATAATTTTGAATTCATTGCCCAGCCGCGTTCTGCTCTGGCTCCATCAGGCGGGTACGGCGTGCCGGCGCAGGCTTCTGTAGCTCTTTTTCGTTTCCCTCCTGCACGCAATGCTGGAATCGCTCCGGTAATGGCGCTATTCTCACGTGAGAATGACTCAGTTTCACATGAGAATGACTTGGTTTCACGTGAGAATGACTCAGTTTCACATGAGAATGACTCAGTTTCACATGAGAATGACTCAGTTTCACGTGAGAATGACTCAGTTTCACATGAGAATGACTTGGTTTCACGTGAGAATGACTTGGTTTCACGTGAGAATGACTCAGTTTCACGTGAGAATGACTCAGTTTCACGTGAGAATGACTTGGTTTCACGTGAGAATGACTTGGTTTCACGTGAGAATGACTTGGTTTCACGTGAGAATGACTTGGGGGGTTTCGTCAAACAAGATAGGACAGACCTCGCCGTCAAAAATAAATTAAGAAATATTTTGCTCTAAATTGAATCAAAAAGCAGAGTCAGCTCCCTTATATAAGTATTATGTCTAGTCATAATTTGCCCCGCGGGCTTACAGACCAAGGTCTGACCTATCATGTTAGTTCAAAAGTAAACCGAGACGCTTTTGAATTAGAGCCGGATGAGATGAAAGAACTCTTTCTCACTGTGATTGCAGAAGCGAAAACCAAGAAAGGTTTCAAATTTAAGCTGTGGAACTTTTGCATCATGGGCAACCATTTCCATTTTCTCATTACGCCTGAAAAAGGGCAGAGTCTCTCTAACCTATTGAAGTGGATCAAGATGGTTTTTGCTGTCAGATGGAATAAAAAGCACCATAAGACCGGTCATTTCTGGGGAGACAGGTTTTTTTCACGAGAAATCAAGGACGAGAGAGACTTTTGGACTGTGTTTGAGTACATAGACCAAAATCCGGTTGCGGCAGGACTGGTGAAAAAGCCTGAACAATGGCAGTACAGCGGCGCATGCCACCGTGAACAGGGGATTACAAAGATAGTCTCTCTGGTAACTGATAGTGCATGGAGGACAGACCTCAAGCTGCTTTTGTGAAAGTACAGAGGTAGTACTACTCGCTCTGCTCAACGTTCTGCTTCCTTTCTTGCTGCTCTCTATCTCAGATCTATCTTTCTCTCCTTTTAACGACACCCCCTAGTTTCACGTGAGAATGGCGTGGTTTTACCAGAGAGCAGGTCAAGGCGAATAAGAAATTTGGGCTGCATAGCAGCGGTTATCCTGAGAAAAAGAAGCGGGAATAGAGAGAGGAAAGCGGGAGGAATGCCGCTCACGGGACAGTTCCCGAAACGAAGCGGGAGGGAACAAGAAACAAGACCCGAAGAATACGTTTGTGTCAGAGCGGGGGAAAGAGAGCGAGGCGCTAGCGGTTCAGAACGAGCATATCGCTGAATATGAATCGTCAGAGATGAAGGCTTGAGGAAACGGATACAGCATGCGATGGAAGGCGGCTGAAACCGCACTTATTGACAAGGCTTGCTCTGTTGGTCTAAATTTAGTCTGTGAAACAAAAAGCCCGCCGCTTGAGCGGGGGGCAGCTCACCGTAAAGGAGTATTTACTATGCCAGCAGCAAAACATTGGTATCCGGGATCACGGAACGCACAACTGGAAATGGCGGCGAATTGGCGCTCAGTCTTAGCGACTAAGGCGAATGAGTGGCATGTTCCGACAGAGGCGGTTACACAGCTTAACACGGTGGCGGACAGTGCCGCAAGCATACTCGCTGATGCGAAGAATGAAAGCACCCGCACGCCGGTTGTCAACGCCAAATGCAAAGAAGCTTTTGATCGTTTGGAAGAAGTAATGCGCGATATTAAGCGCCGCTATTTCTTTGTGCCGCCCTTGACCGAGGCGGACCTTGTGTCGTTGGGCTTGAGTCCCCGCGACCCTATTAGTACGCCCAGCGGCACGCCGAACGCGCAGGTAACAGCGGAAACCTTCCTCATAGGACGGCACGAGCTGGGCATCAAAATCGTCTATCTTACAGGCGATCCCGCCGACGCCGCAAACAAAGGCTACCGTATCTGGTATACGGTCGTGGCGCAGGGCGCGGCGCACCCGACAGCCCCTGAACAGTTGACCAGTTCTTTTTCAACCCAGCGCAGAAAGGATGTCATAAAATTCGATTTTGAAGACAGCGGAAAGATCGCTTTCTTTGCCATACAGGTAGAAAACGGCGGCAAGAAGGGTCCCTGGGGTCCTCTGCTCAATGCGGTCATACCCTAGGGGGTAGAGGCAGGGCAACGGGCGGTTCTTGAGTACAAAGCCGCCCGTTTTATTTTTGGTAAGGAGGCGCACCCTATGGGGACCGAGACTATTATAGATGAAATTATACAGGCGGCGCCGCTTTTTCTGCTCATAGCAGCACGGGCTTTGGCATTGATAGAGACAGCGCCGCTTCTTTCTTCCGATTCAATTTCTCAAATTGCAAAGATCGCCCTTTCAGGCTTTGCCGCCTACAGCGCTTTTCCCAGCGCCCTTGAGTCAGGCTGGGAGGTGTCGGCTTTCACGCTTAATTTTGTACTGCTTCTTGTCGGAGAGGGGCTAATCGGCATCATCATGGGCTTTTTTATCACCATAGTTTTCGCCGCCTTTTCAACGGCGGGGCAGTTTTTCTCTTTGCAGATGGGCTTCGGCGCATCGGAAACCTTTGATCCGCTTGCGCAAGTGGAAAATCCGCTGCTGGGGCAGTTTTTGAATCTCATTGCCATGCTGGTTTTTCTTTCTCTGGACGGGTTCCAGTTACTGTTTATCGGCGGCTTTTGGCGTTCCCTGCAATCGCTCAGTGTTTTTCAGCTCATTGCCGGCAGGGAAATCTTCGTGAACATGCTTCTTTCGGGTCTTTCGCGACTTTTTTTAGACGCTATTATCATTTCCATGCCTATACTCGGCACGCTCTTTTTGGTTTCATTAAGCACCGGTCTTATCTCAAAAACCGCGCCGCAGATCAATATTCTTTCTGAAGGCTTCCCGATTTCGATCATGGTTGCCTTTATACTCATAATTATTGCGATGCCCTTTATGACCGAAGCTTTCAGCCGTGTCATCAGCGCCGGCTTTCGCAGCATAGAGACAATCTTTCAGCAAATCGGGGTCCAGCCATGAATGAGAGACGTAGTTTTCAGGCATCGCCGCTTATTGCCTTGCTGGGAGCGAGGTCTGACCTAGGGGGGAAGAGGTCTGACTTAGGGAGGGCGAGGTCTGACCTAAGGGGGAAGAGGTCTGACCTAAGGGGAGCGAGGTCTGACCTAAGGTCTGACTGCATTGATTTGCAGTGGTTTGCAGCAGAAGACGAGGGACGCACAGAAGAACCGTCAGAGTACAAGATACGCAAAGCGCGTGAGGAAGAAGGGCGCGTGGCAAAGAGTCAGGAGCTGATAAGTGCGTTCGGGCTTTTACTGCCGGTCCTTGTTCTCTTGATAATAGCGCCGTCCATGATCAGAACATGCCTTGAGATGATCCGGTTTTTCTTTCTGCGCATAACCGAGCTTGATCCGGCGCATGATAGGCGGATAGTGGGCATAGTGCTGCGCTACTTTGTACGGCTGGTTTGGCCCATTGTGAGTGTGGCGGTGGTGGCGGCGATTGTGTCTAACCTCGTGCAGGTCGGCTTTTTATTCACCACAGCACCCCTTAGTCCAAAGTTGTCCCGGATCGTGCCGCGGTTCGGCAAATTCTTTGGACGCGCCTTTTCGGTTGAAGGAGCCTTTAATTTTTTCAAATCCTTGATCAAAATGGCGATTGTCGGTCTCAGCGCCTTCATTATTATCCGCTCCGGCGTGGATAAACTGATCAACCTGCAAAAGGCGGATTTATGGACCAGCATCACTCTTGTCGCATCCCTCGCTGCTCAACTGTTTATTATCACCGCGCTTTTGCTCATGGTGCTGTCAATTCCAGATTATATGTTCCAGCGCTGGCAGTATCGCGAGTCATTGAAAATGTCAAAAGAAGAGGTTAAGGAAGAGCGCAAAATGTATGAGGGCGACCCGCAGATCAAGGCACGGCTTAAAGCCCGTATGCGTGAGATTCTCAGGGCGAACATGGCAATAAACGTACCTAAGGCGGATGTGGTTATTACCAACCCGACCCATTTTGCAATAGCCCTTGAGTACAGCCGTGAAACCATGACCGCGCCGCAGGTAACGGCAAAGGGCGAGGATGCAATGGCATTACGCATACGCCAGATTGCGCAGGAAGCTGGCGTGCCGCTTGTGGAGAACAAGCCGCTTGCCCGTGCCTTGTATGCCGAAACTGAAGTCGGGGACACCATACCGGAAAAATACTGGGAACTGGTAGCCGTGATATTAAGTAAAGTAGTAAAGCTCAACGAAGAGCGACGCCGGCGCACCGGAGCATGAGAGCGGTTTGTCTGCCCGCCTTCAAAGCTTCAGGTATTCACTGCCATTTTCTGGTTATCCGCGGTACAATTGCCAAAACCAACGCAAAAGGGAGTACCAAAGCTTGGGTTGCTTGGTTTTGTTGATAGAAATTCGGGCTTAACTTTATAAGCATAGATAATACACCGCCTAAAACCACCACAGTCCACAGCCCCACGAGGAGCTGCTGGGCAAAGAAAGAGCGGCGCCGGTTTTTGTTTCGTGCTACGATAATTCCCAGAGGAATGGCGGCTAAGAGAAGCGGGCTGATGTACAGTACATTAGCATTGTATCGGCAGTAATCGTGATCCGTGAAGAAACTCATAAAGTAAAGGACGCTTCCGGCTATACCAAAAAACAAGCCCAGTGCGCTCTGGCTTAATGCCAATACAACCCGCCGCCGCGGCGAAGGCTTGTGAGCCTGCGCACTCATAAGATAGGCAAAGAACACGGCGAGAGCAAGCCCGAGTACCAGTTCATAGATCCATTGACGGCGCGGCGAATCCAGCACCACAGGACGGTTTTGAGCTTGATTCACTATCTCAACTGATGAGACCAAGGGGCGTATCTGCCCTTGCGTGTCGGTATACGAAAAATCGGCTATACACGTGCCGACTGTTTGAGGCAAAAACATCTCCTGCCAAACGCTTATCGGAGCATCTATATCCTGCCCCATAAGAAAATTGAGCAGCCAGTCCCAAAAGGGAGAGAAATACATATACCGGCGTATATGTTGGCGAAGCGTGTACTTACTCGGCATAGAATCGAATTTTTGCTTGAACTGCCCACCGGTTACCATGTCAATAATATCCCTGATACGGGTTGAGCAATTATCCTTAAAATGGTGGTAACGGTATCTACGATTCTCAGGCAAGACGCTGGTATCGGCGAATTGGCGCAGCTCTTCTTTGACAAGAGCCGGCAAATCAAGGGTATAAAAACTGACGTCTCGATTGGCTTTAACATAGACATCAATACTGCGATCAGCCCGTGAGACACCGCTTTGATACCAGAGCCGACCGAGAGCAAAATTCGAGAAAAAATGATCGCTCTCAAAAGAGAAAATTCCCCAATCATAAAAACGCGCTGATCCGGAAGCTGAATCTTCTATGATAAGGGCAAGATGTCCCCACCAGAAGTAAAGTTCTGTACCCGGACCCATAACCGCGATCTTGATGGTAAGCTGGTCACCCCGTGAAGATTCCTGTGCGCCAAGGAAGGCACAGGAGAGTACTAAAAAGAGGGAAAGGTATAAATATCGTGTGTTTAGTATAAAAGAGCGCATATCACTATAATTTATTCAGTAAGCGGGGGCGTACTCGCTTCCTGCGAAATAGCGTTGAGAATAGTTGTATACAACTGATTAAGCCGGGGCGCTATCTCATATTCAGCAAGGTCACTGACGAGAACCGTGTCATTTACGGTATAAGCTTGCAATAATTCTTGTAATAACGATGCGAATTCGTCTAGCTGACTATTCTCTAAACGAAGACCTTGACGCTGTAAAATGAATAAGAGCCGCAATAGTTTTTCTGCTATCTGTGAAAAAAGCTGGATAGTTTGTGCAGCCTGTGCATCTTTGCCGGTTTGTATATCAAGGGGAAGATTCTCCAGTGCTTTAACAGCAGTATCAATCTGTGGCTTTATCTGTAAGAATTCAGCTACTGGATCCGTTAATTCTTGTAATCGCTCTTCAATAAGAGCTAGTACCGCACCACTTTCTCCGGTTGTTCCCGCCAATACTTGATTAACTATGGCAAAGATATCCGGCATCTGTTCTGCCAGAAACTGAAATACGGATCCTCTTTGCCATGTTTTGTGTATACACGCTTGTGTTTCCGAATCTGAATTGAGAAACTGAAGTATTTCAGATCGACTTCTCATTAAAGCTTCCAGTGCCAATACCGCCCATGAACTGAGCTGTATATCAAGCGTTTCTACACTCTCTACATTCTGTTCAAAGATCGTTTCAAGTTCCCCTGCCGTAACAACTGTACCATCAACTGAAAGACCGCTCACGCGGAAAGCCGATTCATTAAGCCACGCCTCAAGTCCGAGTAACACTTCACCTATAGTTTTTTCCGACTCAAGGATAATATTTGCCGGCATCCCATTGATTAAAATATTCACATTTTACCTTCTGTTAATTCATGGACTGCAGAAAGCATTAAGAAAACAAATCCTTGCTTCATGCACTGATTTCCACTACCGCCTAATCGTTAAACCGGTTTTGTTGACTAAATTGTTCAAGAGAAGTTCCCATGCTTTCCATACGTGCGTACGCACTTTCCATTTGTCCGTACTGTGATTTAAGTGAAGCTTCTTTTGCCGCCAACTGCCGGTCAAGTGCCTTAATGCGCTGATCATCCTGACTGATCTGTGAATCTATAGTACTCGTTTTTAAGGCAATAATACCACCAGTTTCAACAAAAGGTTTGGTAAGTGTCTCAATACTATAGGCAATACCAGAATCGACTATTAAATCGCCGTCAGTATCGGACCCAAAAAGCTGTGCTACAGCCGGTAGTTGTGTTTGCAGTGCGGCATCAAGTTTTTTTTCATCAATCTCAAGATAGCCACGCAGTCTTGAAGCATCATAACCGGCACCACCACTTCTCTGAACATCAACGCCAATACCAATTTGTGCCAATAACGTGAGGTCCCGCCCGGCTGAAGTACTGTAAGGAGCAGAGAGTATACGCTGTAAACTGCTTCTCAGTTTGTTCAGGGTACTATCTGCAGAAAATATTCCGAGGCGTTTACGCATATCAGACTGTTCATCCGTTGTTAGGTACGAAAGTTCAGTAATAACTTGGTCATCAGTACGCGTTAATACATTCAACTCAGCCATAAGCTGATTATAATTCCCCACGACATTAATAATTGCATTCTTTATTTGTTCTCTATCCGGCTCAACTCCAAGCACTACCGGCGTATTTGAGGCTGATTTTATCATGATTGTGAGCCCTGGCACAAGATCATCAATAATATTAGTAGGACGTGTTACTTCTATACCCTCCATAGTAAAAACAGCATCACGAGCAATCGAAACTGGGTTTTGCGGTTTAAGCCCATTGTTACTATTCGGATCCGTTATTTGCATATTCCGGATACGCAGAGCCGTATGATTAGTCCCATTTACTATATCCAACGATACTATGGTTTTGTCGCCAGCAATATCAGAGAGCCGGTATTCTTGCATCATAAATTCATTTGAAGGGATAATATCAGGCAAATTAGCACTTGTACCATCATCAAAAACCACGGATAAAGCTTGCGTATTGGCATTGACTGATTTTTGTACTGGCAACGTCAACCATGGTAATGAAGAAGGATCGTTATTTATAATTATATCTCGGTATGAAACAGATCCAGCCGAGGGGATAACTGGTCCAAGAGCCGGCGGGGTATCAGTTGGATCGGCATACTGCTCAGTGACAGCTACCTCAAAGCGCAGTTCCCGCTCATCAGCCCGAATAACTGGATCAAAAGAAAGGTGTGTTGAACCGCCGGCTTCTACCGTGAGGACATCATCAAAAAATGATGCCAAATTTGTATTCTCGGCTGTGGCTTGAGACAAGTCTATCTCTCGCAAAGCTTCATCTTGCAAGACAATACCAGTTTGTGCCGCAAGGTCAGCAGCACTATCAGCAAAGCCGAGTCGGTTTTCACTCCCAGTTAAAAGCGACTCGATGAGGAGCGATTTTGTTCTCGGTTGTACCGTTACTAAGCTAGCCCGTATTTTGTTATTTCCACGACGGTTTAAAACATCGATCCATTCCTGGACTGTACCACCTTTGAAATTAAAGGATATTTCATTTTTTCCTACTGAAAATGTATAAATACCAGCATCGATCTTAAATGAACTACTGATCGGTAAGGATAAAAATCTATCTGCTTGTGCCGTCTGTTTAATAACAAAATTCCGTTCTTGCTCAGTAGCACCTCGTACTGAGGTTGCGGTAAGAATAGACTCATCAGAAGAGATAACACGCCGGTCGCTAAAAGGATTTTGAAAGGAATAAAGTGATCTGACACTATCTCGCAAACTACTCATCCGTCGCCCTACATCCTGCCAATAAGTCTTTTGATTGTATAAAGCTTCAATATTTTTTTCAGAGCGTTCTTTTGGAATGCGCTCGGCTTGCATGAGTTGTTCAACGATTTTATCAGTATCAAATCGGCTTTTTATCCCCGGGATATAAATATCTGACATAATTTCCTACACTTAGCACATTTATAGATTACTAATAGTCCAACACAAAACTAGATTTTTCTCGTCTAATGTACGAGACAGAATATTTTAGTCAATCGAATATTCTATATACAAAAAGCAAGCATTTTATCACTAGATAAGATAATTTATATTAAATTTTAAGTACAATTTTTTTCAGAAAAAAATTTCAAAAGAGGTCCAAAATATTGAAGTATAAATTAAGCTAAAAGCTGTAAAACTGATTGTGTTTGCACATTAGCTTGAGCTACTATAGCAACTCCTGCATGAGATAATATCTGATTTCTAGTGTAACCCACCATCTCTGATGCCATATCAGAGTTATGGATATTTGATTTAAATATCTGTGCGTTTTCCATCACAATAGCAATACCTTTACACATAATTTTAAGGTAAATTTCAATGTATATTGAATTACTACATAATAAAATATCCCTACTACTTCAGTGTTATTCACAACTCTTTCGTAGGGTATAAGTAGTATATTCCTTCTTTTGCTTTAATCAAAAACGTTTTTATACCTCTACTATGAGAGGCAAAATTTTTGCACGCCCGATTTTATAAAAAGTAAGAGAATTTATTACTGAATTAACTGTAATACTGACTGACTTCTTTGGTTAGCTTGTGCTAACATAGCGGTTCCTGCCTGAGACAAGATTTGATCTCGCGTAAGAGCAACCATCTGTGATGCTATATCAGTATCCCTAATACGAGACTCTGATGCCTGAATATTCTCAGCATTACTATCAATACCACGAATAGCATGCCCAAGACGGTTCTGGTAAGCACCAAGATCAGCACGTTGTTTACTGACAATCTGAAGAGCCTTATCTAAGGTACCAATTGCCTGATTCGCTTCTTCTTGAGTTTGGAGATTTACGAAACTCTGATCACCAGGATTGCGGATACCAAGTCCCGCTGAAGTCATAGTGCCAATGAATATTTGCTCACGCTGATCCATATTAGCACCAATATGAAGCCACATAGATGCACTAACAACACCATCTCCACTTTGCCGGGCGAAACGACCGGTAAGCATATTCATACCATTAAATTGAGCATGAGATGCAATACGATCAATTTCATCAACTAATTGGGAAACTTCGATCTGAATTTGTAGCCGATCCTCTTCAGTGTAAATACCGTTAGCAGACTGAACAGCTAATTCACGGACCCGCTGTAAAATATCCTGACTTTCTTGAAGATAGCCTTCAGTAGTTTGAATAAATGAAATACCATGGGTAGCATTAGCAGAGGCTTGATTCAAACCCCTAATCTGGCTCCGCATTTTTTCTGAAACTGCAAGTCCGGAAGCATCATCACCTGCACGATTAATACGCTCTCCAGAGGTCAATTTCTCCATTGATTTAGTAATACTCTCTTGAGTCAAAGAGAGAGACCGATTGGCAAACTGTGCACTTAAATTGTGATTGATAATCATATCACCTTAACTTCTTTATAAGAAGTTTCCTCCACAGAAAAAATAATATCAAACTCAAACAACGTTTGAGTATAGTATCTTTTGCTATCTAAAATGGAAAAACCTACCTGAAGTTTACCATTTAGTTCCTGCCTTATTGATTTTTACTTTGCTACAAAGTCTTTTAGATTATTCTAGCTTAGAAAATCAATTTTCAACAGACATACAAATAAGGTTACCTTATTCCTCCGGTGTAGCTCACCGTATTGTTTGTAGAACACTCTCTTAAGTTTTATCTTGTTATAGTGTTCTGCTCTACTGCTTTTCACAATCTCCATATGATCTATGGAGTCTTTGGAATCACTAGTCAGTTAAAAATGGCTTTAACAATATCCTCTTTTAACATCCAGCTACTACTCTATTACTTATCTCTTGTTAGAGAGAGTAATATAAAGAATTGATAAATCAGAATATATTTCCCTCCTTGGTAAAATATAATCAAGAGTCTCCTTACTCTTGATGTCACAAGTTCTCCCTACATCTAATCTAAGGTTACCCATTTACAAAACATAACTTTCTATATCTCGGCATTTACTAGCAATAGCTTTAACATAGATTATTGTTTCTTAAAAGTTACTGTAACTACAATATTACCGGTATTCTTAAAAAAGTCAAGTAACTTTTTATACTATTTTTTCACAATCACTTGCGGATCGATGTGGGTAATGTCTGGTGAACCGGTAACTGCCATTGCCCAGTTCAGTTCATTAGTCATTTCTGCAATGAAGGTACAGACGCCGTGCCAACCACTGGTTCGCAGTGCTTCCATAAGGGAGCGTCCAACTGAAACAGCGGTTGCGCCCCATGCAAGCGCCTTAAAAACATCCATACCCCGGCTTATACAGCAATCTACAAAAATAGGAATATGCCGGTTAATAACTGCACCAATAGCCGGCAATATTTGAAGCGGCGGCACAGCATAGTCGACCATACCATGATGGTGAGAGACAACTATACCACGCACACCAGCATCCAAACATTTTTGTGCATCAACCGTACTCAGTACCCCTTTGATAATAAAAGGAAGCTTGGTCGACTTCACAAAAGATTCGATTTCCTTTAAGGTTTTGGGTTTCACCGGCAGATTGAGAACAGAGCCTCGGCAATTTTTACTGCCGAATTGATGATCAATATCTATTCCTACCCCAATACAACCGCATTTTTCAGCGTGTTCTATTTTCTGGAGAATATCACGATTATTAAGATACGGCTTTATGATTTTGATCGTTCTTGCCCCAGTTGCGTTAATAGCTTCCAGTTCTGCCTCATCCCCCATCCCTGCCCACATAACACCGCCTGCTGCCACCATTCCTCGTGCTGCCTCGACCATACCTTCCGGATGCACTGTATTCAGATGCGACAGGGCTGCCATCATAACCGGCGTATTAAAACTCTCACCATAAAGCTCCAGTTTAGTAGAAGGCTCTACTGCATCAATATGCCGCATCTCCACTAGCAATGAATCAAAATAATCCCGCGTAATCTTGTCAGTGTCTCCACCATTATCCCTGTTCATACCTTATCCTCTGGAAACAACAATACCATATTACTAAAAGAAAGGATAGTCTGCTGAAACAGCACTGTAACCTCCAGCGATCTTGCGATAGTCCGATGCTGTTCTCCAATACTTGCAGAGGATAGGTCAGACCTCGCAAACACGGACAGACCTCGCAGGCACGGACAGACCTCACAGGCACGGACAGACCTCACAGGCACGGACAGACCTCACAGGCACGGACAGACCTCACAGGCACGGACAGACCTCGCAGGTACGGACAGACCTCACAGGTACGGACAGACCTCACAGGCACGGACAGACCTTGCAGGCACGGACAGACCTTGCAGGCACGGACAGACCTTGCAGGCACGTGATCTACCCCTAGGACAGCGACTTCTCCTAGCAAGGAGAACCCTCTTCTCCTAACACGGAGAACCACCTTCTCTTCCAAGGAGAACCTCC
>JAISMB010000067.1 GCA_031276945.1 Spirochaetaceae bacterium | reverse complement strand
CCTATGCTGACTAGAAGCATACGGTACTATCGCTTTTTAGGCTAGGGGCGCGCCGGCGTTGAACGCGGCGCCGGCTATCGCTTCCTATCGGCGGGGAGGTTTGAAAGACTGAAACAGCCGAAGCAGCCGAGGTCTGACCTATGGCTACTAAAGTGTTTACCTCTTGCATAAATCAGTGTTCCATTGCATACTTTAGACGAATTGATATTAGACTATAGTTTGTTACTGGAGGAGGCGCTTGTGCAAGATGATTATTTACAAAAACTGAGTGCTGCTCTTGATATACGGCAAGATTGGATAGAACAATCTATACTTGATAAAATGAATGCCGCTTTACATACCTTTCGTTCATCATTTTCAGCGATGTATGCTTTGTATCTGAAAAAAGGACTTATAAACGAAGATCCGTATAAAGAAGAAACGCGCGTTAATGATTTAATACCGCTTAAAACAAACAATTTCCCCGAAACGGAAAGAACAGAGCAACTCAGTATACGGCTCTCAGTATACGATAATCAGATTGATTTTTTAGTTAACTTCTGTCAGATAACCAGTGATTTTCTTACTATTGAACGGATAAAACGCATACTTGCCCTGGTTAAGTACATTGACTGGTGCCATCTCTCGACGGAGTCCGATTCAGCTACAACGCGCGGCGTTGCCGAGATCACCAACCAGATACGCAGAGGCACGGACAGTATGGTTCAACATATTATGCAAGATTCTATTGCAGCGCTGAATAAGGCAAGCATTGATATTATCAGTATACTTAAAACAGTCAGTGATTTTAGAAGAGAGTTGTACAAGTACGATGTCCGTGTCGGCTTAAAAGACAAATTGCCGGAACAAGGTCCGGTCTCAAGCGCACAGATAAAAACTTGGATGGCAGGCGCTCTGGCGAGTGAGCCGTTTTATCCTGATCTCATTGAAGAACTTATTAAAGAAGACTATGCCTCCAATAGCGCCTCCTTACAGGAGGCGGTTCTAAGCTCACTAGCAGTTGTCAGTACCAATGTAGTTAAAGAGTCTGAGAAAAAAAAAGAAGAACCGGAATCGCCAAAATTGCTCTTGATCGACGGCATCCTTGTTCTCGCATCGGTAGCCCCTACTTTGGGAGATATAGCGATAAAAATCAACACCAATAAACTACTGCTGGAACATAAAAAGGTGGGTGTTTTTGTTAAATTAACGCGGCTTTTGCGGCAGGCTTTTAATAAAGAACCGCAGGCGCTCATTTATCAATTACATTTTGTTGACAAGCTCAAAGGTATTACCGTGAGGGAAGAGATAGATTTTACCTTATTCTGTGCGGATATGGAAAAAAAAACCAAAAATCTTTTATCAATCACTGGACGTGCCAATCCACATGAAGCCTTAGAAGCCATGCCGGATGAGAAACTGATCGGCTTTCTTGAGAAGAACATTAAAGATATTCAGGGTTTACATAAAATTTTGGGGGCGCTTGATGAATATTTTAAGGCAAATATCGATTCGGATGATCGTTCTAAAATTCGTGGTATAAAGCCTGAACTAGCTACTATAAAGAATGTCTTTGTCAAGGCAACCCAAAAGTACCATGATTACAAAGCCCAAAAAGAAGAAAATGAATGGATGAAACTGACCAAATGAGAGGAGAACATACCGTGAAACAGAGTTTAGGAATACTTGTGCTAGTCTTTGCCATGCCGCTTTTTGCTCAAGAAAGATCGGATTATGGTAAAACAAGACCGACAGTTGCAGTGCCGGAAGAACTGACCGTAACGTTTTCTGCCGGTGATCTCGAGCTTGATTTTCGTGCTTCGTATCTTGCCAATGAAGCGCAATTATTTACCGCACTGTATGAGGGACTGTATTCATATAACCCGGTAACTATGGAACCGGTGAGAGCATTAGCCGCCCGCTCAGAATTGTCCGCTGATAAAAAGGTATGGACCTTTACGATCCGCTCCGATGCACGGTATGCAAACGGCGATCCGGTAAGGGCAGAAGATTTTCAAGCCGCATGGCTTTCATTGCTGGATCCTGTCCGTAATTCACCGTATTCATCATTGTTCGATATTATTGAAGGAGCGCGGCACTACCGGCTTGGCTTGGTGAGTAATCCACAGTCAGTCGGTATCAGCGCCGAGGGGCGCACGCTCGTCGTGCGATTAACCGCACCGGCTTCATTTTTTCCGAGTATGCTCTGCCATCATTCGTTCAGTCCTATTCATCCTTCAATGCTTACGGTAACCGATTGGTCTGAGCATTTACCGGTTACCAACGGTCCTTTTACCATTGTTGAAAAAACAGCCGAGCGTATACTCCTGAAGAAAAACCCTTATTATTGGGATATTGCCACTGTAGCTATCAATACGCTTACCATTCGATTGATCGAAAATGCTACGGAAGCTGCCGCTCTGTGGAATACCGGTGAAGCGCGCTGGATAGCCGGCGATGTTGATATTGATACCTTGACCGACCGGTCAGGTATTGTGGTTAACCCTCTCTTTGCCACTCATTACTATTATATTCGATCAGCACAAAGACCATGGAATGATTATCGAGTCCGGCGTGCCTTAGTGCTTGTTTTACCGTGGGATGAGATCCGCAAAGGTTACTATATGCCGGCTACGACTCTCATTTATCCGCTTTCAGGCTATCCTCAGCTTGACGGACTAACCGTTACTAATATAGAAGAAGCACAAACACTCCTCACTGAAGCAGGCTATCCTAAAGGCATAGGGTTACCGGAATTAGTTATCAAAATTAGCCCTGCGGCGGATGCAGCGCGCTTGGCTACCCTTATGGCTACAGCATGGCTCGAAAAATTGGGCATAACGGTACGGATAAACATAGTTCCCTACGCCCAGTACTTTGATGCCATGAAACAAAACGATTATACCGTCGGCTCTTCAACATGGATAGGTGATTTTGCCGATCCCTATACCTTCTTGCAAATGTGGCGGCAGGATTCTAATCTCAATGACGCTCACTACAGTGACAGTGATTATGAAAATTTAATTGAACGCTCAATGGCTGAAGAAGGGCAGCAGCGCCTTTCCACTTTAGCAGAAGCAGAGAAATTGCTCTTGGAGCGCGGCTCTATAATACCTATTTACTACAGTCCGGCATTAAATATCGTTGATATTGATGAGATAGACGGCTGGTATCCCAATGCGCTTGATATTCATCCCTTTAAGTACTTGAAGTTCAAACCGTACCGGACTCTCCCCGGGGTAGCGCAAGCGCCTGATCTTTCCGTTTATACAGTTAGATATACTGATGAATACTAAGATTAGCCTCTTCATAAGCAGAGAGAAGAGGCGGAGAACTAAAGCAGCATGAGAGCGCATCGTTTGGGCGTGTGGTTATAATAACAAGCTTGAGAACAGCACAGAGTGCTGCTATCGGCAGGTTAAAGAGCTTTAGGCGGCGGAGACAGAACAGTCTTGTTTGTTATGCGAAGTTGGGGCATCTCCTTCAACCAATTCATTTTCAGGTATGTTATTTTATTAAACATTAAGGTAAACAGACTCAATAGTAGGGGAGCAAATACAATTAATCCAACAACTGCCACTATAACCGCTACCTAAAAAAACAAAACTTATACCGCCAATACTTCATTATTTACCGCCTGTTTTTATGCTTTTACTGCTCCAGTAATTTTATTATTGTTTCAATTTCTTCTTTATATTTTTCTTTACTCCTTTCACTTAATTTTTTATAATCTTTTTCCAGTTTCCCCTTTATCCATTCTTGCCCTTCTTCTATTGTCTTATGCATTTCTTTATAAGCCGCATAAAATAATGATGCTATTTCCGTTAAATGTATTATTGCGTCGGCATCTGCCACACAAATTTCTTCTTTGCTGTTTTTATTATTATTTACACTGCTTCTATGGTTTAATATACATGATTTTATCATTTCTATTCTGTCTTGGGGATGTTTATATGCTGTTAATATTTCTTCAGCCCTTTTTGCCCCAATACTATGATGGTCTTTATAATTTTTCTCATCTTCTATCGAAGCAAGGTCGTGCAATAGTATTGCTATTGTTACAATTTCTTTATCTGCACCGTATTCTTCAGCCAATCGTTGCCCTAGTGGAATCATTGGTTTTATATGGTGAGACCAAATCCCATAACCAAATATATTCTCTTTTGATTTACAGGCATTTTCCACTAACGCACTTAATTTATCTATTATTTGTTCCATTTTTTCTTTTCCCGAATAATTTATAGATTTAAGCCTGAGAACGCTTCTTTCTGACTTTTTTAAGCAATGGCGTCTCAGGTTCCCGGCTCTGTGCGATATTTGGACGGCACTATAAAGAAATGTGCACGTTTCGTGCTGTCCTCCTCTGTCGCACTGAGCCCTGCTAGTCTTTGCCGCTTAAGTCTTATCGTGAGCGTACTACCCGAAAACCTAAATACATACCCCTACGGGTAGGCGATGCATCTGTTCTGCTTGCTGACCGCAGATCACGGGCAAGCTCTTGCCAACTGCCGCCACGCAGCACATGACCTGAACCGGTTGCCGCTCCTGTCGGATTTGTTTGAACGCTAGTGGTAAAGATACCATACCAATCCCAGCACCACTCCCAGACATTACCGTGCATATCATATAAACCCCACTGGTTCGCCGGGAAACTACCGACCACCGTCGTTGTTTCACGGTATATACCCTGAGTATGACCATTGTAAGGATAATTTCCATCGTAATTTGCTTGAGCGGTGGTGATGTTCTCCCCGGTATAAAAAGGCGTGTTTGTACCGGCTCGACAGGCATATTCCCATTCCGCCTCAGTCGGCAGCCGGTAGCCGTTTGCATTTTTGTCCCACGATACTGTCCACTTAAAAGGGTCGAGGGTATTCTGTACCTTGTTATTGGGGTCTTGACGAGATTTATCTATACTATAGGCTGGAATAAGACCTTCTTTGATGCTGCGTGCATTACAATACTCAATCGCATCGTACCAGCTTACCTTTTCAACCGGGAGGTCATCGCCCTTAAAGACGCTGGGATTAGTTCCCATAAGAGCGAAATACTCTTTTTGAGTAATTTCAAAAATACCCATATAAAATGAATCCACATTCACCGTATGCGTCCGTTCATTACTGTAGCGCTCAGGCTCAGTTACCGGGCTTCCCATAATAAAGGTAGAACCAGTAATCCATACCATACCAGCAGGGACCTCATCGTTCATACGGTTTACCTGTGCGCCAAGCGGTATATTTACCGTTGCAAGCAACAGCATAATAAAAAAAATAAACATAACTACCTCCTTATTGAGTAGAGTCTCTGTGAATCTTCAGGCTCAGTTCTGGTATACCTTCCATGTGCTGTCAAGAAGCGTTTCAAGATCAGAAGAGTGGGCGGTCCATGCAAGACTTTCTTTTGCATACTGCGCAGATGCCATGAGTATTGCCGGATCTCCTGTGCGTCTTTCTACGACAGTGGTTACTATACGCCTGCCTGTGATACGGCGTGCAGCTTCAATGATCTCCAGTACCGAAAAGCCTTTTTCACTGCCAAGGTTGACAGTAAGACTCTTATCGTTCAGGCTGATATAATCAAGCGCGGCAAGATGACCGAGGGCAAGATCATTGACATGTACATAATCACGTACCCCGGTGCCATCAGGCGTCTTGTAATCCGTACCGAAAATCTGCACTGAGGAGCGGATACCGCAGGCAGCCTCCATAATAACCGGAATAAGGTTTGTCGGATTCATTTCAATACCGGTGATACGGTTTTGTATATCATACCCTGCTGCATTAAAATACCGCAAGCTGGCAAAGCGTATGCCTTTTAGCTTATCGTACCATGCCATGATCCGTTCAATCTCAAGCTTAGTAAAACCGTAATAATTGGCAGGACGCACCGGATGATGTTCATCTATAGGAAGGTAATCCGGCTCTCCATAAACGGTTGCGCTGGATGAGAAAAGCACGTATTTAATACCGGCTTCTAATGCTGCATTCAAAATATTGATACTGCCGCAGATATTGTATACCGAGTACTGTTCCGGTTTAAGTGCGGATTCACCTGCTGCTTTCAATGCCGCAAGATGAACAAGGGCATCAAAACCAGCGCCTCTGCACACCGCAGACAGTTGCTCCTTCTGCAAAATATCACCGTGAATAAACTGTTCATCGCGAAAAATATTCTGCCGCAATCCGGAAGAGAGATTATCGTATACCGTTACCCTATGTCCTGCATCTAAGAATTCTCGCGCAACATGGCTGCCTATATAACCTGCTCCACCAATAATAAGTATATTCATACTTTCTACTATACTATGAATAATCAAAGATGAAAAGTCTTGCGTCAATGGATTTTATACTTATATCCCGCCAGCGGAAAAATCTTCGGTGGGTGTTTTTCCAATCACCGTATTCAGGTGGTAAATCTCTGTCTGGAGCGCCGGTTCTGATAATCCCCCCTGTTTACCCGCCCCTCCTGGCAATAAGTCTCTTATCTTTTCCCACAGCGTGTCATTGATGTTGTGTCTGTGCAGTGTTTTTCCGTTTTCTTTCATCGTGTTATCTTACTTTATTTCCTTGCCTTTTGACTCAACGCCCTAACGCATAGCTCAGGGTAAGTCAGACCTCGCCTTCAGAGTCAAGTCTGCCGCCAAGGAAACAGCCTTTGCCGCCATGGAAACAAAGTCTGCCGCCAAGGAAACAGACCTTGCCGCCATGGAAACAAAGTCTGCCGCCAAGGAAACAGCCTTTGCCACCATGGAAACAAAGTCTGCCACCAAGGAAACAGACCTTACCGCCATGGAAACAGCCCTTGCCGCCAAGGAAACAGTCCTTACCGCCAAGGAAACAGCTCTTGCCACCATGGCAATAGCAGAGAGCAAAGAACTCTTTTTCATAGGTGAGTCCTCCTTAAGAAATATGTTCAAGCACAAGCCCAAACGTATAGATAAGAGGACGAACACGAAGTACGCATTGACGGAAAATATTGTTTGTAAATATATTGGTCTCTGCACTTCGTGTGCGGTTTACCATTTTAGCCAGAACAACGGTTGGTTAAGCTGGCTGCGGTCCTCTTAAACACAAAATAAATTAAGAAAACCTAAATCTTCATCTGTTTCATAGTCTGCGAACGGTTATTGTCCACCTTTTTTTCTTATAATAATATATACATCAGTCTTGCGATTCTGTCAAGGCTATTTTGAAAGTTTTTTTTGTGTGCCGCCGCCGCTGGAGGTCTGACCGTGGGAGGTGAAGGTCTGACTGAGGGTGGGCGTTCGTCAAGAGCATGCCGTAACAAAGGGAGCCGAAGACTAGTCCCTAGTCATTCCTGAAGGTTTGTGCTAGTATGTACCCGATGTGTACTGTTAATGATGCTCTTAAAGAGCTGCCTTTTTATGTCGGTCAAAAGGTGGTGTATCCTAGCCAAGGAGTTGGCGTAATTCAGGCAATTGAGGAAAAAGAATTCAAATCTGTCCGGGACTTCTATTATATTATTTATCTTGAAACATCGGATATGATCATTAAAATGCCGTGCAGCCGGGCATTGAGCTTGGGAATACGCCCTATTGTCGATGCTGAACAAGGGGAAAAAGCATTAGACATTATTGGCGAACTCTTTGAGCCGATACCATCGGATTGGAAAGCCCGCTACCAGATGAACCTTGATCTCCTTAAAAAAGGAAGTATTGAAAATATTGCACTCATTGTCCGCTCTCTTTACCATCGCAGCCAGATTAAAGAACTGCCGGTACTGGAACGTCGGCTTTACGACTCGGCTTTGAAACTGCTTGAAGATGAACTTTCCTATGCTTTCCAGAAACCAAAACATGAAATAGAAGATCTGATCTTTGCACGGCTCGCCCGTACCATAGAGTTAGCGAACAAAGAACTAGCCGAAGACCCCGATATACTGATAGATAGTGATTTCATCACCTGAAACGAGGGGCGTGCTGTCTGCTTCTGAGCGGTACAGCATAGCCGCAGTCATTTGTGCAGCCGGCTCTTCGGTGCGCATGGGCGGCATTAAAAAAGAATACCAGCCTGTAGTTCCTGTCCAATACGATGAGGAAGGCAGGGTATTAAGCGTACTCGCCGCCGCAGTCCGCGCCTTTGATGCACTCAAGCGGGTGAAAACTCTGGTGGTTGTCGTACCGTTGGGGCATGAAAGCAGCGCTCAAGCTGTGCTGCCGGACGCTTTGAGAACGAAGCGCCTCCGCTTTGTTACCGGTGGCGAAAGCCGTCAAAGCTCAGTGTACCGTGCTTTGCTCTCTCTTGCCTCAGACCCGCCTGACTATGTGCTTATCCACGACGGCGCCCGCCCGTGGGTTGACGCCGCCTTGATAAATCGGGTTATTGATGCAGCCATCCGCTACGGCGCAGCGATTCCTACTGTGCCGCTGATTGAAACACCCAAGGAATGTGATACGGGCGGTTTTATTACCCGACACTTAAAACGCTCATCAGTGCTTGCCGCTCAGACGCCTCAAGGCTTTGCTTTTGCGGATATTCTTACCGCCCATAAGAAAGCGCACGCGCACACCGGCTATACTGACGATGCTGAACTATGGGGTGAGTGGATTGAGGGACGACCGGTAGCGACAGTTTCCGGCTCAAAGGCGAACCGGAAAATTACGTTTGCTGAGGATTTAGCGTAGGGGCAAGCGCACGTTCATCCATACGGCGTAGCCGGCGTGAAATATCACGAGCCAAATTCATAATAATCAGAGAAAAGATTTTAAGGTCAAGACGGGAAATGGTATGCAAAGCACGGTGCGAGAGGGATAATATCTGGGTATCAGTCAATGCCCGTATGGTCGCAGCCGAAGGCATAATATCAAGTATTTCCATTTCACCGAAGGTATCGCCGGCTTTGAATTCAATAAGCGTAACCTCGCCTTTGATTGCCACTGCCTTCCCCTCAAGAATAAAATGCAGTTTATCATTGGTAGTGCCTTCAAGAATAATGGTCTCTCCCTTTTTGTAAAATTCTTCTTTCATCAATGATCTGACTATATCAATCTGTTCATCGCTCAGACCACCAAAAAATGCGTACTTCTGCAAGCTTGCTGCTTCACTCATATATCCTCCTTCAATGAGCGCTGGGGTAAAGAGTTCTACGCGGCGCTGTGCCGTCAATACGGTGATTCATCAGCAGCCCGCTCTTTACAAAAGGTCGGCGTAAAGCCCAAGCCTTGAGGCTTGTGGATATAAGCCGGAACGATAAAGACACATAACAACATAATAAAATAAGATTTGACAAGTAAGATAGATAATAGAATAGTGAAATAAGACTTGTCAAGAAATATAGATAAGAGAGGTGTCTGAAAAAGGCGGGCGTATACTGACGGCGAGGTCTGACCGTGCCTGCGCTTCCCGCCTTTCAAAAGAAAAGAAAGACTACCTTGAAAAGACTCTTCCTTGAAAAAAAGCTTTAGAAACGCCGTTATCGCATCCGAAGACCTCTATGCCTTTGATTATAAGACAAAACCCTGAAGCAGCTTTGTCAAACCGAATTGTACATAAACAGGTCTGTATCGGCTTACGCCGCTTGTTACCCTTCCTCCCCGCCGCCCTGATCTTTCCTCCCACCGCACCCCCCTCATAGTTCCACATAAAACGTGGTTCCGCCGGCGTTGCTTTCGGCGGTGAGGGTTCCGCCGTGGGCGGAGACAATGGCGGCGGCGATGGCAAGCCCTATCCCCGCGCCGCCTGAGTTCCGGTTCC
>JAISMB010000116.1 GCA_031276945.1 Spirochaetaceae bacterium | reverse complement strand
TCCAAAGGCTTCAAGTTTAAGCTGTGGAACTTCTGCATCATGGGTAATCATTTTCACTTTCTCATTACGCCTGAAAAAGGGCAGAGTCTCTCCGAGATATTGAAATGGATCAAGATGGTGTATGCTATCAGGTGGAATAAAAAGCATAATAAAACCGGTCATTTTTGGGGGGATAGGTTTTATTCACGCGAGATCAAGGATGAGAAGGACTTTTGGACTGTGTATAACTATATTGATCAAAACCCTGTTGCAGCGAATCTTGTGCAGAAGCCTGAACAATGGCAGTACAGCGGCGCATACCATCGAGAACACGGGATTACAAAGATAGTCTCTCTGGTCACTGACACTGCATGGAGGACAGACCTCAAGCTGCTTTTGTGAAAGTACAGAGGCAGTACTACTCACTCTGCTTAACGTTCTGATTCCTTGCTTGCTGTTCTTCCGGCACAGATTGGTAGTTCAGCGCCTTGAGGTGATGGCTTCGGATGCGATAACGGCGTTCCTAATCCACTTTTTTTCAGGGTAGTCTGTCAAGGTGTATACGATGCGCTACCGTCATAAAGCACGGTATTGCTCGATGGTATCGTATCTTTACGGTAGAGTACGGTGAGAATAGCCGTAGCCTTTCCGCCTCAGAACGAGCATTCGGTGATTAAGCAGATGCAGAGGGAAGTTTCTGGTTAAGAATGAGTCATTCTTGATTAAAAAGAAGTCGTTTTACATTAAAAATGAATCGTTGTACGTTAAGAATAAGTCATTCTTGATTAAGAATAAGTCATTTTACATTAAGAATGAATCGTTGTACGTTAAGAATAAGTCATTCTTGATTAAGAATAAGTCATTTTACATTAAGAATGAGTCGTTGTACGTTAAGAATAAGTCATTTTTGATTAAGAATGAGTCGTTTTACATTAATAATAAGTCAGTGTACCGTTAAGAATGCTCGTTTTACAAAAGGTCGCCGTAAAACTCAAGCCTTTAGGCTTGTGGATATAAGGCGCACCGATTAAAAATTCTTGCGGGGCGCAGGAATACAATGCGTGCGGAGGCTGAAACCGCACTTATTGGCAGGGCTTGCTTTGTCGGTTTAAGTTTAGTCTGTGAAACAGGAAGCCTATCGCTTGAGCGTTGGGTAGCTCACCTCAAAAATACATTAAGAATGAGTCATTTCTATCTTTTTACGTGTCTTTATCGTTCTGGCTTATATCCTTTACGCCGACCGTTGTTAAAAAGTAAAAAATCTTATTCAAACACTCTTGACATACTAACCAAAGTCAAGTTAAATAGTACCACGAATGCATAAGATGCAATATGTTTTTTAGAAGGAGTATTCTTATGAAGAAAATTTTGTTGGTGGTTTCATTCCTCAGCATAGCTTTTACAGTTTGGGGACAGGCTACGGATGGTGCAGGAACACCGGATCCGGGAAGACCGAGCAGTAATTTGCCCGCTGACAGCCCGGCTTGGGCTCAAGTATTACTTGATGCAATTAACAAAACCAATGACCGGATTGACTTCTACCATGGTGACGGACAAAGGCAGGAAACGAGCGAAACTTCAGAGAAGTCAGCAGGGTCAGATTTTCTCCGGCGTGTTGGTGATAGTGCAGGAACCGTGGTTATTATCCGCTACATAGGTAGCGATAAAGAGGTAAACATCCCTGACCAATTAGAAGCAGATCAGGAAAATGGACAGCCGGGCGGAACTGTTGTCGGTATTGATTATGCAGCGTTTGCCGATATGGAATTGACGAAAGTCTATATTCCAAGCTCTGTTACCTGGATCGGTGAAAGTGCTTTTGCCAATAACCGGTTGAAGGCGGTCAGTATTCCGACCAGTGTTAATAAGATTGGAGCGAGCGCTTTTTCCGGTAATCAATTGGAGAATGTTCAAGTACCGGTTGGTGTTACTGTTCTTGAATACGGAGTCTTTTCTGATAATCAGTTGACTAAAGCTACTCTTAATCAAAACTTGACTACCATTGGCTACGCTGCTTTTGCTAATAACAAATTATCCAATATTACTATTCCCTCGAATGTTACCGAAATTGGCGGAAGAGCATTCGACAATAATGACTTGGGTACCGGCACTGGTGCGGCAAGAGGAACCATTATTATTCCCGCCAAAGTTACCAAGATCGGTGAATATGCTTTTTCTAGTAACCGTCTTGAAACTATTGATATTCCTAATAATGTTACGGAAATCGGTGAAGGCGCTTTTTATGCCAATATCCTGAGAACTGTTACAATTGGTAACGGGGTTAAATCCATTGGTTATAGAGCATTCAATGGTGAAAAATTCCCGAATGCTGATACGTATGCAAGTCGGCGTGATGATAGCGGTGTTGACTACAAGGTTGACTATTGGGGCGGTAATAACCTCGAGACCTTAACTTTTGCGCCTGACAGCAAACTTGAAACCATTGGAGAAGGCGCCTTTGGTAAGAATGTGCTGACTACTGTTAAGCTTCCTGAAAGTCTTATTACCCTTGAGAATGAGGCTTTTGCTCAAAACAAATTAAATGCTTCCCTGACCATTCCGAACAAAGTTGTTAAAATTGGTGATCGGGCATTTGATAAGAATCAGTTGTCCCTTGTTATTGTTGGTAACAGTGTTGAGACTATTGGTAATAGTGCATTTGAAGAGAATGAACTAACACGGCTCATCCTTGGTACCAAAGTTACTGTGATTGGTTCACGGGCTTTTGCCGGTCTTCCTCCTGATGAGAATGATCCAGAAGCTGAGAAGAAAGGTAATAGACTGCCGTCTATCGTTATTCCACCAAGCCTCAAAGTAGTTAAAGATGGTGCGTTTAGGGATAACGTGTTGGCTAATGTTACGTTCCCTGACAGTGTTGAACAGATTGGAAATGAAGCTTTTGCGAGCAACAAAATCACCTCCGTTACTTTTGGTAGCGGACTTTCCGATATTGGCGAAGGTGCGTTCAAAACGAACGTGCTGACTAAAGTTAGTATTGGTTCTAAAGTTAAAACACTTGGTTCTGAAGCATTTGCCGCAAACAAAATTGTCAGCGTCAACGTTCCAAATAGCATTGATGCAGGCGTAGCCAAGAAAGCATTTGATGACAGCACTGTTATAGCGGTGTACTAAAAAGTTGGTTAAATAGCCGGCTTTTCTTAAGCTTTTAGAAAAAGGCGTCCCCCTCAAAAAGGTGGACGCCTTTTTCTTTGAAAAAGCTCAATTTACAAACTGAATATTTTCTCTCTGCCATTGACAGAGAATATGCGCTGTTTCCACGTCTAAGACTTTGATAGTGAACCGGTAACCTTCTTTATACCGGCGGCTCAATTCACCGGTAATAAGAAGCTGGGCATCTAAATGCCGGCTTATTGAGAGCATAATCTCATCGCTTACAAAACCGGTCAACTTGTATCCTAGCTTATCAGCAATTCTTTGCAGTTCTCCTCGATCCTGTTTCACAACAATAAAAGCGCTGTCGTAGATCAAGCGCAATAACAATTTATCAGTCAAATACTGTCCCATTACGTCATTCGGTGCATTGATATGGGCAGCAACTTTCATTCCTCGCGGCAAATGCTGTACCAAAAAGGCAACGCCGGTATCTAAAGCTCGGTCAATAGTCATTGTTTGAGCAAAACAAAGCGTGCTAGACGCCGCTATCATAAGTGAGATAAATATTTTGACTATCTTTATCTTATCGTTCAATAATACGGACCTCAAAGGGCGCTAACGAAAAGCTCTCGCTCTGTGTTGTATTAACGGTTTTTATCGTGTCAGTACAATTCATAACAAAAACAAAATCTGTTTTGTCATTGCTCCGTATTTGCGCGGTAACTCCGTCCGGCAGTGAATACTCCAAAGCCGGCTTAATATGCGCCTCTTGTACAAGATTCCGGTAAAAATCGTTCAGTAAATCAGTGTCGGTACGAGCCGCAATACAGTAAGCCTTACCTTTAGCACGCTGGTTCACGGTTAAAGCCGGATAGCCGGCGTAAAAATCACTGCGGTACGTTCCAAGAGCAGTAGCGCCGCGCAGATGCGCCAGCTCACAGAGATCAAAAGCACGGTAACTTTTCCCGCACCATTCAATACTGTTGGATTCTCCGGGGAAGAGTGCATCAATCTCTTCAAACCACAGACCGAGCGTCTCTTTCAAAGGACCGGGAAAACCGCCCAAGAAAGTGAGCGTACTTTCATTAACGTAACCGGTCAGATAGGTCGTAACAAATATGCCGCCGTTCTGCACAAATTGATCGATCCTTTGTGCAAGTCCTTCGCGGAGCAAAAACAGCATCGGAGCTACCAAGAGCGTATACTTATCAAAAGCACGAGTCGAATCGATAAGATCAACCGGAACGCCCATCTGCCAGAAGCTATGGTAATGGTTTACCACCGTCTGTTCATAGCCGGTTTTGTCTTGTAAAAAACCTTTTGCATCATCTAAAGCCCAGCGGATATTCCAGTCAAAAATAATACCAACTTTTGAAGGCGTATCAGAACCGACAAGAGCATCAAGCGTTTTAAGCCGTGTGCCGACTGCTGCTACATCACGAAAGACCCGTGTGTTCTCGCTACCTTCATGATCAACTACCGCACCGTGAAATTGTTCAGGACCGCCGCGGCTTTTACGGAACTGGAAGTACTGTACCGTATCTGCACCATGGGCAACCGCCTGCAAAGATTGCAGTTCATGTACGAGGGGGCGGCGCAATTTTGCTACTACCTGCCAGTTTGTTGCAGAAGGACAGGACTCCATCAGCATAAAAGGCTTACCTTTGAGACCTCTGGTTAGATCGTAGTTGAAGGCGGTCCGACAAGCGACTTCTTTATCCTGCGCTGTACCCGTCCAGCGAGGATACGAGTCAAAGGAAGCAACGTCAAGAACTTCTGCCAGCCGGTAGTAATCAATGCCCGGATACGTTCCCATAAGATTGGTGGTGCAGGGAATAGACGGTGTAAGAGAACGCAGAGGCTCAGTTTCGTGCCGGTAAAAATCGACAAACTGCTCTGTGGTAAAGCGGCGCCAATCAAGACGAAGCCCATTCAAATTGATTTCCCCTAGAGGACTAGGACTTTCTATTTGTTCCCAGTCTGTGTAGGTGTGGCTCCAAAATGTAGTCCACCACGCTTCGTTCAGAGCATCTAATGTCCGGTATCTCTGTTGCAAATAAGTACGGAACTGAGCTTGACAGAGAGGACAATGGCATTCACCGCCATATTCATTTGATATATGCCACAATCCAAGCGCCGGATGATCTTTATACCGGTTTACCAAAAGGGTATTGATTGCACGCACCTTTTCTCGATACACAGGCGATGAAAGACAATGATTATGTCTATCTCCATGAAGCATTTTTTGCCGCAGTGCATTTACCCTGAGAATTTCCGGGTACTGCTTACTCATCCATGCCGGTTTTGCACCCGATGGCGTTGCTAGTACCGCAATAATCTTATGTTCAGCAAGCATATCCATCACTTCGTCAAGCCATTCGAACTGGTACTCACCTTCAGCCGGTTCTAGCATGGACCATGAAAAAATGCCGACTGAAAGCGAATTAATGCCGGCTGCTTTTGCAAGCCGCATATCTTCTTTCCAGATAGTATCCTTCCATTTCAGCCACTGTTCAGGATTGTAATCACCACCGTGCAGAAAGTGCGGAAAACGCGCAACAATAGGAGGGAATTGCATAAAAAACTCCTCATTAACTATAGATTGATTAGAACGGGACAGTAGTGCTGCACCGTCTTTCTTTTGTCGGCACCATACCGGCTGCTGTATCTAAGGCAATCGGTATGTCCAACGGTATTAAGCTCACCGTCTTAACCTACAAAATGATGGCGTCAATATACAGCCTTGTACCTGTGTTGTCAAGGTCTGTCTCAGTTGCAGGAAGGTCAGGATCAGAGGGGGCGTTGTCAAAAGGACTGACTCTGAGGTCGAGGTCTGTTCTTATTTTATTTTGACGGCGAGGTCTGACCTAAGGGGGAAATTCATAACCATTTGTTCTTCTTAAAGAAGAGAACCATAGCAAGAGCGATGATGAGCATAACTGCCCAGACCAGTGGGTAGGCGAAACGGTTCTGTAATTCCGGCATATAAGCAAAGTTCATCCCATACACACCAACAATGAACGTCAGGGGAATAAAAATAGTAGAGATAATGGTCAAGACTTTCATAACCCGGTTCATCCGGTTTGAAATAGCCGATAAATTGACTTCCATAATGCCTGAAAGCAGCTCCCGGTAATTTTCTACGATTTCTGAGATTTGGACTATGTTATCAAGTATATCTTTGAAAAAAGGCTCAAGTTCTTTATGCAGCAGCTCCGAATCAAAATGGATGAGAGCGGCTATGCTTTCACGCATGGGCCATATAATGCGGCGCATAGAACTGATGTTCCGACGGGTTTTCTGTATATCTGGAATGAATGCACTGTCATTTTCATCAAATGCGCGCTCTTCAAATGCTTCAAACTCAAGACTAAAACTATCCAAGGTTAAAAAATACCCCTCAATGAGGCAGTCTATGATCGCATAGGCAAGGTAATCTATGCCCATCCGTCTGAACCGCCCCCCGTTGTTTAAGATACGCTGCCTAATGCCGTTAAAGGGATCCCCCTCTGATTCCTGAACGGTTATCAGCGTGTCGCCGGTCAGGATCATACTTATCTGCTCAAATTCAGGCGCCGCCTCTCCCTTGCGGCTCACCATTTTGAGAATAAGGAAGAGGTAGTCATCGAATTCCTCGGCTTTTGGTCTTTGGGTATTGTCAAGTATATCCTCGACTGTCAGCGGGTGAATGTGATACACTTCACTCATCGCACGTACCAGAGCAGCATCGCTGCTTTGGTTCAGATTGATCCACAGATGGTCGGCTTTGGTGCGCAGGACTTGTAATTCGTCTATGGTATCGGCGTTTTCCTGCCATGCCCCGGACTGATTATAGCCTATAAGGGAAAGACTCATGGTTTTTTATCGGAATATTTTAGTGATTTTATGCGCGGCGCTTACCGGCTGTTTTGCTAAACAGGCGCAGGAGGCGCCGATCCTTGTGTTGAGTATCCTGCCGCAGCGCTGGTTTGTCCAGAACATTGCCGATGATACGGTACAAACAGTCGTGCTGGTTGGGTCTTCTCAGAATCCTCACGACTACGAACCGACTCCGTTCCAGCTCTCAACCCTTGCCCGCGCAAAGGTATGGGTCTTGTCCGGCACTGAATTTGAAAGAGGCTTAAAGCCAAAGGTCGAACAGCTCTTTCCCCGACTGCGTATTATTGACGGCACTGTGGGTGTGCATTTTCGCACCCTTGAGACAGATGGCAGCGGGAACGGGAGGCACGAGAGTATTGATAGGCATAGCTGGCTTGGTGAGGAGCCGGCTTTGATTATGGCGGCGCATATTAAGGATGCGCTGTGCTTCGTGAATGAACAGCACGCCGAGCAGTACCTCAAGGGGTATCAGCAGGTTCAGGCGGAGATTAGGGCGGAATTTGCCCTGTGGCGCGAGAAACTCGCCGGCTTTGCGGGGACAACGGTTTTTGTCTACCATCCGGCATTTGGCTATTTTCTGGATGCCTTTGGCATAAAACAGGAGGCGGTTGAGACCGGCGGTAAGGAGCCGACACCACGGCATTTAGTCGCTTTAATTGAGAAAGCACGGCAGAGGCAGGTGCGGACGATTTTCGTGCAAGCACAATTCCCCGTAGAAGCTGCTGGCACGGTTGCCTCGGTCATTGGTGCGCGGCTTGTGGCTTTAGACCCTTTGGACCCGGACTGGCTTGGTACGATTAGAAAGATGGGAGAGGCGGTCCAAGCTGCACAAGAGCATACAGCAGTGTATTGAAATCCCCGTGTTTCTCTGCTTTAATTAAGTGCGGGGCGGGATAGGTCAGACCTCAAGGCGGGATAGGTCAGCCCGCTGACATGGGACGGTTCAGCGAACTGAAACGGCTCGGTTCAGCAGACTGAAATAGGTCGGTTCAGCGGACTGAAACGGCTCGGTTCAGCGAACTGAAACGGCTCGGTTCAGCAGACTGAAATAGGTCGGTTCAGCAGACTGAAATAGGTCGGTTCAGCAGACTGAAATAGGTCGGTTCAGCAGACTGAAATAGGTCGGTTCAGCAGACTGAAATGGCTCGGTTCAGCGGACTGAAATGGCTCGGTTCAGCGAACTGAAATGGCTCGGTTCAGCAGACTGAAATAGGTCGGTTCAGCGGACTGAAATGGCTCGGTTCAGCGGACTGAAATGGCTCGGTTCAGCAGACTGAAATAGGTCGGTTCAGCAGACTGAAATAGGTCAGACCTCTGAGACTGGATAGACGCAACCTTTTTGTGAGGGTATAGTTCTAAAAGAAAAAAAGAGGAGTAACAATCAAGGACAGCCTCCACTATAGGTTGTAAAGATTGAAACAGACAGTATGAAAGCAAAAGAAGACGGGGTACACATCGTGCAGGTGCGCCTCACAAAGGACAGATGGAGAGAACATATTGCGAACTTCGGCTTGCCTCGGCTCATTATCTTCTCTTTTATCGGAGCGCTCTTTATTGCCGCCCCCTTTGTCGGGGTACGGGTCGATACGTCTTTGACCAATGTCATGGTTCGGTTCGGACAAAACGCAGTCATGGTCTTGGCTATGGTGCCTATGATGCAGGCAGGCACAGGGCTTAACTTCGGCTTGCCAGTCGGCATTATAGCCGGTCTTTTGGGCGCAACTCTTGCCATGCAGTTCCGCTTAACAGGAATTTTAGGCTTCATGGCAGCGCTGGGCTTGAGCCTTCCTTTCGCCCTTGTCTTCGGTATCTTGTACGGAATGCTGCTCAACAAGGTGAAAGGCGAGGAAATGACGATAGCCCTTTACATAGGCTTCTCCATCGTTACCTTCATGGCAATCCTCTGGCTCCTGTTGCCCTTTACCAATCCCACCATGGTCTGGGGCTACACGGGGGAAGGCTTGCGCACCACCATCACCTTGGAAGGCTACTGGGCGCAGATACTCAACAACTTCTTGGCAATCCGTATCGGCGAGTATTTTATGTTTCCTACCGGCTCTATACTCTTTTTTATACTCATGGCGTTTATACTCTGGCTCTTTATGCACAGTAAGACCGGCACGGCTCTAACGGCAGTCGGTTCTAATCCGGTCTTTGCCTATGCAGGCGGTGTGTCTATAAACCGGATGCGCCTTATCAGCGTGGTTGTGTCCACGATCTACGGCGCAATAGGCATTTTAGTCTACCAGCAGAGCTTCGGCTTTATCCAAGTGTACCAAGCGCCGCTCTACATGGCGTTCCCCGCTGTTGCAGCTATCCTTTTAGGCGGGGCATCGGTCAACAAAGCCAGCATAGGCAATGTCATTGTCGGTACGTTCCTTTTTCAAAGCCTGCTGACTATGACCCCTTCGGTTATCAATAATATACTGCAAACCGATATGTCCGAAGTGATCCGTATTCTGATTTCAAACGGTATGATTATCTACGCACTGACCCGAAAAACAAGGCAGGCGCGGTAGATGGTCTTTGCGGCAAAGACCGCGAACAGTTGAGGAGAGGAGGCAAAAGAATGCAGGCAAAACGAATAATCCCCTGCCTTGATGTTGATGAGGGGCGCGTGGTTAAAGGCGTTGAATTCAAAGATTTACAGGATGTCGGCGATCCCATACAGATGGCGCGTCGGTACAATGACGAGGGCGCTGATGAGATAAGTTTTCTTGATATTGGAGCTTCGTATAAAAGCAGGGCAACGCTGCTTGATTGTGTTGCGCATCTTGCTGCCGAGGTTTTTATCCCGCTCTCGGTCGGCGGCGGAATACGCAGCGTACAAGATATGCGCGATGCCATGAACGCAGGCGCCGATAAAGTGTCGGTCTGCACTGCCGCTCTGCTTAATCCCGATCTCCTTGCGCAGATGGCGTGCGCTTACGGCTCTCAGTGCGTGGTACTTTCTCTGGATGCAAAACGGGTCGGCACAGGCTGGCATGCTTTTTCACACGGAGGACGCTGCGACACAGGATGGGACGCTCTTGCCTGGGCAGTGCAGGCTGTTTCATTAGGAGCAGGAGAGATTCTGCTCAATTCCATAGATGCCGATGGGAGCGGTGCCGGCTATGATCATGATCTGACCCGCGCTATACTGGAGGCGGTGCCGGTGCCGGTTATTGCATCAGGCGGAGCAGGAACCGTGGAACAAATTGCTGCGGTGCTCCACGATCCGGGTGCGGATGCAGCCCTGGTAGCTTCGCTCCTACATTTCGGCAGGACAAGTATTCAGGCTATAAAACACTATGCAGAATCAAAGGGGGTCTGTGTGCGATGGTAATTGCATCAATTGATATACAGGGAGCTAAGGTCGTCCAGTTACGCCAAGGGTCAGAATTGGTCTTACAGTACGATGATGCGGCTGCTTTGATAAAAGAATTCGACCGTTACGGAGAGGTAGCTGTCATTGACTTGGATGCGGCTCAAGGCGGGGCTGACAATACAGCGTTAATCAAATCCCTGCTTAGACAGGCGCAGTGCCGGGTCGGCGGCGGCATAAGAACCGTATCCCAAGCGTGTGAACTCTTAAGCTGGGGTGCGCAAAAGATAATTATAGGATCGCGGGCGTTTCGGGATTCTGTAACCGGACGATTCAAGCTTAACACCGAATTCCTCGCGGATCTTGCCGAGAAAATAGGCAGGGAACGGCTCATAATCGCCCTTGATTCTCGAGGCGAAGACATTGTTATAGACGGCTGGAAAACGGTAACGACACTGCCTCTCATAGAGACGGCGCAGGAGGCGGCGCATTTCGCCGGAGAGCTTCTATGGACCTGCGTGGAGCGGGAAGGCACTATGACCGGCATTGATATGGCGCTGGCGCTCAGGCTGCGTACAGCGCTTGAATGCCGGCTAACCGTAGCCGGCGGTGTTGCAAGTCTTGCAGAGATTGAGCAGCTTGCCGCACTCGGATGCGATGTACAGCTAGGCATGGCGCTTTACACAGGCGCGGTCAGTCTTGCCGATGCTTTTGTCTGCTGTCTTAACTGGAACAAAGCTCCACTCCTGCCGGTTATTGCACAAAGTCCGGACGGACAGGTCTTGATGACCGGTTTTGCAGATAAAGAGGCGGTATCAGCAACGTTTAAGCTCGGTAAACTCTGTTTTCATAGCCGCAGTCGCGATAGTCTGTGGATGAAAGGGGAGAAGTCCGGTAATACCTTAGATCTCATTCGGCTCCACGCAGACTGTGATCGCGATGCGCTTCTTGCAACGGTTAGCCCGACCGGACCGGTCTGTCATACCGGAGCTTATTCCTGTTTTGTAACAAGCCGCCGGTATACCCTTGAGTACTTGCAAGAAATTATTGCTGAACGGTTTCGCACGTCCCCTTCTGATTCCTACACAGCAACTTTGAATGATGAACGTGTCCGGCGTAAGCTTATGGAAGAAGCCTATGAACTGTGTACCGCATCCACGCATGACGAACAGGTATGGGAAGCTGCGGATCTGTTTTTCTTCGCAACCGCATTGATCACTCGTGCCGGCATAACAGTGGAAGAAGTATTAAACGAGCTTGCGAGACGGCATAAATAGCGATGAGCGGTGCGACCCTGCCATACCCATTGACAAAAGTTATTAAATATAGTAGGGTAAAATCCTCTTACAAAGAGGCGTATACCTCATATTAGAGTGGAGTTAAATGGCTGATAGAGATTTACGAATCAATGAACAGATCCGGGTTAGAGAAATTCGTCTCATCCGGGATGAAGGTGAACAACAAGGGATCATGCCTACCATAGAAGCACTTGCTATTGCACGATCATATAATCTTGATTTGGTGGAAGTTGCTCCTCAGGCAGTGCCGCCGGTCGTTAAAATTATGGATTATGGCAAGTTTAAATTTGAAAATGAAAAAAAGGTTCGTGATTCAAAGAAAAAGCAAAAACTGCTTAAATTAAAAGAGATTCGTATGCAGCCTAAAATTGATGAGCATGATATAGACTTTAAAGCAAAGCATGCCCATGAATTTCTTGCCGAAGGCAACAAGGTAAAAGTAACAATACGGTTTAGAGGAAGAGAGCTTGCTCATACAGAGTTAGGGTATGATGTTCTCAAAGATGTGTTAAAGCGTATTGAAGGTGAATATGTAGTGGATAAACCTCCGGCGATGGAAGGGCGGTTTATGTCTATGATTTTAAGTCCTAAGACTAAGAAATAGAGGTTTTTTATGCCTAAAATGAAGACCAAGAAAAGTGCTGCCAAGCGTTATTCTTTCACGGGAAATGGTAAGGTAAAGTACAAAAAACAAAATCTTCGCCATATTTTGACCAAAAAATCAACAAAACGGAAACGGAGCCTCCGTCATGCTGGTATATTATCGCCTGATAATATACCTACAATCCGAAAAAAATTATTACCTTATGGATAAAGACAAAGGATAAAGGAGAGTTTTATGTCACGAGCAGTTGATGGTTTAAGACGGAAAGAACATCGTAAAAAAATTTTGAAATTAGCAAAAGGCTATTGGGGTAGACGTCATTCAAATTATAAGACGGCTAAAGACGCGGTAGCCAAAGCACTTTCTTATGCGTATAGAGACAGAAGGGACCGAAAAGGCGACTTTCGCCGGATTTGGATCATTCGTATCAATGCAGCTTGCCGTGCAGAAGGAATTTCATATTCTCGATTCATAAATGGGCTTAACAAAGCTGGGATTATTATTGATAGGAAAGTGCTTGCGTTTATTGCTCTTGAGGATAACACTGCGTTCAAAGCAGTGGTAAATCAGGCGAAAACAGCACTGGGAGCGTAGTACATGTCAACAGTTGAGCATATCAATTTGTTAGAAACCAAGCTTGTCAAAGTACTTGATTTTGCAAAACAGGTCATTGCAGAAAATGCTCATCTCAAAACAGAAGTGGAATTATATCGAAAGCAGCTAACTGAACTGGGGGAGGAACAATCTCATATCCGGGAGGGTGTCCTTTCCCTTGTCGATCGGCTTAGTCAATTTGAAGAACTCCTATCAAAGGATAATAGTACTTTGTAAATTGCTGGGCAATTTCTACAAAAAAATAAACTGCAATGTTAAAAGATAATCAGCCTGAGAAAACTGATCTTCGTATTGAAGTGTTAGGAACATCTGTTTTTATTGCTGTTGAAGAAGAGCCAGAATATCTAAACGATTTGTTGCGCTTTTATCGTTCAAAAATTACTGCAGTTCAAAAATCATCAGGGCTTAAAGATCCACTTAAAATTGCTATATTATCCGGTTTTGTGTTATGTGATGAGTTGCAGAAGAAACGCGATGAGATTAGTGATCAGAAAACTTCAATGCATGAGGTTGAACGTATCGCTGCCACTTTAATAGCGCGTGTTGATGATTTTTTAAGTACAGCAGGCATTGAAAAATCCCTATGAAATATATTTTTAAACTGAAAAATCAGATTAAACACTATGATTGGGGCTCACCTTCTTTGATACCAGAATTGTTGAACATCCCCGATGATGGTAGCCCATGGGCAGAATTGTGGATGGGTGTGCATCCAGAGGGAGCTTCAGAAACAGAGTATGGGAGCCTTTCTGCCTTAATAGCTGGCGATCCACACTGTTTTTTGGGAGATTATCCAACACTTCCTTTTTTATTCAAAATACTTGCTGCAGCGCACCCTCTGTCTATTCAAGCACATCCTAATAAACAGCAAGCGCAGGAAGGATTCCTGCGGGAAAATAAAGCCGGTATTGCACCGAATGCTCCCAACCGGAATTATAAAGATTCTAATCATAAGCCGGAAATTCTTTGCGCCTTGACTCCTTTTAAGGCACTTTGTGGTTTTCGCACCCAAAAGGAAATTCAAAAACGATTAACCTTACTCTTCAAAGATTTAACCGGTTCACTTAAAACTACCGGTACTGTCTTACAAGAAAGTTTAGGCAATGGTCTTGAAGCTTTTCTTAACACACTCTTAACCTTAGCGCAGGATAGCAGGCACGGTTTAAGTGCCTTGTTTCAAACACCCAATCAAAGTTTTTTAGAACAATTTCCAGAAGGGCAGTTGTGTACAGCATTTGCCCAGCACTATCCAGATGATCCGGCTATCATCGCCCCTTTATACCTCAATGTCATAGAGCTTATGCCCGGACAGGCTCTTTACCTGCCGGCTGGGGTACTGCACGCTTACACTGCCGGTTTAGGTGTTGAACTTATGGCGAATTCTGACAATGTACTACGGGGCGGTTTAACTTCAAAATATGTCGATCATACTGAATTACTACATATCCTTGATTTTGCACCATTTTCGCCGGTGATTTTGACGCCGGAACATGGTGTGTACCGCACTCCCTGTGAAGAATTTTCTTTATCAGTTTATAAGAGCCAGTTATTAATGAGTACTGTACCGGTTCCTCGTATACTGCTTACTATCGCGGGCAGAGCATCTCTTTCCATTGCTGGCGAAACTTGTACCCTATGCCGCGGTGAAAGCGCCTTTATTCCAGCTTATGCTGCCGGTGCCGGATTGACTATCAGCGGTGATTATACCCTGTACCAAGCAAGTATTGGAGGAAAGGACGTAGAATTATTCACAGCGTGAATTTCTACGAAATGTGATGAAAATACTGATAGATGCTGATTCCTGTCCTGCTTTGACCCGCAAAGCAATCATCCGTGCATCAAAACGAACCGGTATAACGGCAATTTTTGCAGCTAACAGGCTGCTTACGGATATAAACGGGGAGACGGTTCTTATGGAGCTATGCTCAGAAAGAGAAGGAGCAGCAGATGATCGTATCGTTGCACTTGCGTGTAGTGGAGACCTTGCCATCACTCGTGATGTGCCGCTTGCAAATCGTCTAGTGAAAGCTGGCATAACAACACTTGACGACCGGGGACGTCTTTACACGCCGGAAAATATCCAAGAGTACCTTTCAATACGGAATTTTATGCTTGAATTAGCAGAGAATGGGCTTGGCGCACCGCGGAGCGCACATTACGGGCAACGGGAGTTAAAAGCTTTTGCTGATAGTTTCGACCGGGTACTCTCACGATTGATGCGTAAAGAACAATAACAAGACCTTCTGTTTTAACCTGAAACTATCATTTTAATACCATGCCGTTCAAAATAATCGACCGCATCAGCAAACCGGTCTGACTTTGAAACTTCAGCCATAAAAAGCTGCCATACTTTTGCCGCTCTCCATCTTGTCTGATTGTAAGCAATGGTCGCACTGCATATATTGTCTTTATTGCGAATTGAGATCGTAGTGCCGCGTTCAAAACGAGCCGCTATATGCTCGCCTTCAAAAATAACCGGTACCTCTGCTCCAAGGTGCATATACGCCTCCTTTATGAATGATAAATAAACGAGTTTAACCAACCGTTTTTAAGCCATAGGAGATTTTTCATACGGATACCACAACAGCTCCGTTATTCTTTTAATGCGCCTTCCCCAAAACCCTTAATAAGTTGCGTATGAAAAAATATGTAGAAAATAATCATGGGCAAAATGCCTATTACCAGCGAAGCGTACTGAAGACCGAACTCAATATTGTAGCGACCGGCAAATTGGGTTATGGCAACTGGTAGGCTTTTCATAGCCGCCTTGGTAGTAAAGACAAAGACAAAGAGGAATTCATTCCAATGATTCAAAAAAGCGAGGATGACCATGGTAGCAATGACCGGCATTGAGAGCGGCACAATGAGCCGCCAGAATATCGAACGGTACGGAGCGCCGTCAATTTCCGCGGATTCGATGAGTGCATCGGGAATGCCCTTGATATAAGAGATAGCAATCATGACCGACATCGGAAGGTTAAAGGCAATATATGGTATAATCACCCCGATACGGCGGTTGATAATCCCGATTTTCACCTCCAAGAGAAAGAGCGGGATTATAATCGCATGGACAGTAAGCATAAGCCCCAAAGCAAACGCACCGGTAAAGAAAGTAGCGCTCTTAAAGGGGAATTTAACAATACCAAAGGCAGCGGCCAGCGCAAGAAACAAGGTCGCAACAGTAGCGGTAATGGTATAGATAAAGCTGTTCAGTAATGCTGTACCTAAACCACCCATACGCCATGCACGTAAATAATTGTCAAAGGACGGCTGGCGCGGCAGAGCTAACGGATGCTGCATGATTTCCGTATGAGGCTTGAGTGAAGAATAAAAAAGCCATATCAGCGGGAAGATAGTAATAAGGGCAAAAAGAACCATGAGTACCATGGCAGTGATGCGCCAGTTGAGCGGCGCTTTGTTCAGTGTGCTTGTATAATCCACGATCTCCTCCCGCTATTCAATCTTAAAAGCTTTGGATACCCCTCGGGTAATGAGGAGCGAAAGAACAACAAAGACAATAATAATGATGGACAGGGCGCTTCCGTATCCATAATTCTGATGTACAAAAGTCGAGTTGTACATATACACGGCAATAACTTCGGTATAGTGAGCCGGACCGCCGGCGGTCATAGAATAGATAAGATCAAAACTCTTAAAACTGCCGGAAATTGCCAGAATTGAGTTGATAAAAATGACAGAACCAAGCATAGGCATAATGATCCGCAGGAATATCCGCCCTTCCGTCGCCCCCTCAAGCTGGGCGGATTCGATAATAGACTGCGGAATACGCTGAAGATTTGCTAAAAAGATAACCATGTAAAGACTTGTATGCTGCCAGAGCAGCACAAACATAATCGGCAGAATTGCCCAGTCTTTATGCTCGACAATGGTCATAATGTAATCGGGATTCTTGGTCAGCGTTCGTATGAGACTGGTAAAAATACCGACCGGTGAAAAAATACGGTTCCATAACTGGGCTATGATCACAGATGAAATCGTAATCGGGAGAAATATCAGCACTTCAAAAAGATCCGCCTTTTTTACCATTTTTCGGTGGAGCATATAGGCAAGGAGCATACCCAGCGGAATTTGACCGCCTACCGATACCAGTACAATCATCAGATTATTACGGAACCCGATATGGAATATCGGGTCCGTGAACATTCTAAAATAATTCCCCAATCCTACAAAATCTTTCGGTCCAAAGCCTTTCCAATTAAAAAAACTCAGGAAAATGCTGTAAAAAAGGGGAAAAACCATTATACCGGCAAAGATAATAAAAGCGGGAAGAATAAACAGATAGTGGCTCAGTAGTTTGTTCGTTCGATAGTTCATCGCATTATCCTCCCCTTTTATCCTTTTCAGTGCGTACTATTTTTTGCGGTTAGAATCGTAAGAGGCAACCCACGCTTCATATTCTGAGGCAAGAGCCGCTGGCGTTTTATCGCCTATCATAACTGCCTGTATACCCGGATTGAGGATATTGTTGACCCCTTCTCCGTCCATGACCGCATCAATGATGTATCCCATGGACTGGGAGTTGATAAGCTCAATGTACTGGGCGTTCAGGCTATCAGGCGCAAATTTGGTATAATCCAATTTATAGGTCGGCACGGTACCGTACTGCATAAGGATTTCAGAACCGGGCTGCCCATAGATAAAGGAGAGGAATGTCCATGCCGCCTCTGCTTGAGCGCCTGTGAGCTTACTGTTCATTGCCAGAGCTTCGCCTAAGGTTGCGGCGCTTGAGCCTTTGGTTACCTCTCCGGCAAGTGCGGGGAAGGCAATGACCGAATACTGGGCGTAATCTTCAGGCTGGGCAGCGCTTTTAAGCGCTGATATTCTCCAGCCGGCGTCAAGGAGGTACACTGCCTCCCCGCGGACAAATGCACCCCATGCTTCAGGTCCTTCAAGCTGGTTTACCCCTGCCGGAAACAGCTGGGTATCCACCATTCTTTTAATGAGGGCAAGGGCGTCAACAAAAGGCTTGTCGGTAAATTTCGCCGCACCGCTGCGCGCTCGGTCAAACCACGCTTTCCCTCCCAAACGGTCGACTAAACAGGAGAGCAGGAGCGATTGCGCCTGCCACACGCCTTTGTTGCCGAACATAAGGGGCGTCAGCCCTGCCGCCTTTATTGCCGGCACCTGCGCTACCATCTCCTCAAAGGTTGACGGATTGGTCAGACCGAGCTGTTTTTGCAGTTTGGTATTTACATAAATGACGGTCGCAACTGCCATATTAGGGGAAATTATATAGATTTCACCGTTTTTCCCCTGCGGCTCCCAAATAGTATCAATATACTGAGCCTTAAAAGCATCGGTTAAATAGGGGCGCAGGTCTTTGACCAAGCCGCGGTCAATAATATAACTTGACCGTGCACCCGCATAAGTGGTGAATACGTCAGGAATGTCCCCGGTAGCCGCCATGGTCTGAAATTTGTCGTGGAAAGCTTCGCCGGACGCATATTCAAAATCAAGTTTGATAGTCGGATTGGCTTTTTGGAAAGCCTCCAGAGTCGCAATCCAGTATTCATACTGCTCGCTGGCTAAATCCGCCTGAACATACCCGCGCAGAGTTACACCGCCGTCTGAACGTGAACTTTGCGCTCCTCTTTGACCGCTTGCGTAGACCAGCGCCATAGTACAACACCAAAGCGCTGCCGTTACCATTAGTTTCTTCATACAATTCCTCCTTAGGATTTGTATAAAAAAGTATAGTATTTTTATGTTTCCGTGTCAATTTACCCCCGGACGTGGTGCATGCTGCTCCCGCAGAGCGATCAGCGGTCAAGATAAGAGTTTCTGATCCAGCCCTCGCAAGAAAAGCCATGGTGGATGACTCAGAAATTTTAGCCGATGACTCAGAGGTTTGACCTTTATAAAAGCAGCTTGAGGTCTGTCTTCCATGCACTATCAGTTACCAGAGAAACTATCTTTGTAATTCCGTGTTCCCGATGGTATGCACCGCTGTACTGCCATTCTTCAGGCTTCTTAGGGAGTGGACTCAAAAGGCAGGAAGATAAATCTGAGATAGAGAGCGGCGAGAAAGGAATCAGAGCGTTTAGCATGCCGAGTGGCGATACCTCTGTACTGTTTAAGCCACCGAAATACATTCTCAATGAGATGGCGCTTCTTATACAGCTCTGTGTCATAAGTCCTTACTACCTCTTGCACAGGCTGTGTCTCCTCCCTGGTTCACGTCATACCCTCTATCGGCAATCAAGACTTTTACCGATAAACCTGCTATTAAGGGCGGTGCATAGGTGCAATCCGCCTCCTGCCCCGCTGAAACTATGATACGTACTGGCTTTCC
>JAISMB010000144.1 GCA_031276945.1 Spirochaetaceae bacterium | reverse complement strand
ATAGGTCAGACCTCGCCCTTCATGGGTCAGACCTCGCCCCTCATATGAAGGCTACTCTCTGAGATACGGGAGTCTTCACTCATAAGTCAGACCTCGCTCCTCATAAGTCAGACCTCGCTGTTCAAGAGATGCGGGAGTCTCCGCCCAGAGATGCGGAGGTCTGACCTCTCTCATAAGCAATGCGGCATTGAGCGGGTTGCTGCAACTGTTAAGCAGAGCGGGTACTGAAGGCGGGTGGCGTATCGTTTACGCTGTTCTCCAAGTCGGAACGGTTCATACTGCTACTCAAGCTGCTGAAGCGCCGCAACGCGCGCATAAAAACCGGTGCCGGCTGCTAACTGCTGGTGAGTGCCGGATTCTACTATCCGCCCCTTTTCTAAGACGATGATCTTGTCCGCACTGCGAAAGGTCGAAACCCGATGTGAGATAATGATTGTGGTTTTTCCGGCACGCTCTGCCATGAGAGCGGAGAGAACCTGCTCTTCAGTTTCCGCATCAACCGCAGAAAGAGAGTCGTCAAGGATAAGAATCTCAGGCTTGGTAATAAGAGCGCGGGCAATGGCTACCCGTTGCTTCTGTCCTCCCGAAAGACTCATGCCCCGCTCGCCTATCACCGTGTCCCATCCAGCGGTAAAATCCGCCAGATCACGGTCAAGCGCGGCATGGGCTGCAACTGCTTTAAGCAGACTTTCATCAGGCTTTTCCAATCCGTAAGCGATGTTGTTCTTTATCGAGTCTGAAAACAGGTAGCTATCCTGCGGCGTTACGCCAAAGAGCGCATGCAGTTCGCTTATATCCCAGTGCCGAACGTCAGTCCCCGCAATAAAAACAGTGCCGGCGGGCGGGTCGACCAGACGGGTGAGGACTTTTATGAGCGTTGATTTGCCGCATCCGGTCTTTCCGAGTATGCCTATGATACTGCCGCGCTCAATGGTCAAAGAAATATTACTCAAAGCTTCCGTCCCGTCAGGATAGACAAAGCTCAACGCGCGCAGTTCCACGGCTGGTGTTTCCGGTTTACCGCGCTCAGGAGACGGCGGAGAAGTGATGGAAGGCACGGTCTGCATGATCTCATTAACCCTGCCTAAGCTTACAGCCCCGCGCTGTATCATATTGACAACAAAGCCGGCGCCCATAAGGGGCCAGATGAGCATTTGCATATAACTGAAGAGCGCAACGAGTTCGCCGGCGCTTAGAACGCCGTAGACAACACGGATACCGCCGACAAGGAGTATGATAAGAGCTGTAAGCCCCGACAGCAATGAGATAAGAGGAAAAAAGACGCCGAATAGTTTAACCAGCTCCATATTTGCCTGCCTGTAATCGTCATTGGTATCTGCGAATTGCTTAATGAACCACCATTCTTTAACAAAGGACTTAATAACCCGTATGCCGGCGAAGGTTTCCTGCACGATCTCACTCATGGCAGAGTAGCTTTCTTGGGCGCGGAGGAATTTCTTACCGACACTGCTGCCGAAGAACAGGATTAAAAGAACAACGGGAAGCAGCGGAATGAGGGTAAGGGCGGCAGTTTGGGCATCTTGCGCAAAGACAATGATCAGGATGGACAGAGCCATGACGCTGCCGTCAATGAACATGACCAAGCCCATGCTGATTGACTGCCTAACAGCGCCTATATCGTTCGTAGCTCGTGCCATAAGATCGCCGATTTTGTTCTTTTGATAAAAGTCGTAGGAGAGAGTCAGCAGGTGTTCAAAGAGTTTGGCGCGCATCTGAGCTTCAATGCGCCGTGCTGATCCGTGAATACAATAGCGCCACAGCAGCCGTCCTAGGAGTATGAGGGTCATGGTCCCCAGCATAGCTGCGCAAAGAACGAGTATCTGCCTCCATTCAAAATCCCCGGCGGCTACTATATCGGTAGCTCTGCGCATAAACTGGGGGATAATTACCTGCGCGCCGTCAACGATGATGAGACAGATAAAGCCGAAGCAGTAATGCCATTTGTAGCGGAAGAAAAAAGGTTTTAAGGTTCTGAATTCACGTAAAGAAATGCGTGGACGCTCTGTTCTTGACATAAAAAAATGCTACTATACCGATTGCGCTTTGTCTAGCAGCACTAACCTCCTCAGAAAGACCGTCAGCACTGCGGGCAGACTTCGCCTCTTGGTCAGAATTCGGCGGTGCAGGATAGGTCGCCGGCTCCCTGCTCATGTACGCGCCGGCTCCCTGTCCATGTACGCGCCGGCTCCCTGCCCATGTACACGCCGGCTCCCTGCCCATGTACACGACACAACCTCGCCCTTAAGGGGTTTCATAAAAAGGCGAGGAAGATAGATATACCAGAGAGAGCGCAAGAAAATAATCAGAACGTTGAGCAGAGCGAGGAGCACTTCCTTAACTCTTCTCGCATGGGCAGCGTCCACTACCTTGTTCACGTCATACCTTCTCTCGGTAAATAAGACCTTTACCGTCACGCCTGCCAAGAGCATCGCATACGCGCAATCCGCCTCCTGCCCTGCTGAAACTATTCTTTATCTTACTTTATTTCCTTCCAATTGATGATACCCCTAGGTCAGTCCTCCTTTTCTGGGTAATCGTCCTTGCTAAAGGGGTAAGATCCATGCTATACTATCTTTTATATTGGAATAAACCGAAAAACAACCAAGGGGACTTTTATGAAACACCTTCTTTACACTATTATATTATTTTTCTTCTGCACTTTGTACGTATTTCCGGCTAATACTTCAAGCAGTACCAAGTCCAGCGGCAGCGCTCAGAAATCCGCCGCTGCTACTCCTCCAGAAGCAGAGGCGGCGGCAGAAAACCCGCCGACACAAGCCAAGACCGGCTCAACAGCAGTCGCAAGCGGCGCACCGGCACAGAAGGTTTCTTCCCTTGAAGAGCAGTATCGGGCAACTATCCAATACGGAACTGAAACAGAGATAGCAACGCTTATTCAAACGCTTAAAAGAGAACAGCTTTACTATCTTGATACCGACTTAATAGCATTGACGCAAAAAACCAAAAATCAGGCGATTCTAATCGGCGTCTGGTCGTTCTTTGGCGAACGCGCTAAGTCAGGGCTTGAAGAAAAGGCGCTGTCCGTGATCGACTCCTGGGATACTGAAAAAATTGAAGTCGTTACCGCGGCTATTGACTATCTAGGTCAGGTCAAGGCATTGGAAGCAATAGAATCATTGGAAACGCTTATTGATAATGAAGAGCGCAGCTTTATGAACGGGGCATTCAAGGCATTGGGGAGAATTGCGGCGGCGGGCAACGCCGACCAGATAGCGCAGTTCCTCATTGATTACTATACAAACAGAAATCCCGCCGAAGACCTCAAAAGAGATATTATTATTGCGGTCGGCGAAACTGGCTTATCTGACGGTATTGCCTTGCTTTCTACGATTGCCACTAATCCCGATGAACGGGTTGTGTTGCGAACCGCCGCTCTCGAATCGCTTACAAAACTTGGAGAAGGGCTTGATGCGATCATGGCATCGGTCAATGCGAGTGATCCGAGTATTCGGTCAACGGCTATTGCCGCTTTAACCGCCTTTTCCGGTCAAGAGGTCGAGACCGCTATTCTTGAAAGTTTCCGTGATTCTTACTACAAAACCCGTATGGCTGCGGCAAAGGTAGCCGGTGAACGCAAACTCAATGCGGCTGTGCCGTATTTACAGTACCGGGCTGAACGGGACGATGTTCCTGCCGTAAAAGACGAGGCTATTAAAGCCTTGGGCATCATAGGAAATAGCGAGGCGCTTGCTGTCCTTGAGTCTCTGTTTATTGAACGGAAAACCACCGACCGAGTCAGGCTGCTCTCGGCTGAAATGCTCATAAAAAACAGCGCCGATACCTATGTTGAACGGCTGATCTTTGAATTAGACGAGGCGAAAAAAGCTAATTTAACCGCTCTTTACAATGGCTTCTTGAAAGTCCTCGGCATGGCAAAGACCGATAAGCTTGAAGGACTGACGCGCCGGTTTTTAAGAGCAGGCGGCATAGTGGAGAAATCTCTTGCTCTTGACATGATAGCTAACAATGGTTTTAGTGCGTTGAGCGATGAAGTGCGCCTCCTGACCAGCGATAAGAATAGCGGACTTGCTAAAAAAGCACAAAACACCCTTGAGACGCTCGTCGGTATTTTGTAAGAACCGCAAGCCCCAGAGCGGCGCAGGCTCTGTCAATCCCTTTCCTTTTTTTCTTTTTCTCTTTACCTTGTCAGTATGAATACTGTCATCATTACCGCAACTGAAGCGCCTATTCCCCTCCTTTACCGTGTCGGTCTTGCTATTATCAAGGCGATACAGACCAAAGAAACCGAATCGCTGACCGCACTTATGCACGGTATCACCCATTTAGGCGATGGGTATGTCTATCTTGCCGTGATTATGCTTCTGTTCTGGTGTATTGACGAGAAGAGAGGGCTGCATCTAGGCATTGTGATCTTGTTCTCAGCATGGACAAATGCTTTCTGCAAGGTTTTATGTATGCAGCCCAGACCATACCAGCTTGATCCTTCGGTGGGGCGCGCCTTTGAATCGACTTACGGCTTGCCGTCCGGACATGCGCAACTGGCGGCTACTTTTGGGCTGTCGCTTGCGCTCTGGTTGCGCCGGCGCTTTATATGGCTTGGCGCGGTGCTGATGATACTACTGATTAGTCTGAGCAGGCTTTATCTTGGTCTGCACTTTCCGACTGATTTACTTGCCGGTTGGGTCATTGCCGGCTGTATTTTTACCCTTGACCTGCGTTTTGCCCGGCGGATTAGTGCGCTCCTGCGGACTAGTCTGCGCGCCCAAGTGCTTGCCGTTGCGGTTATAGCCCTGACTATGAACGCCCTGTATCCCGCTGATAAAAGGCTGAGCGCCGTATTCTTCGGCTTCGGCACGGGCTATGCGTTGATGCTCAAGCACATACACTTCTGCGCCGGCTCAAAAAAGCGCTTCTTACCGCGCTGCCTCCGTGCGCTCATTGGCTTGAGCGGTGCGGCGCTGCTCTTTGCAGGGCTTGCCCCACTACTCCCCGCCGCTTCTTCCTCATATTACGAACTCAGCAATTTTTTGCACTACGCCTTGTTAGGCTTGTGGGTAACGGCAGGTGCGCCCTTCCTCTTTATGCGCTTAAACCTTGCTGAAGCCGAGGTCTGACCTATCCCCGCCCAAGGTCTGACCTATCCCCGCCCAAGGTCTGACCTATCCCCGCCCGAGGTCTGACCTATCCTGCCCGAGGTCTGACCTATCCCCGCCCGAGGTCTGACCTATCCCCGCCCGAGGTCTGACCTATCCCCGCCCAAGGTCTGACCTACCCCCGCCCAAGGTCTGACTTACCCCCGCCCAAGGTCTGACTTACCCCCGCCCAAGGTCTGACCTAC
>JAISMB010000082.1 GCA_031276945.1 Spirochaetaceae bacterium | reverse complement strand
GCCAATATAAGCACTATGTGCGTACATATAAGCACTATGTGCGTCAATATAAACACTATTGATGTACATAAAGCGATAGAGACGCATATACAAACAATAATGACGCACATATAAGCAATGCTGATGTGCCTAGTTACAATAAAGGCGCACTTATAAGTAATAGTGATGTATATACAAACAGTATTGAAGCATATATAATAAATAGTGGCGCACATATAAAAAGTATTGACGCATATACGATTGTTTTATGCGTAAAGAAATTCAGTCTATACCTACCGGAGCAGCGCCGTGAACGCTGAATTCAGAGAAACGTACAGGCGTACAGGCGGTCAAAATGCAGAGCGCATACCGATGGCTTGAACGCCGCCTTCTTTTTCCAAGTCTGTCCCGATTCGCTGCTCTGGTGCGTAGAAAGGAGTATGAAGATGAAGAAAATGAGTATCCTCGTGGTCTTGAGCATGCTGACGCTTGCCGCTTTTGCCCACAATGAAGATAGCTCCCAAGAGAGAGCCATCAAGGACTTTACCCAGGCAATAGAGCGTAACCGCACTGACACGCAGGCTTACCTCAACCGCGGGCTTGCCTACCATAATCAGGGCGATTATGACAAGGCAATAGCTGATTTTAATCAGGCTATAGAGCTTAAAGCCAATGATGCCGCCGCTTACTATAATCGGGCGCTGTCTTATACCGCCCAAAAAGAGGTAAACAGAGCGCTTGAAGACTATACCCAAGCGCTCAAGCTCAATCCTAATTTTACAGGCGCCTATTACAGCCGCGGCAACCTCTATTATACCGCAGGCGAACTCGATAAAGCCATCGCTGACTATACCGAGGCGCTTAAGCTGGACCCGACCTATGCCGCTCTCTACAATAACCGCGGCGCCGCCTATAACGCTCAAGGAAAAAGCGGGCAAGCCATAGAAGACTATACCAGAGCTATCAGCTTGAACTTTGCAGACAAAGCGGCGTACACCAACCGCGCTCTTATCTACTATAAAAATGGAGACCTTGATAAGGCACTTGCAGATTTTACGCAGGTTATCACGATAGACCCGCAGTATGCCTTGGGCTACTATAACCGAGCCGTCTTTTATTTTTATGAAAAACGCGATTTTGACAAAGCATTGGAAGACTTTACCAAGACCATAGAGCTAAACCCTTCAGGCTCTAATGCCTACAATCACCGAGGGCTGCTCTATGCGTATAGGGGAGAGTATAACAATGCGCGTGCCGACTGGGAAAAGGTTTTAGAGCTTGAGCCTGCCAATACTCAGGCGCGGGCTAACCTTGCAATGCTTGCGCGCATGGGCGCTTGATACAACAAGCCTTTATGAGGTCTGTCCTTTCTTATTGTGTCTGAGCGAAGAAGCTGACCGGCGGGGCGCTCCGTCAAAACACCGTCAAAAGGAGAGGGAGATAGATCTCACAAAAGCAGTTTGAGGTCTGTCCTCCAAGCTGTATCAGTTACCAGAGAGACTATCTTTGTAATCCCCTGTTCACGGTGGTAGGCGCCGCTGTACTGCCAGTCTTCAGGCTTCTGCACTAATCCTGCGGCGACAGGGTTTTGGTCTATGTACTCAAACACAGTCAAAAAGTCTTTTTTATCCTTTATTTCGCGTGAGAAAAACCTGTCCCCCCAAAAATGACCGGTCTTATGGTGCTTTTTATTCCACCGTATCGCATACACCATCTTGATCCACTTCAATATCTCAGAGAGACTCTGCCCTTTTTCAGGCGTAATGAGAAAATGGAAATGGTTACCCATGATGCAGAAGTTCCACAGCTTAAACTTGAAGCCTTTGGAGGTTTTCGCTTCTGCAATCACAGTGAGAAAGAGTCTTTTCATCTCATCCGGCTCTAATTCAAAAGCATCTCTGTTTACTTTTGAAGTAACATGATAGGTCAGACCTTGGTCTGTGCTCCCACGGGGCAAATTATGACTAGACATAATACCTATATAAGGGAGCTGACTCTGCTTTTTGATTCAATGAGAGCACAATATTTTTTATTTATTTTTGACGGCGAGGTCTGTCCTATCTATCTTTTTTGACGACACCCCAGGGCTGCGACTTAAAAAGAGAAGGAAATAGATCTAAAAGAGAGAGCGGCAAGAAAGGAATCGATGCGTTGAGCATAGCGAGTAGCAAGACCTCTCCACTGTTTGAGCCACCGAAATACATGCTCAATAAGATGGCGCTCCCTATACAGTTCTGTGTCATAAATTCGTACCACCTTCCGCTTCAGCTTGGGGTGGGATCACCAGTGCAACGTTTCACGCACAGGCGGCGTCCACTATCATGAGCCAAGTGGTATCCCCTTCCTCAAGTACTGCATCAGCTCTATTTTTTTCCAGACACCTTTGTCCCGCCAGTGGCAAAAACGTCGGGGATAAATCTCTCCGCGGGACGCCGGTTCTGATAATCCAAGAGACCGTGTTGACAAACCGTCGGTTGTCCTGAGCCATCCACCTCCATTTCCCAGTCCTTCCCGGTAGTAATTCTTTTCTCTTTTCCCACACCCATCATCTGTGCATTTCTTTCCTGTTTTCTTTCATCTCGCCTCTTTTTAAGTGCAGATAAAACCATGATTGTGGATTATTTTGATACAGTTTTTGCGTTCTTTTGCAGAATCATTGTCATTATGAAACACTATTAGTGCATAAGAGCGATTTTTGGGAAACTATGCCCACTTTCATAGTCTTACAAACCAATAAAATACAGGTCAGGCAATCAACTCCGCGGTAAACCGAGTGCTTTTTACTTTCGTAAACGAGAGCAAAAGTGCTTTACAAGGTTGAGAAGTCGCTGCCGATGCGCTATACTGTATAAGGGAACAGTTATTTGCCAGCGTTTTTATAACGTGGCATGCTTATTGCTTGTTTCTTTAATGAAAGGGGGTTTTATAATGCCAACTACTAAAAAACGTATTTGCACCGGAGAATTTGAATCCGATGAGAATACACTTTCGATTTATCTACAGGAAATTAACCGTATTCCGCTCTTAACCAGAGAAGAAGAAGATACCGTTGCACGGGCTGCTGTACGGGGCGATAAAGCTGCAATAAACAAGCTTGCCAGCGCTAATTTACGTTTTGTTGTTAACGTCGCAAAAAAATATCAGGGGCAAGGCTTACCTCTGGCAGACCTTATCAGTGAAGGTAATATTGGATTACTGAATGCTATTGATCGGTATGATGTAGATAAAGGCTACCACTTTATTTCTTATGCGGTATGGTGGATAAGACAAGCTATTCTCAAGGCAATCTGTGAAAAATCTCGTATGATCCGACTGCCGCTTAACCGTGCCAATGAGTTGGTACAAATTGAGAAAGCACGCAAAATAGTGCAGGATATCACCAGCAGTGAAGCTGAAATCAATAAGATTGCCGATATGCTTGATATGGATGCTAGTCATGTAGCAGATATTATGAATATCAGCCGCGATTTAGTATCGCTTGAGAATCCAGTATCAAGTGATAAGGATTCGTCAGTCTTGGGTGATTTTATTGAAGATGAGGTGTACCAAGCACCGGATGAATATGCCGTGGCAAGCGCGCTACAGAGCGATATTGAAACGGTACTGGCAACGCTTAGTCCTAAAGAAGCGCAGATTATTCGGTATAGGTTTGGATTGGGTAACAATGCTCCCATGTCCTTAAAAGAGATTGGCGATCATTTTAATCTAACGAAAGAACGTATTCGGCAAATTGAAAAAAAGGCACTTAAACGCCTGCAGCATCCCTCGCGGCGGCGGCTTCTTGCCAGCTATGTAGCCTAAAGGCTAAAGCCTAAAGTCTGGTATACAGACTTTAGGCTTTTTTAATGAGGTTGAGATGAAACAGGGTATAGATGCTATTGATGGTGTTATTTTTGATATGGACGGGCTTATGCTTGATACGGAAAGACCGGCGCTTGCTGCGTGGATAAAGGCGGCAGAGCAATGGGGCTACACCCTAGAAGCGCAGGTCGTGTTCCGTACTATTGGCATAAACGAGCCTGCTATGCGTGCTGTATACCATGCCGAGTATGGGGCGCAATTTCCTTATGAGGCAATTCGTCAGAAGGTGCGACAGATTCTCGCTCAGGAGCAGACGATACAGCATCGTCCGGGTCTGCTTATTTTGCTTGACCATCTTGCAGCTTTATCCCTGCCGCTTGCCGTAGCTACCTCAACAGGGAAAGAATCCGCCCTCAAGAAACTAGAAAAAGCCGGTATTATTGATCGGTTTAGCGCCTTTGCTTTTGGGGATGAAGTATCCCATGGTAAGCCTGCGCCGGACATTTTTTTATGCGCAGCACAGCGGTTGAATATTGAGCCGGTTTTTTGTATTGGCTTTGAAGATTCTCCGCCCGGTCTTTTGGGCTTGTACCGTGCCGGTATTCGGTCGGTCTTTGTTAAGGACCTGCTTGAACCGCCTGTGGAAATTGCGGCTACTATTTGGCATCGCTACGAAAACCTTGCAGAAGCGCGTGAACTATTTTAAGAAACACTCCCAAGCACTCACAGACGACACTCAAGCTGTAGAGATAAGAACCTTCAAAATTCGCTGTTCAGGTATACCAAGAAGGCGAGTTTACAAAACTTGTAACAAAAAGAACGAATGAAGAACATTACAAGCCGCTTCAGGTAAATTATCAAACATGAGCTTCATTTTGTTAAAGGTTTAGGAAAAACTAAGGTTTTGAAGATTGCTTTGAAAGCATGGTTTAACAAAGAGAAAGAAACATATACGGCGTTATAAAGTTTATGAAAAGATATGGTAACCGCCCGGAGGGGTCCCGCTCCCCTCTGCACTCCAGACCGAATAAATCAGCCATGAGTCTGCTTCTCATCCGACTTCTCAGCGGCAACCTAAAAGTCAGTATAGCGGGATAATTAAGTATATGTCGAGTCAAGGAAGGAGGGCATAAATGATAGGGTATGGGTATACCAATTCGCTGTTCAGGACTGTCCGTTAAAGCCAGAAAAGTAGCCCTGCCATGACTTTACCGTTAAACTGGAAACTATTCTCTCCTGCTAGAGTGAAGAGATCGGCTTTGTAGCCAAGTCGTAAGCCTAAGCCAAAGCTTTCAGGCACTAAATCAAGTTTTGTTTGCACGAATACGGTATCCGCTTTGTCAAGATAATGGCTGTAGCCGCCTCCCAAGTTGAACAGTAAAAAGCGCCCTACAAACGTAAAGCCGGCGCCAAACCCATAGGCTATAGTATCATGAGCGCTCTCCAATGAGCTTAGGGTGGCAATACTTGCTAAAGAGCCGTAAGAGCTGTGTATAAATGCTTCAAGACTGACCCATTTTATGCCCAGCTCAACAATGCCCTGTAGCGAATTCGGATCATCGTTCAGGACATTCTCTGAAGCATTGAGGAAATAACCAGTAACGCCAATGCCCAGCCTAAACCAATCAAGCCCTTTAAGCGGTTTTTCAGCCTCTTCCTGTATCGCTGCTGTCTTCCCCTGCGTAAAATACGCGGGTCTAGGACGTATATGCGGAAGCTCTTGCTGCGAAACGATACGCCAAATCCCCTGTATCTGCAACTGTTCTGCATCAAGTTCATTGATAGTCAGAACTTTTATGAAACTGCCCTCATCCAAGGCGTGCAGCTCGGGAAATGTACCGATACGTTGCTGTGTTGAATCAGTTAAAACCTCCCCTTCAAAGAAGACCGTCTGCGTTTGTAGAAAGAGGGTTGTCCGTGCAAGCAGCTCGTTCTTACTGTTGTAAAGACCGAATTCGACACGGTAATCATTTATAGAAAACACTGAAACCATCTTATCGCGTGGAAGCGCCGGCACAAGCGGCCACTGGTTGAACTCTTCCAAGTCAGGCATAGAAGACAAGGCAGTGCGTATCTCATTGATGAGAGCCTGCATTGCAGCGGCAGAACCATTGCGGCACAGGCTCACAAAAAATGCTAACGCTCCTGTCTCATCATCTATAAAGGGTGTCTGGCTATGCACAACATCAAAAAGGAGGAGATTTTCATAAAACTGTTCAACAGTAATGAGTAGATTCCTCCACGCCTCTGCATCCTGTCCGCCTTCTGTAACAAGAGCATTGCCCTGAGATAGAAGCGCCGACAGAACAGTAAGTCGTTTTTTCGCATCGTTCAAGAGCGGCTCTTGGGTTACCGCGGAGTGCAGGTAATGTAATTCTTCTACTATGCGTCCGCTTTTGCGCGCCTCAAGCGCCTGTGCGTATGCCAGCGCCGCCTGTATTCCTGATGTATTACGTTTGGTTACCGCGCTTTCGCCGGCTTCTGTCAGGGTAATTCCCAGTTGGCGGGCGCAGTCTCTAAAAGCTTGCTGCACAGCCTGCACGCTCCACAGTTCCTCAAATGAAACAAGGGCGGTATACGAGGCTACTCGTGTGCGGCTTTCAATAGCAACAATCGCTACTTGAACGGTAAAGCGGTCTGCTTCTTCTTTGCTTATTGATCCGTGTAAAATGTATTGTGCAGAAGTCAAGATACCTATACCGGCGCTGTCCTCATCAGAAAAAACGCCGGGTATTATGGTGGTATACACTGAAGCAGCGCTGTCAAGCTGTTCTTGATCGACAAGAACAACGTGAGAAAAGCTGGTAAAATCATAGAGAAGGACTGCCCTCATACGGCTCAAGAGGCTTTGCTCTGAGGCGGAAAGACCGTCCCCTCTCGGCTCTAGTATTGCAAGTCTTATGCCGGCGCCGCCCGTCCCTTGAAAATAAGGACTGACACCATGAACAACCCTGTTCATTGCTGTTGACGTACAAGCGCTGAGGAGTATTCCCCAGAAACACCAGATACAAAGCGTAAAGTTTAATAATAAACGCTGCATACTTGATGATACTGTAAAAGAGGGTGAAAAACTAGGGCGAAGGACAGACCTCGAGGGGGTTTCTTCAGATAAGAAGATGAAGGAAAACGGAAAAGCACTGCCTACCGCCTTCCCGCCCCAATGTAAAGCCTTCGTATCCACATATAGAACATGGAGAATCAGTTTTCCGATTCAGAACTCCGGTTTTCCGGCTTGGAAAACTGATTTTCCGCTTCAGAAAATTAGTTTTCTAACGTGGAAAACTGATTCTCTAGATTGGAAAATTGATTTTCTGGCGTGGAAAACTGATTTTCTAACATGGAAAACTGATTTTCTAGCGTAGAAAACTGATTTTCTAACATGGAAAACTGATTTTCCAGCGTGAAAAATTGATTTTCTAACATGGAAAACTGATTTTCTAGCGTGGAAAACTGATTTTCTAGCGTGGAAAACTGAATATGGAAGAGGGAGGTTTAGCCGCACTCTATTTCCCGTTCAACCATTTCTTTGGCGTCCGAGAGCAGCCGCTCCGATTTCCGGCGCAGGGAGAAACTTTCTTTGATGAGGGCGGCGATACGCCGCTGTTCAGACAATTTCTTTTGTATCTTCGTACAGGAAGGGTAAACAATGGCGCCGCATTCTAAATTTTGTTCCGTGATTATGCCCTGTTCTTGCGTCAAAATCTATGAGTATAT
>JAISMB010000071.1 GCA_031276945.1 Spirochaetaceae bacterium | reverse complement strand
CCGATGGTATGCGCCGCTGTACTGCCAGTCTTCAGGCTTCTGCACCAGTCCTGCTGCAACAGGGTTTTGGTCTATGTACTTAAACACAGTCCAAAAGTCCTTCTCATCCTTGATCTCGCGTGAGAAAAACCGATCTCCCCAGAAATGACCGGTCTTATGGTGCTTTTTATTCCAGCGAATAGCAAAAACCATCTTAATCCACTTCAATAGGTTAGAGAGACTCTGCCCTTTTTCAGGTGTGATGAGAAAATGGAAATGGTTACCCATGATGCAGAAGTTCCACAGCTTAAACTTGAAACCTTTCTTGATTGCTTCTTCAATCACGGTGAGAAAGAGTTTCTTCATCTCATTCGGCTCTAATTCAAAAGCGTCTCTGTTTACTTTTGAAGTAACATGATAGGTCAGACCTTGGTCTGTGAGTCCGCGGGGAAAATTATGCGCTGCCATAATATCTCTATAATGGAGCTGACTGTGCGTTTTGATTCAATCAGAGCACAATATTTTTATTTATTTTTGACGGCGAGGTCTGTCCTATCTTGTCCTGGATCTAGTGAAAATTAAGGGTAGTTTGTAATTAATAATTCGCGTATTGTTCCCCGCTTGTCTCCCTTGCAATTTATCGCTCGTGCGGCATAGAGCCGGACTATATGATAGCCGGCATAGATTTCTTCAAAAAAGGTATCAGCAAGATTAGTAATGGTCGGATCAGAATTGGATAAGATCAGCTTCGCTCCCTTTTCATAATCTATTTTTCTATAAAAATCCGCCAACTCAATTTGTTCTTTATCGCCAAAGGCAGCGCCGGTATAGCGGGTAAACTGGGCTGTCTGACTAAGAGGACGATAGGGAGGATCAAAATAGACCAAGGAGTCTTGTTCAATGAGCTTATAACAGTCCTGATACGCTGCTTGGGTGATTGTTGCATTTTGCAATGTACGTGAAGCGGCTAAGATAGTTTCTTCATCAAAAATAGCCGCCCTTTTATACTTTCCATAGGGAACATTAAATTCGCCCTGTGCATTTAACCGAAAAAGTCCATTGAAACAAGTCTTGTTTAAGAATATGAACTGCGCGGCTCTGCGTATCCCTTCTTCTGAGACGGTGTCATAGTTAATGACAAAGCGCTGGTTATTAAAATGCTCTCTTACGGAGAGAAAGAAAGCCTGACGATTTTCCTGCTTTGTTGCGTCATAGCGGTCTTGCAGTTGCTTCAAACAGTCCAATAAATACTCCGGTTTTTGCTGCACAACACAATACGTCAGGATGAGGTCTTTATTTATATCTGACAGGTAGGCTTTTATACGGTAGGTACCGGAGAGCGCAAAATACAGAGCGCCTCCTCCTAAAAAAGGTTCAAGATAGTATTTCAGTTTACCGGCTTTCAGTTCAGGGGGGAAATACTGTTCAAGTTGTTCTAAGAGCCGCCCCTTACCGCCAGCCCATTTTATAAATGGTCGTGCGCTCTTCATAGTCTGTGTCTTATAGCAAAGAAGAAGGCTTTTATCAAGCCATATTTCAGATATGCACGAGACCGGTTATTTAAGCTTTTAGTCAAGGTAGTGATTATGCAGCAGGTGTCTAAAATAACCGTTGAGGACCGTATCAGCGCTCCGCTCTTGGTTCTTTACGGCGGCTGCTCGTGAAAGGAAGGGGTACTTTGCACATACTTTTTGTACAAAAATATCTTTCAGCGCCATAAAATTATCATGGTCAATAAAAATATTGCAGTTTCCAAAATAGTAGGGGATATGCTGTATATGGTCCTTAAAAATATCAATATAGCAGTAATAGGGGAATTGTTCCTGCGTAATCCGGATAGTGCTGCAATTCTCGGTTTCTACAAAGGTCTTGCTCCGTTTCAGCGCATTTATATCACGGAGATTCCAGAAAAAGCCCACGGTCTTTTCAGGCGCAATGCGCTTTGTATTGGGGTATTTTGTAATATAGTTATCAACGGTATCAAACTGCTTTAAGAGCCAGGTCTTTCCTTCAATGGTTCTCCAAAGCTGATTTTGAATGAAGCTGTAGTCCATACCGTCCTCAGGCGCACGCTTGTACAGGGCAATGATGATCGGAAACTGTGTTGTCTTTGACGTTTGGGCAAAGTCGGCGCTTGAAATAAGAACGGAATCGAGCAGCCTGTAATGCGCGGTAAAGGGCTGCAACACCTTAAAATTCGTCTTCTTGATCAGGTATGACAAAGGGTGCAGCACACAAACGTAGTCCGCCTGCAATTTGTTATACGAGAGTAAAAACGATAAACCGAGATCGCGGCTTTTTATATCGCTGTCTATAGCGTACTTATTTTGTTTTATCCGGCTGCGGATATATGAAGTTCTGTCATTATACGGCGGGTTGCCGACAATAATGATTTTATCAGTGCCGGCAATACCGTAGCGGCTGCGCTGAACGTCTAACAAACTGTTCGTATGCACGAGCTTGGCGTGAGGGTTTAAGAGCGCCGCCTGTGCTAATGCAGAGGCATCAATATCAAGACCGATGACTTTCTTTCCCTGTAAAAAGGAGCCGTAGCCGCAGGAGGTATCGACAATAAGATACTGGTCGGTATTCACTCCCTGTTTTTTAAGCAAATCAAAGACGATCTTCACTAGATAAGGCGGCGTATAAAAGCTGCCGAGATTTATAACGCTCTTAAAATCTAAATGGCTTTGCTCACTACCCATCATTACGGTATCGCCCTCTTAACCATATAATGCCGTCTTTCAAGCTTAAAAACAAAGGCATTACCGATCACCATCCGCCTTCTGATGAAGCGCGGTAACTTTTTCCCGTACAAAATGGTATACAGCAGGTTCTTCAATAACACCAAGGGCAGTATTATTCGTGTCGGTTATGGGAATAATATCAACAGCGTAGCGGTCGAAGAGTTCATAGACCTCTGCAAGCGATGTGTCCGGTCGGCAGGTACAGCGTATCGGATCCATGAGGTCGCAAGCGAGGAGGGAGTCGGAGAACTCCGAGCTTATGGCAAGGGCATCCTTGAGATGCTCTACGGTGATCACTCCGGTTAGTGCGCCGCTGCTGTTTTTGACTGCATAGCCTGTATTGGGGAAGTGGCTGAACGAATCAATAATTGACCTGATAGAGGCTGTTTCTGTAACTACCGCGGGACACCCAGCCGAACAATCGAGCCGGTTTGCACGGGCAACGTCAGAGGCGCTGCACAGTTTCAGTATATCCTCTTCAATCAGGTTCAGCCCGCATTCACCGGCGCCGGTAACACCGTATTTAACGCAGACCGGTCCTATGAGCTGTACAATAAACGTTGTTGCGGTGATGATCAGTACAATATCGCCCCCAAAGGAGGAGGCATAATCACGCCCTGCTGTGATGGAAAGACCGATAGCAACACCGGCTTGGCTTAAAAGGCAGAAGGGCATGTATTTTTGTACGGTGCGAGGGGCTTGAGAAAGCCGTGCGCCGGTAACGGCTCCTATTGATTTGCCAATCGTGCGGGCAAATACGTAGACAAGCGCCAATAAACCTGTGAGCGTGGAAATATTCCATATATTGAGCTTTGCGCCGACCAGCACAAAAAACAGTACATAAACCGGCGGTGTAAATTTGTCGACCAGAGCAAAGGTGGTTTTCATTTTCGGCGGGGCATAATTGACCAAGAAAAAGCCCATAGCCATCATAGCTAAAATAGAGTTAAGGCTTAAAGCATCACAGACCCCGGCACAGAGGAAAATGGCGCCTAGTGAAAATGCCAGGATCCTGCCCTCATCGTTCAAGGCTGTCCGGTTTAAGATGCTCAAGACAAAACCAAATCCCAAGCCGACCGCAGTAGAAACGCCAATGGTGTAGGTAAGAGTGAGGAGCTGTCCTCCTAAAGACACAGAAACGCTGCCTGTAAGGACTGCGACAAGGGACGAAGAGATCGCATAGAGGATCAGCGCGACAGCATCATCCATAGCAACGATACCTAAGAGCGTTGTGGTAAGCGGTCCGCGCGTTCTGTTTTCTTTAAGAACATCGGTTGTCGCTGCCGGAGCCGTTGCAGAGGAAATGCTGCCAAGAATGAGACCCAATGAGAGGGAGAGGGCGAGGTTGCCTGTTATGAGCAGTGAAACGATGCTTATACACAGACCGACTAAGATAAAAGGCGTTACCGCTTCAAAGAGGAGTATGCTGACGAACTGTCTGCCGTATTTTTTGATAACGCTTATTTTAAGTTCCGCGCCTATCATAAAGCCAATAAGCGCCAGAGCCATGCTGTTTATGGGTGCAAGCGCATCGGAAACGTCCGGTCCCAAAAGCTGCAAGCCCGACTGTCCGATAACGATGCCGATAATGATATACCCTACTACCTGCGGTAATTTCAGCCGTTGGAAAAGCTTGGCGCTTGCCGAGCCGAAAAGGAGCATTAAACCGGCAAGCAGCGTAAGATTAAGAGCAGTTACCTCGTTAATACGTACTGAATCCGGCAGTATGCGTGCTACTATATTCATAGTATCAGTATTTTGTACCGGTGAAGCTTAATCTTGTCAAGGGTGAGCTGCCCAACGTTTCAGTGATGGGCTGCTTGGTTCACAGATCAAACGTAAACCGACAGAACAAGCCCTGTCAGTCCAGTGGTTTCAACCTCGCCCCGCAAGAATCTTTATTCCTTATACTTTGCGCTGCTTTCCTGTCTCTCTCTGCTGAGTACCCGCTGACGCCCAGAAAGCCGTTCAAGTAAGGATGTAACACCCGCCTAAGGTCTGACTTACCCTGCCGCCGAATTGATATTTTGAAACATCCCAAAATATTTCCATTGTTCCAAAAAAGAACCCCATAATATTTCCATCACTATTTTGAGTACCATTGGATCTTCGTTCAGATACCTCTCCACTCATCATGTTGACTATTTTTATATAGCGAACATAAGTCATTTCAGACATACTGTCTGCTTCAAAAGTTATCTGCATACGCACCATTTTTATATCGCCTTTTTCAGGTGCTTTCAACGTGAGCAACAACTGGGCTGTGAACCTTTCTTTATCACCATTGGCTGATTCGAGTGTAACCACTACCGGAAGACCCTGAAGAGAGGCAGCAAAATACGCATGAGGACCAAAAAGTGTTTTGACTGTTGGTGATTTTGGAAATCCAGCCATTGCTGCATATGCAAGGGGATAATCAGCGGGATAATCACCAAAATTTGCCTTCCTAGATGTCTGTGAAAAAATAGTTGTACCAACGAACAAGAAAAAAAACGCAAATAACCAACCACGTATTGAATTTTCCATTTTTGTCTCCTTCAAATTTTTGTGATCAGCTCAACGCTTTGAGCGATGGGCTGCTTGGTTCACAGACCAAACGTAAACCGACAGAGCAAGCCTTGTCAATCCCGCGGTTTCAGCCTCCTCAAGCATTGTATTTCCGCGCCCCGCAAGAATATTTATTCCTTCTTGTAGTATACGCCCGCTTTCCTACCCCTCTCTTTTGAATATCCGCATCCGCCCGTATACCTCATCTCTTCCAAGGTGAGTTTATTTTTTATCCCACACTCAGGACAGTTTCCCGTTGAGGCGAATCCTCTACATTCTATGACCGTTTGAGACAAGTTCTCTCTGTCTCTCATTATTCCGCCCCTAATCGAATGCTGTATCTGTCTTCTCCAACCCTTCATCTTTGGCAGCTTCCCTTCAGCGACATGCTCGTCCTGAACCGCTATAGCATCGTTCTCTTTCCCCTCGCTTATTTAACACTGACAAGGCTTGTATCGTGTCGTTGACTTCAGCTCTGACAGAGAGGCGTATGGTGCTTGAAATGATTGTGATTTTGCGCTCTTCAAAGGTTTCCTGTTTCTTGACGCTGACAGTTTTCGTCTTATAATCAAAGGCAGAGAGGGCTTGAGAGGCGATAACGGCATTGTTGAACCGCTTTTTTTCAAAGAAGAGTCCTGCACAATAGGCTTTCTTTTCTTTCGAGAGGCGTGAGGCGTCTATTTTAAGGCAGAATACGGAGTAGTTCATACCTGAGCGCCGTTCCCGCTTCTCTTTCAGTGTTTGGTGTCTACGCCCGCCCTCTCTTCTCTATCTTTCTCTTATCTATCTATCCTTTTAAGTCTTACTTCATTTGAATAAGGGGCTTATGCAAATACATAAGGGGCTTATGCAAATACATAAGGGGCTTATGCAAATACATAAGGGGCTTATGCAAATACATAAGAGGCTTATGCAAATACATAAGAGGCTTATGCAAATACATAAGAGGCTTGCAGTTTACCCCTCTTTACCAAACTAAAAAAGTATACCATACTAACCAAACTATAACAAGCAAGGAGGCTTTATTATGCCCAGAAATACCTATTTTTTGCCTACAAAAGACGCCGATTTCGACGCTTTTTTCCACAATTTTTGCCAGCAGGTAACGCAGAACACAGCAGGGCAAAACCCGACGTGGACTGCCATTCCCGCGGAGGAAGTTGCCGCCCTGAACACCGCCTATAGCGCATGGCATGCGGCGTATGAGGCAACGCTCGCGCCGCATACGCCCGGCGTTACCGCCGCTAAGAACGAAGCGCGCACAGTCGGTGGTAAGGCGTTGAGCGATTTCAAACACCGCTTTATTGACCGCAATCCGCAGATTACGCCCCAGCAGCTCACTGATTTAGGGCTGCACGAGCGCAAGCCGCCCAGCCCGCACCCCAAGCCTGATGGCATTCCCGATGTAGAAATTCTGACCCCCCATCCCCGCGTTATCCATATCAGGTTCCGCGCTATGAACGCCCCGCGCTGGGGAAAGCCTGAGAATGTGCATGGTATTGAGTGCCTCTGGGTCATTGGCGACACGCCTCCGGCAGTTATAGGCGACCTGCTGCACTCGGCTTTTGCCACCAAGAACCCGCTTGAGCTGAGTTTTGACGAAAACCAGCGCGGCAGGAAGGTTTACTTTGCGGTGCGCTGGGAAACGGGCGCTGCTTTGAAAGGGGATTGGAGCGATATTTTCTCCGTGATTATTCCGTAGCGGA
>JAISMB010000070.1 GCA_031276945.1 Spirochaetaceae bacterium | reverse complement strand
TGACCAGCTCCACTACCCATGAAAAACATCCCTGATAGGTTCTTTCATGATCGCTTATAAACCGGCGTCCGCAGTCTTTACACCGATAATTTTGCTTTTCCCTGCTCTTTTTCCCGTTTTGGGTTATGGTGATTTGTATAATTCATAGTATCTCTTTATGCCCCTGTTGTCTTATCCCTCCTTCATACTTTGTGGATAACCTCCAGAGTTCTTTCATATCAACTGGATCTAATTCAAAAGCGAACTGGTTAACTGCCGACAAAACATGATAGGTCTGCGTTTTGCTTTAATCAGAGCAAAATATTTTTATTTTGGCGAGTGAGGTCTGCCCTAAGGATGAGCGAGATAGATGCTGAGGATGTTGAACGTAACATCGATCTTGTGTGTGAGGCAGAGGTACGATTCATTTTTGCAAAACCTATTGAACGCTTCTTGCGTACCTTGCATGGTCATTGCGATATTCTTGAAAAATCTTATGTAGAGAGCAATACCGTAACTCGTTCAGATGAGGCGAAGGTGTATCAGCAGGCACTAGAAAAAATGAAAGAGGGGAAGTGATCCACAAAGTATGATGAACCTTGAAGCGTCGGCGCTGCCGCTGTCAAAGCTTCAAAGACTAAAGAAGTGATGAAGTTCACGTTTTGCATAAACTTCACCACTTCAAAGGCGCTGTTTACTGTACCAAATAAATCGCTCTTCCCTCTCGGTTCTGTACCGGGCGGTTGTTCCCATCGTAGAAGGCTCTAAAAGCGTCAATCTGGGAACGTGCCATAGTCAAGGGCTGCGTGTGAATGGTCCACTTAACTCCTTCGGTACAGGGCGGCGTGGTCAATGACCCATCATACCGGTACGCCTCACCGCTACCGGTGAACAGTTCCGCAAGATTTATCTGTGTCTCATGCTGCGCCGCCCCTTCCCTGGCAGCCGCGGAGGAGAGGTTTTCAAATAACTCTTTGAGAGTTTCGTTCTCCGCACCCTCGGTTATCATAATGCCTATGACCGCAAGATGACCGGCGGCGCTCTTATGCACTAGATGCAATTCCATGGCAAAAGGCTCACCGTCAATCAAATGTTCGCTGGGAGCATGGAAATGAAATTGCTGCAATACGTAGGTTTCGCCGTCAAGGACAAGGGTGTTACCCGTGGTAACGGGCGTTGCTTCAATGGTATGACCATTGTTTTTTACTACAAAGAGAGTTTTACTGTAGGTAATGACCGGTTTGCCTACCGTGCTGTCCACCGACAGTCCTGCGGTGTCAATATCAATCGGCGACTGGGCTTTTCCGTCTTTGGCTCTTGCATAGGCAGGGTCCAAGGTATGCCAATACGCCGGTCCTGTCTTTCCTTCATAAGACCAGTGCTTTTCTCCCGTGCTTGCCACCTGCGCCGTTGTCTGGGCTGGCGGCACAGCAGCACAGGCAGAGAAAGTCAAGGTAGCTAAATCCATACTGCTACCGGCAGCGCAATCACGGCACAGAGCCATTTTTGATGACTTTGGTCGGTCTTGATGGAAGAGCATAAACCCAAGTGCAGAGGCAGCGTCTCCCCTGCGAAGCGCCATTTTTTACGAGTTTGGCTATCTCTTAACATGTTCATCATGGATAAAAGTATAGCTCTATTTTCCGAGCTTATACAAGGGGCTGACTCCGCCACCGAGAGAGGTAAGAGTCCCGACTGAGAGATGCTGAGGTTGATCTATAAGATGTGGTAGTTTTGCTTGAAAGGAGGGAGAGGTCTGTCCATGTAAGGGCGAGGTCTGACTTATAAGATGTAGGAGTCTCGACTGAGAGATGCGGGAGTCTCTGCCGAGAGATGCGGGAGTCTTCGCCGAGAGATGCGGGAGTCTCTGCCGAGAGATGCGGGAGTCTTTGCCGAGAGATGCGGGAGTCTCGACTGAGAGATGCGGGAGTCTTCGCCGAGAGATGCGGGAGTCCCGCATCAGCGGTCAGACCTCGATCCTTCTTAGTCGGGGAAAAATGTTCAGGGTAGCCCTTGCCTCTTGAAAATGCTATACTGTACCCGAACTATGAAAGCACTTATTGCCCTGTCAGGCGGGGTTGACAGTTCTGTTGCCGCTTTTTGTATGCAGAATACAGGCTATGATTGTATCGGGGTTACCCTCAGACTTTTCGAAGACGCGCCCCCGGCGCCGGGGCGCTGCCGCCCCTGCTGTTCTCTGGAAGACGTTAATGATGCGCGCGCTGTTGCGACCCGACTGGGTATGCCGCACTATGTGCTTAATTTTTGCGAGGATTTTAAGCGCTCCGTTATTGAGCCTTTTATTGCGACCTACCGAGAGGGACAGACCCCTAATCCGTGTATAGAGTGCAACCGCCGCATTAAGTTTGAAACACTCTTCCTGCGGACACGGCAGCTCGCCTTCGATTATTTAGTTACTGGACATTACGCACGCATTGAGAAGAGCGGCTCACGATTTTTGTTAAAGAAGGCTGTCGACACGGCAAAGGATCAGTCGTATGTTTTATATATGCTCAATCAAGAACAGCTTGCGGGGATACAGTTTCCGTTAGGCACGATGACCAAAAGCGCGGTGCGGGAGATTGCCGCGGCACAAAGCTTAGCGACAGCCAAAAAGCATGACAGTCAGGATATTTGCTTTGCGCCGGATGGTGATTATGCCCGGTTTATTGAACAGTACACGGGTATTCCCTGCCCCGCAGGCGACATTATGAGCACTGAAGGGGTTAAAGTCGGCACCCATCACGGCTTAATACGCTATACCCTCGGGCAGAGACGCGGACTAGGCTTGTCTTTTAACACCCCCCGCTATGTCTGCGCCAAGGATCCGGCTCATAACACCATCACGATAGGCGGCGAGGAAGCGCTTTATACCCAATCACTTTGTATACAGAGGGTGAACTTGATAGCCTGCGAACGGCTCACCAGTCCGCTACGAGTGCAGGTTAAGACTCGCTACCTGCAAAAAGCAGCGCCGGCAGTGGCTGAACAACTGGAGCCTGATAGGATTCGGGTACGCTTTGATAAGCCGCAGCGGGCAATTACTCCGGGGCAGTCAGCCGTATTGTATGAGGAGGAGACCGTTATTGGCGGGGGCATTATTGTCCCGCTTTGAAGGTTGTCCGGGCTGTGCCTGTTTACCGCTCTTGACATAAGGAATATTTTTGTGCAATATTCAACAATAATTTTGTATCTCTTTGTCAGAAGGTCGTGTTATGAAAACAAGCTTTATTAAACCTGCTCTTGTTGAGCGAAAATGGTTTGTGCTCGATGCTCAAGGAAAACCCTTAGGTCGGGTCGCCAGCCGTGTTGCTGCAATAGTACGGGGAAAAGAAAAAGTAGTGTATGCTCCACATCAGGAAGTGGGGGATTTTGTCATTGTAGTCAATGCTGATAAAATTGTTGTTACCGGACGCAAGGCAAAACAAAAGCTTTATCATCACCATACAGGCTATGTCGGCGGGTTAAAGACAACGACATTTGAAAAACTTATCATTCGTCATCCTGTCTCGCCCTTAGAAAAAGCCATTAAGGGTATGTTGCCTAAAGGACCGCTTGGTCGCAAACTTTTTTTAAATGTTAAACTGTACGCCGGTCCTGAGCATCCGCATAATGCCCAGAGCCCGGAATTAATTTCGTTGTAGGGAGAAACGAGAGATGGTTACTAATTTAGGTATTGGAACTGGACGGCGAAAGACCGCTGTTGCGCGTGTGTATATTCGTAATGGGACGGGTGCCATAACGATAAATGGTAAGGCTCTTGATGAGTATTTTGATCTCAAGGAACATAGTGCCACAGTGAAAAGTCCACTCGTTGTTACGGCAAGCGAAGATAAATTCGACATACTGATCAATGTGTACGGTGGTGGTATTAATGGACAAGCCGGCGCATGCCGGCATGGACTTGCACGAGCGCTCTGTCAGATTGATGAGGCAAATACTCTCAGTCTCCGTAAAAATGGCTTTTTAACGCGGGACCCTCGTATGGTTGAGCGTAAAAAATATGGGCAGGCTGGCGCTCGAAGACGTTTTCAGTTTTCCAAGCGTTAGTTTCAACAGCGTTATGGCGGTCTTTGCTCAGACAAAGGCATTTACACCCTGAAAAACAAGCAATAGTAAATGATGCCGGTATGCAAAATCTTGACTTGAATCCCGGCTCATCTCCAAAAGTGAAAGCTCGCGATGTCTTCTGGAAAACAAGAGGGAGCGAGATATTGATAATAAAACTGCTGCTAGAGTGCTTAGACCTTAGTTAGTTAATCTTAACAAAGCCGATTTTTTCAAAAGGTTTATCAAAAAAGCTCTGCGATAGCTCTCTTAACAGCTTTACTCCATTTCATTCAGCAATTCTTTTTTGTTACATCTATTCTCTGCCTAACAGTGCAAACTGCACTGTTTGCAAGCTAAAGGGGTTTTTATAGGCACTGCTCAGAATACCTGAAGCCACACAGTCTGCTCTACGCCGCCACTGCTGTCAAAGTCGCAATCCGAGGTTTGTTACCTGTTGAAGCCTTTAATCCGTTGTGCTGATTGAAAGATCCAGTATGGTTATTTCAACACGGCGGTTACGGGCGCGTCCTGCTTCGGTGGTATGAGGGGCAATCGGCTTAGCACTGCCCCATCCTTTGTACATAAAGCGGTTACTGCTTATACCGCGGCTCACCATCTCCTCAACCATGCGCTTTGCCCGCAGTTCTGAAAGCTGAACACCGTCGCTCCCCGGCGCCGCGGCTGTGTGTCCTTCCACTAAGAAACTGCGCTCCGGCACCTGACGCAAGACAGTTGCTATACTATCAAGCCGCCCTTCTTCTGAAGCGAGGAGCTGATCAGAATCCGCTATAAATTGTAGATCATTTATCAGCAACTTTACACCTTCAGGCACCGCAGCTATCTCTATAGCAGAAGCGCTCTCAATGGTTATATCCGGCTCTTGCCCTGTCTGCACAAGAGGAGGCTCCTCCTTGACAGGCTCTTTTTGCACCGGCGGCGCAACTTCAGGTTCAGGCATGAAAAGAGTCCGTCGGATCGTGGTGATAACCTGCTCGCGGTTCAAAGGAATGGCGTGTTGCCCAAAGGTCAAGGTAAATCCTCGGAAACGCAGCGTAGACCCATCGGCGAAAAAAAACGTTTCATCAAGGCTGTCTTTCATTAAGAGCGGAAGACCATCACTAACCTGAATCAGAATATCCACGGTGTGAGAACCTTGAATCCGAAAGTCCCCCCGGTACGATGAAGCATAGCGGGCAAAAATACGATGTACCGGTATCCCCCGATAAAATTCCTTCCCGCGGTATTCATATTCCGCAATAAACGGCACGATAACCGGTTTCCCAGAATTAAGCGGATCAACGGCACGATCTGCTCCCGCTTTCCACTTTGTGCCGGAGGATATTGCTTCGGCTGGGAAGGCAGGGAAGCCGCGCAAGCTCGGAAAGCCTGTCTCAGTATCAAGGTGTAGTGTGCCGTCAGGACGGATCTGGAAGCTCACCGGCACGATAGCATCAACTGACTGAGCGCTGTGGCGCATATCGCGCAGCGTTTCTTCGAGTACAAAAAAATTTCCCGCATAAGAAAAGGCTTCGGTATTGCTCTGGGGATTTTGATTGAGGAAGCCATGCACTGTACGATGGGTAAGCCCGGAGTATTTTCCATCAACATAGCGTGACCAATCGGATCGCTCGACTATTGCATAAGAGCCTGTGCTTGCCCTTCTGAGCAAAGCCGGCTCTTCTTGGGCGAAAAGTGGTACGCTCACCGTAAGACAAAAAATCATAATCATGAGATGAAGCATATATACACTATCGGAAATTCCGCGTTTTTTTCTTCAGTTCTTATACTCCCCTCTCTGGATTTATTCTTCACCTGTTCTGGATTTACCCTCAATGGCAGAGGACAGATCTTAGCTTCTGGCTTTGACAAGAGGAACAGCATAGGTCATACCTCGGCTTCAGATTTTGGCAAAAGTTCAGGACTAAAGTTATAATACTCTGAGCTTAAGGAGGGAAGCGGTGCAACCAAAGGGTATACACTTCCTCTTTTTCATGCTTTGTAGTATGCTCTTCCCATGGACTTTGAACCATTAAGAGCCGCACGGTATTCAGTGCGGCAGTTTGCTCAGGACGGTCTTAACAAAACTGCCATGGGCACGCCCTCTTGTGCGGGCGCGCAAAAATGTACCCTGCCGGAACAGTGTGTTCCGCCGGCTTTCTTAGCCAGCGGGTATCAGTCGCCTCGTCAGCAGCAGCCTCAATCGTATCCGCTTAAACAAGCGGCATGCCGCAGTGATTTGTCTGCGTACCGGGACCTCTCATGCGCGTTGCACTAGCTCAAATCAATGCCGTTATCGGCGGCTTTGCCCTCAACCGAGAAAAAATCATCACCTATGCCTGCCGCGCCGCAGCAGAAGATGCGGAGATGGTACTGTTTCCTGAGATGGCGCTGTGCGGTTATCCACCCATGGATTTAGTCGATCAAGACAGCTTCGTTGAAAACAACCTCCAAACACTCCACCAGCTTCAGCGTAGCTTGCCGGCGCACCTTGCTGTGGGTGTGGGTTTTGTTGCACGCAGCCGTTACCGGAGCGGCAAGTCATTGGTCAACGAGTACGGTATTCTTTACGATGGCGCAGTGGTATTCCGGCAAATAAAAACACTCTTGCCAACCTATGATGTTTTTGACGAGGCGCGCAATTTTGAGCCGGCGCAGGAATGGCTGCCCTTTGCCTACAAGGGCGAACGCATAGGCTTTGCAATTTGCGAAGATGTTTGGAGGGAGACGGATATTCCCGGCACCGCATACAAAACCGATCCGGTGCAAAATCTGCTGGACCAGGGTATAACTATGCTTTGCGTGCCGTCAGCATCGCCGTTTGTGGCTGGCAAACTCACGGTCCGCCATAATCTTGCCGTCCGGCTTTCAAGGCGCGGGCATATTCCGTTTCTCTACCTTAACGCGGTCGGTGCTAATGACTCCATCATTTTTGACGGTCGTTCCTTTGTAAAAACCCCGGACAAGGAGAATATCGTCTTGCAGGCAGCAGCTTTTCGCGAAGATCTGATCATCTTTGACACAGTAACCGGCGCAGTCAGAGGCGCTTCCGCTTGTGCCATTGATTCTGTTAGTGCAGGCAGCGAAAATATCCTCTGTGCCGGCGAGCTTGATACGATTGAAGAAGCGCTCATTCTGGGAATCCGTGATTACCTGAACAAGTGCGGCTTTACCCGCGCACATCTGGGACTTTCAGGTGGCATTGATTCAGCTTTGGTTGCCTATTTAGCTGTTAAAGCGCTTGGCGCAGAAAAAGTAAGCTGTTTCAGTATGCCTTCTCGGTTTTCATCGCAAGGATCCAAAGACGATGCTGCAAGTCTTGTACAGAATCTCGGTTGTCGTTACGAAACACTCTCTATAGAGCCGGTATTCAGCGCTTTTTTATCAACACTTGAGCAGGTTTTTACCGGCTTGCCGTTTGATAGTACGGAGGAGAATGTGCAGGCGCGGATCAGGGGAGTATTAGTTATGGCGTATGCAAACAAATTTAACTCAATGCTTCTGACGACCGGCAACAAAAGCGAGTTGGCAATGGGCTACTGTACCTTGTATGGCGATATGTGCGGCGCGCTTGCGCCCATCGGGGATCTGCTTAAAACAGAGGTTTTTGCTCTCTGTAGGCGCATTAACGAGAAGACACCGGTTATTCCGCAGGCAATTATTGACAAAGCTCCTTCAGCGGAATTGCGCCCCAACCAGACCGATCAGGACAGCTTACCGCCGTACGAAATACTTGATGAGATACTCAGGTACTACTTGCTTGATAATCTTTCCGCGGCAGAGATTATTGCCCGAGGTTTTGATCAGGCTATTGTAAAGCAGGTTGTCCGTTCTGTTGCCGGCTCAGAATTCAAACGGCGGCAAGCGCCGCCGGTGCTCAAAATATCCAAGCGGGCATTCGGCATGGGACGGCGCATGCCTATTGCCCGCATAACTTACGAATATTAAAAACTTAAAAAGGCTTTGAGGAGGTTCTCCGGCTCTCTCACACCGAGAGCCGGCTCCTGCATTAAAGCGTAAGCGCTGCAAGAAAGGTAGTGCGCCTCCGCATTATGCTCTTTATTCCTTGACACCACCAACATTAAGCCCAACTACAAAGTAGCGCTGCATAAAAGGATAAACTATCAGAATAGGAAGAGCTGCAACGACCGTAATGGCAGCACGAATACTGACCGGCGTAACCATGCTGGAGTTGCCTTGAGACATACTCATCGCCCCCACATCAGCCGCGGTTTTTGCTTGGCTTTGGCTAGCTTGCAGATATTCCATCAATTTATATTGCAGGGTGTGCAGATAAGAACGACCTGAGTTATAGATCATGGTATCAAACCACGCATTCCATGCGCCAACAGCCACAAAGAGGGCTATGGTTGCAAGAACCGGCACTGAAAGCGGAAATATAATCCGTAAGAAAATCAAGAAATCGCCATAGCCGTCTATGCGGGCGGATTCTATAATACTTTCCGGCAGATTCTTCATATACGTCCTGATTACCACAAAGTTAAAGGCATTAACGACGCCGGGTACGATGTAGACCAGAAAACTGTTAGTCAAACCAAGCCCGCGCATTAAAAAATACGTGGGAATAAGACCGGCATTGATATACATAGAAAGTACCAGTATGAGCGTCAGGGGTTTACACAGTACAAATTCCCGCCGCGAGAGGGCGTAAGCTATCATTGCGGTAAAAAATACACTGGTAACGGTGTTAATGACGGTCCGAATCACGGAAATAAAAAACGCATGATAAATAGTACCGGAGGCAAAAACAGCGCGGTAGTTTTGTAACGAGAATTTACGGGGGAAAAAGGTAACGCCGCCGCGAATAGTATCAGTCGCCTCGTTAAAAGAAATAGCAATAGTATTCCAGAACGGATAAAACGTACACAGTACCACCAAGCTCATAATGATTACATTAACCGTATTAAAAACCATGTCTTCGATACGGGATGCGCTGCCGACTTTCATATTAACCTCTCTTCACCAGCCCGTTTAGCAAGCCAGTTAGCAATAAAAATAAGGGTTATATTAACCACATTCTTAAACATACCGGCTGCTGTAGCCAGAGAATAATTGGAATGCTGTAACCCGTATTGAAGGACATAAATATCTATGGTATCAGCGACATCTTGGATCAAACCGTTTCGTAAGAGGTACTGCATCTCAAAGCCCGCATCAAGAATATGTCCTATGCTCATAATCATCATAATAATAATAGTTGATTTAATCCCCGGCAGCGTGATATTCCACATTTTCTGATACCGGTTACACCCGTCAATCTCGGCGGCTTCGTAGAGCGCAGGGTCTATACCCACAATCGCCGCAAGATAGATGATGGTATTCCACCCGACTTCTTTCCATACATAGGTTGCGCCGATAATTCCCCAGAAATAATTCGGTTTTGAAAGCCAAAGCACAGGCTCCTCTATAATATGCAGGGCAATCAGTACTTCGTTGATAGTGCCGTTTTCGACGGCAAGCATAGAAGCGACCAGTCCGGTAACGATAACCCATGAAAGAAAATGGGGCAGATACGAGATAGTCTGTACAGCCCGTTTGAACAATACGCTTTTTAACTCGTTTAATAAGAGCGCAAAGGCAATGGCGCTGATATACCCCAGAATGGTATTGATAAGGCTCATTGCCAGCGTGTTGCGTATGGTTTGTAAAAAGATTTTATCGGAAAAAAGAAATTTGAACCATTCAAAACCGACCCATTCCTGCTGGGAAAAACTGCGTGCGGGACGGAAATTCTGGAAAGCCATGGTCCAGCCCCAGAGGGGAATGTATGAAAATAAAATAATATACAGAACAATAGGCACGGACATAAACACAAGCTGTCTTTGGATACCTATTTTTTCCCAAAATGTTTTGGGACGATTTATAACGGATGAATGCTTTGTCTTCATAGCCGCTGCCTTCTAAAACACAGAAGAAAGCGCCCCTTTGTTTTGAGCGGCTTTCTTCCGTTTATTTCCTGCTTCGTCTCTCTCTGTCTCGCCGCCGCTTTTTTATCAGCAGCCGCTCCTCTGTATCCGCAGGCTTCCCGCCAACGGCGGGCTTCGGTTGAACCGATACTTCTCTTTTTATGACCGCTTAACTGCCCCGCTGCCGGTATGTACCACGGCGCTGTATTCCCGCGCCGCGCCCCTTTAATGCGGGGGCGCTGAAAATCCGCGCGGAGCCGTGTTGACCTTCAGACGAGGCGGCTTTACGGCATTATTTTCTTATTTTGCGCTCCACAGCTTGATACGCAGATTGAGTTGTTCCTGCATATAAGCTTCGTAGTCCGCCATACCTGCTTTGCCCATCTCTCTGACATACTCTGCCCAGAGGCTTTCAAACTGCGCCGGCTGTGCAAGAATAACCTGCGGCAGGTATTTACGCATAACCTGCTCGTAGCGCTGCTGGGCAATCTGAGCCTTAGAACCGTCAGGCGGATTGGGCATACTCCACGTCGGGAACCACAGCGCGTTAGGCGGCGGAGACTTGTCCATCAGCTCGGCGTTGCTGGTAACGCCGTAGGCAGCCCAGAGTTCCTTGTCTTCAGGACGGGTGAGCGCTTCCCGTTCAGGATAGTAATCTTCCAAAAGGGTCGGATACCCGTCAGACCATGAGCCTTCCCATGTCGGCAGAACTTCACGCAGGAGCATCTCGCGGTTTCGCAGCTGCCAAATCTGGTTTTCCCAGTTTGCGCGCTGGCTCGGAGTCCGGTACGGCTCTCCCTTGGCGTTGCGCTGCCAGTCTTCTCCCTCAACGCCCCATTCAATGACCCGCTGCCAGTCTTCGGAGAGCCATTCATTCAAGAACCGGATGATGCGCACCGGATCCTTTGCCTTAACGCTAATACCAACGCCCCGTCCAATATTCGGAATGGGTATGTTCCTGTAACGCGGTCTAATGTTCCGGTCAAAAACAATGGGCAGCGGCGCCATGGTCCTGTTATACATATTCTGATCGCGCAGCGCATCATCACCCTGTGCGAATTGCCACCGCTGATCGTGCAAGCCCAAGACCCGCCCTGAAGCTATCTTCGCAAGGTACTGGTCATAATTATCAACAAAAGCTGATTTATCAATGTACCCCTGCGCATTAAGCTCGTTGAGCTTCTTAAACCAGCGCTTCGATATATCCTGCGTAAAGAAATTCGTGTATTTGTGCGTAACCGGATCGACAGTACCGTTGCCTTCATTCGGATAACCGGCAAGGAAGTTGGGCGGGTTCCACATACAGAACGCATGCCAGTCGTAGGTCAGAATAGTAAACGGAATGGTGGGCAAGCCGTTGATGGTCGGATGTTTTTTTGCATAGGCAATGAGCAGATCAAAGTACTCGTCCATGGTAACAATGCGCGGGTAGCCGGCTTCCTTCAGCACTTCCTTCTGAACCCAGAGTGCGGAATCGCCGTAGTAAGGGCTTTGGTTAAGCCCGTGGTAAATGCCCCAGTTAATCAAATAGTAGATATGCCCGTCAGGGGATTTCATTTTCTCCCAGACATCGGCGTAGTGCGCCTTAATGTTCGGTCCGTATTGTTCTATCAAGTCTTCCAAAGGAATACAAGCGCCGGCGTCTATAAACGCGGTCTCGTTGATTTCAATCAGATCAGGATAATCGCCTGAAGCTATCATAATCCCCCGTTTCTGTATGCTGTCGCCGACCAAAATATCCCATGAGAAACTAACCTTGAACCGTTCTTTGATCAAAGCATCGATCTTATTATTGGCGGGCGGCTGCTGCCGGGGCTGCTGGGTATAGACTGAGATCGTGATAGGATAAAGGGGATCCCTGTTCGCTGCCCCGGTATCCTGCTCTCCTGTGGCGCACAAGACGCCTGCTATCATCAATAATGCAGTTATAGTTAATACTGCCTTTTTCATAAAACCTCCTAAAACGTGGATTATCTCCACAAGAAATGTACTCTTAAACTAGTATAAGAGCGTCTTCTGCCGCCTGTCAAATAAAAACTGCTCAAAAGAGGGACGCTTATCCGCTGCGCGCGGTCGTTTGGCTGAATAAGACAGACCTTATCCTCAGTTTCTCCTTATTCACGGCGGGTTGCCGCACCCAATAAATCGTGTCTAGTATCTTTGCAACGTCCTATTTTACTGCAAGAACGACTCATTGTACGTTAAGAATGCCTCATTTTACATTAAGAATGACTCGTTTTATGTTAAGAATGCCTCATTTTACATTAAGAATGACTCGTTGTACGTTAAGAATGACTCATTGTACATTAAGAATGACTCGTTTTATGTTAAGAATGCCTCATTGTACATTAAGAATGACTCATTTTTGATTAAGAATGAATTATTGTACGCTAAGAATGACTCGTTTTACATTAAGAATGAGTCGTTTTATGTTAAGAATGCCTCATTTTACATTAAGAATGACTTATTGTACGCTAAGAATGACTCATTTTACATTAAGAATGAGTCGTTTTATGTTAAGAATGAATCATTGTACGTTAAGAATGACTCGTTTTTGATTAAGAATGAGTCGTTTTACATTAAGAATGAGTCATTGTACGCTAACCGGAGCCATGAATTATTACCATAAGGTACCATCAAACTGACTTCTACATAAAATTATCCTTCAGAAGACTAATCTTTTATTTTTGCAGTAAAAGTATTAAAGGCAACCGGCTTCTCCGTCCCTATTGGATTAGCTGAAGGTCAGACCTCGCCCTCAGAATCCGTCCTTGTTGGAATTAAAAGCCCGTTCTTGTTGGAATCGAAAGTGCGTCCTTGTTGGAATCAGAAGTCTGTCCTTGTTGGAATCGAAAGTGTGTCCTTATCTGTTTAGAGGGGAAGTATCGAGGCTCGGAGCAGTACAGTGTCAATACTACCCAAGAATCAGCGGGAAGGCTTCAGAACTATTCTCGATTCGTTTAATTTTCCCCTCATTGTATTCTGGTCTTTCAAGAAGCGCCGTGAGGTAGGAGAGGAGCGTGCCTCTCATCTGATCTGTCCGCTTTATTTCTCTGAGCAGGCTGTTCGTGTGAGTTTTCTGAAAACAGCGTATAAAATACAAGATCTTGCCCTGATTCAGCACGATGGCTTTCAAGAACATACCGAAAATACTAGTAATAACCTAATTTTTTAGCTTTTAAGCAGATTTTGAATATTTTTTGCGTTACCATATAGGAGTATGCCATTCATGTTTAGCACTATCAAAATTTATGCACTTGTCGGTGAAAGCGGTACGGGTAAAAGCTTTAGGGCGAAATTTGTCGCGCAAAAGTACCACGTTGATTTTATCATTGATGACGGGCTTTTAATTCGGGATAACCGTATTGTAGCAGGACATTCTGCTAAAATGGAAAAGAGCTTCATGGGAGCTGTCAAAACTGCACTGTTTGATGAAAAAAACCAGCGAGACGAGGTTGCTAAAAAATTTCAGGGAGACAAACCAAAGAAAGTACTGATTTTGGGAACTTCAGAAAAGATGGTCAATAAGATTGCTGCACGGCTGCAATTACCAGCACCGAGCAAAATTATCAAAATTGAAGATATAGCTTCGCAAGCTGATATTGAAAAAGCAATACGGATGCGCCGTGTTGAAGGGAAACATGTTATCCCGGTCCCAAGCTTGGAAATAAAAAAAAACTATCCCCATATTTTTTACGATGCTATCCAGATATTTAAGCGGCATAAAAGAACGGGACAACTTGGTCCTTTACCAATAGTACATGAAAAGTCAGTCGTGCGGCCTGAATATTCCAAACGGAGTAAAATAGCCATATCAGAGCAAGCTTTAAGCTTAATGGTTAAACAATGTGTTGATGAGTACGATTCGAGTGTTAAAATAAAACGGCTTTTCATCAAAGATGATGACATGGGCTACCGTATCATCATTACCGTCGATGTCCCTTTTGGGACTTCATTGGGTGGAACACTCTACGAGATACAACAGTATATTATTGACAATATAGAACGGTATACGGGTATTCTCATAGAAACAGTAAATATTATTATCGACAAAATTTCTGACAACTAAATAAAAAATTCAAAATATTATTGACAAGTAGAGTACTCACTGCTATATTCAGTAGCAAAGATAAAATCAGTTATCGGTAAATTTTTTGATAACTAAAGGAGAATCGCATGAAAAGATTATATTTTTTTACTTTCGTGTTGCTCATATTCGTCAGTTCCTCTGCACGAGCGCAACAGCTCGATAAGGAAAGTGCGCTACCAACTACTGAAGCATCGGTCAGTGCGCCTGGTACGCCTGCTTTACAGGAACCTCTCAGTCCAATCATTACCAAAGCTTCGCTTGAGCCTCGCAAGACCTATATGGTACTATCTGATCATTACCAAGTAGAGTCATACATAAGCCAAGAGGATGCCACTCTTTTATCACAAGAATTAGAGAGTCGTTTTGTGATGTATAACCAGTTATTCCGGTTTGTTCCTAAAGGAGCAAAAACAACGCTACGCGTAACTGCTTTTGATAGTAAGGAAGCTTATGATACCTACCTTACCGCTAAATTAGCCGGTTCACATCCTGATGGGGCAGTGTACCTTCATTATAGTCAAGAAAATTTGCGTGAATTACTTATAAACCGTGGAACTGACGCTGAGATGCGTTTATTGCCTAACCAAGCTTTTATACAGTATTTGAGGGCATTTGTTCCCTATCCGCCGACATGGTTCAATAAAGGTTTTTCCTTGTATTACTATACTTTAAGCTATGATCCGGTGCGTGCCGGCACTGACAGCAGCACCCCAGGTCCCTTAGTTTTTGAGGAAAATTTAACGTTACTTGAATCGGTGCGTAGTATGGTCAATTCTATGCCTTCACTGAAGACGCTTTTGCTTGACGGCTCTCCTTCACCGGAACTATCATGGGCATTGGTATCTTTTTTCCTAAAAAGTGGTAATACTGATTATCTAAGAACATTAACTGAATGTTTTATGATACTAGATAAGAGTGCAAGCACTCAGGAGAATACCGAGAAAGTATTGGAACGTATAGCGCAATACACCGACTGGGATGCCTTTGAGCGTGATTTTAAGGTGTACATCAATTCACGAAAAACGTTTAACGAATTGATAAATGAAGGGCTGAGAGCTTACGGTGAACATGACCTTATACGGGCAAAAAATGCTTTTGTGGCTGCCCGTGATCAGCAGCCGGCGCACTATGTGCCTTATTATTATTTAGGACTTTTGGCTTATGATGCTAAAGAATTTGATGCGGCACGAGAGCACTATGAAACAAGCTTCATTAAAAGCGGCGGCACTGATACGGCAATGATTGCTTTAGCACTTGGTTTTAATATGGCTGCTGCCGGTCGCAATTCTGAAGCCATTGTATGGCTGCAAAAAGCAGCCGCTATTGATCCGGAGCAATATACGACTCGGGTCAATGATCTTATTAGACGATTACAATAATAGTTACCGGTTCTAGTAGCTGTTAAGCTGCTGGATAAACCGGCGAGAACACTACTAGTACCGGCGCCGGAATATGGGCTGGATATTTTTGAAATAGCGTGGTACTATAGTATTTCATAAGAAGGAGGGATTGATTATGAAATATCAAATTGAAGGGACCCCATTTCCGGTGTTAATTTGTACTCTTAATGCTAAGGAAACGGTTATTTGTGAAACCGGAGCAATGTTATGGATGTCTTCAAATATGAAGATGAACACTGGGACCGGTGGAGGTATTGGAAAAATGTTTAGCCGAGCGATAAGTGGTGAGAGCTTGTTCCAAAGCTCTTACACAGCTGAAGGGGGAGAAGGCTTGATAGCCTTTGGAGTCAACAGTCCAGGCGAAATTATCCCGCTTGAAATAGATGCGAGCCACAGTGTCATTGCACAAAAAGGCGCTTTTCTAGCTTCAGAAGAGACAATTAGTTCTGGAATCACCTTCCAAAAAAAACTTGGTGCCGGCTTTTTCGGTGGTGAAGGCTTTATCTTGCAGAAATTTACTGGAAAAGGTCATGTATTCTTGGCTATTGATGGAGGAATGATCAGTTATGATCTTGCCTCTGGTGAACAGCTCATCATAGATACCGGTGCTTTTGCTTTTGCTGAAGAAACAGTACGAGTCGATGTCCAGATGGTTAAAGGGTTAGGCAATATTATTGCCGGCGGTGAAGGTATGTTTAATACAACACTCATCGGTCCGGGAAAAGTTTGGCTTCAAACTATGCCTCTGTCTACTACGGTACAGGCTATTGCTCGATTTCTGCCCAAATGAGGTTACCGCTTTTTTGACTGGATTTTATACCACCATTAAAGGATAGAAGGCTGAGAATCTTCGTGGAGCTAAAGAGACATATTCGTTTTTGCTGTGCTGCATTAGCAGCACTGATCGGTATCACTAGCCTTTCGTGTGCTACTTCTATTCCTATTCAAATTACTAAAGTCCCTACGATGGATACGAGCGGTATCAGTCGGCTTGCAGTCATGCCTTTTCGTACAAGTGATACTTCGGCTTTACAGGCATTGATCGCTCAGGCATTAACCTTATACAGTGAACAGCGTATTCTTGAGACAAAAAGATTCATTATGGTTGATCCTAGTCAAATTGCGCGCCTGCAAGCTGACGGTACGTCGCTTACCACTATGGTGGATGCTCTCTTTACCGGTGCCCTTATAAGCTTCACGGTCATTGATAGCAGTCATGAAATAGAGAAGTATTATCCAGAAACGAAAACCTTTAAGACGGTAACGCTCTATGAGCGAGTGGTAAGCCTTGAATATTCATACCAGCTTATACGGACATGGGATAACAGTATCGTTGATAAAATCGTCAAATCAGGAGAAACAAGCGACAGCAAGACCGATAAGTACGAGCTAAAAAAGCCGTATCTTTTGGCGCAGGAGATTATTGATACTACTTTACGCTACCTTGCACGGGATCTGTCGCCGTGGGTTGTAACAGAACAGATACAGCTTGCACAAGATACTTCAAAAGATAAGAACATTAAAAACCAGATGAAAGAAGCTGAACGATTGGTAAAAGAAGGGAGCTATCAGACTGCGCTTAGTGCGTATAACACGCTCTATACCCGTACTAATAATTTTGCAGCCGGCTACAATGCCGCCATTCTTATCTGGGTAACCGGAAATCTTGAGGGAGCTATTGATCGTATGCAGGAGCTTGCGGCTGTAAGCGGTAATCCGAAAGCCGCCGCTGAACTTGCTTATCTTAAACAGGTGCATGCAGAAAGTCAGACTATTGAACAAAAGTACACAGGACCAGCAGAGAGTTTGTCTGTTAGCGCTCTTAGACAAGTATCGGAGGGTATTATTCAAGCTCTTTCTTCCAATGCTATCATTATGATTATGAATGTTTCACAAACTGAACAGGATTTTGTTGATAGTATTATTGATGGGATAACGGCACAGATTATTGAGAGCAAGACCATAACCGTTGTAGATCGGCAAAACCGCGATCTGAGAGAAGCAGAACAGCAATTCCAACTGTCCGGTTCTGTGAGCGATGATTCTGCTGTGTCTATCGGGCATGAACTTGGGGTATCGGTCATTATTACCTGCGCACTGACCGGAACTGGTACTCTGCGCCGCCTGACAGTAAAAGCCATTGATGTAGAAACCGGTAAAATTACCTATCAAGTCTCCCCAAAGATATAGAGGGGCAACCTTGTTCCTCTCCTCTGCCTTCAGAAATCATGAAGGCAGCAGTTCTAATACCTTAATGATGCATTCTCCCCGGTAGCGTTGCTGCGGCTCTTCAGGTAAAGCCGCATACAGTTTTTGTGCCTGGGTATAATCTTCTGCCGTGTCTACGGTTATCCGCAAATGAGGAGCGCGCCAGCATACCGGAGCTAAGGGACGGTGTACTAAAAAGTGTTGCGGATGCCGGTAGAGATACGGACAGACATGCTCACGGTCGCTTTTGAGAACCACTTCCCGTTCTGCACAAAGCAATGCCTCTGCCGCTACAGACTCTACACCGGCACCGTACGGTAAGGCGCTATAGCCGGCATAATCAGCGCCTAATGCAAGCGCCTCGGCGTTGATAAGATCAGCCGCATCTGCAAAAACAAAGGGGTTGTCGCCAGTTGCGCGGATTATCCTATCCAGTTTATAAAGGCGGATTGCATCACAGTAGCGACTCAAAACATCCTCTTTAGAACCTGCACAGAGCAGAAAACCAGCTTCCTGTGCAAGCGGAGCAAAGGTAGCAACACAGTCTTGCGGACAGGCAAGTATGTACAGCTCAGAGCGCACCTGTCTAAGCGCCTCCATAACCCGAACAATCATAGGCTGAGAGCCTAAAGGAAGCAGAGCCTTGCGCGAAAGACGACTTGAATCAAGGCGGGCTTGCAGCACAAGACCGGTCATGTGCCGCTCCGTGCTAAAGGTTCAGGCGGCGGCTCTTCTTCAATATCCGGTGGATTGTGCCTATCAGGCAGCGGCATTTGTTCTATCGTTTCAAGCTCCGGTCGTTCACTGACATCTTCCCAGAGTTCAATAATAGCTCGGACATCGCTTTTGAACCGGTAACAATTCGTTTTTACCCACTGGCGTCCCTGGGAAAATTCATCCCATGCTACAATCAATCCTTTCCCAGAACGCCACCAATAACTGATAAAGCGGCGCAGAGGAACGGTGGCACTATCCCCATGAAAGACCGGCGCAAGATTTTTAAGATAAAACCTGCGATAGCCGTAATCAGCGGTACTGTCATCTGTCGGTATCTCACCATCGTAGGAAAGCCGAATTAAATGCGTTGAATTGATCTGTTCTCCCCACAAATGAGCGCGAAAACCAAAATCCATAAGCTGCCATTGAGTATTTTTAATGGTATTGTCAAAACCGCCTAATCCAATAAAACGCGTACGATCGTAAATGCCCACACCGTCAAAAGGGTACAGACTCATCTCACCTTCTTTTACCGGCACAAGAAGAATACGCTTTACCGTGCCTTTATACGCAAGCGGGATTGCAATAGTCGGCAGGGTTTCAAAGTGCGAGTTTTGTATAAGCGGCACAGTACATAAACGCCGGCACATACCGGTATTGAGCAGCAGCCGTTCAGCCATACGCAACGCCCCGCCGGAATGCAGGATTCGCAGATCATCCCAAAGCACAAAAAAGAGCGGGCTGGATAACTCACCGACTGCAAGGTTGATCTGTTCGCCGGTTGTAATAGCTTCTTTAAGAAAGATAAAGCTCACCTGCGGGAAGCGTTCGGATAATTCATCAACATCATACCGTTCACGCACTCCTTCTATACTGATGATATAGTCAAAACCTATCTTTTCTAGCTCTTGAAATAAAGTACGCCGCGGATAACGCCCGCCGCGCGAGAGCAGTATTGCCGAAAGTCCTGAAAATGCAGCACGTTCTGATCCTCCAACTGCCGTGTATGAAGGCATAGAGTTGTTAAAAGTTGTAGGTATAGTATTCATCACACCTCGCACAGAGTCCCATCTCTTCCCATCTTTGAGTGCTACTTGCCGTACAGTGCTTGGCATACCATGATTCGCCGCGTAACCAGATAGTCTCAAGCGTTTCGGTAAATACATTCCCCAGCACCCGGCTGCATGACAGGTCTTCACGGCAAGAGGGTACCGTACCATCAAGTAAAACAGCCATATCTCGGGACAAATGCCAGCAGGGACGCCGGATTAACGGTGATAAATCCGAAGCCTGAAGAAAAGGGAGTACACCGCAAAAGTCATCGTACTTTTGAATGATGATATGCGCATTTTTGCCCTTCCAAAACCGATAGAATTGTTCAATATCATCTTCGGCGCCGTTTACCCGTACTGCCTGTACATAGGTGTCTTGTGGGAAAAGCTTGAGCAGGCTGTGCGCCTGTGTTATGGCTTCTTCATAACCGCTGCCGCGTACCGCACGATAGCGCTCTTGACTGTAGGCATCCAATGAAAGTATCCATGAAACAGGCGGCTGACGGTTTATCCGGGGAGGGCAATGCAGCGCTTCCTCTGCAATCGTCTGTAATTCGCTTTCTTTCCAGCCTATGCCTGAAGTTTCAATGATAAGCGACAGAGCTGGTCGGCTCAAGACTGCCTGAATAAGCTCTATCTTATGAGGGTGCAGCGCAATTTCTCCCCATAACGAGAGGTCTATGACCGCATCACCTGAAAAGGCACTGATATTATCAAGCAGCGTGGAAAATTGTTCAAGCGAGATCGGAGGAAACGCCGGCGCTTCCTGCAGCGGATAGGGACAGAGCGCACAGCGCTGAGGGCAATGCTCTGTTACGGCAATGGCATAAAACACCGGTAAGGTGCGTAGCAGCTCCGGTTTATCTTGTATAAGCGCACTTATAGCTGCACTGCCTCCTCCGCTAAGCCCTGCATGGGCAAAGCGGGTTAAGAGGAGCAGAGTACGCTTGGAATCGGCGCTGAATTGGAGCCGGTAAGGACGCAAATCAACCGGTGCAATTTCAGTCTCAATGTCAAAGGAATTGATGTCTTTTTGAATAACTGAGAAGAGCGTATCACGTTTGACCGGCTCATGGTTATCGCTGGCTAGTTTAGCAAGGAGCGCCGCAGTGCTCGGCGCAAGTACTTCAGGCGCTAAGCCTGCGGGCCATCCGTCTGCATAAGAATACTCGGCTTTATAGCGCAAATGCCGCTGTGCAATGCTTTCTGCAAGCCGCGGGTCTAAGAAAGGACAATCCGCCCACGCAAAATAGAGCAGATCAGACCCCGCCGCTATCTTTGCCAGTGTTTCAAGGAGAATCTTCACGCTCCAGAACGGTGCAGCAATACGGGTACACGATTCCGGCACCGGCAGCGCAGCGCCTTCCTGCACCAGTACCACCACTTTTCGGACACCTGGAAATACCGATACCCGCTCAAGTGCATGAGAAAAGGCGCTTTTATGCAACAGTACCGGCTCATAAGCATAAGAAGAAAGCTCAACACCGTACAGTACGGCAACAGTATTCATAGTTCATTAAATATCGGCATATTTGCAAGAAACTAGAAGACCCCGCATACTGCCGCGCACACCCTTTAGGTCAGACCTCGCCCCCTGCAAAAAACACCAACATCGCCCTCATCGGCGGCGCTTTTTTTTCACGTGAGAATGACTCGGTTTCACCTGAGAATGACTCGGTTTCACCTGAGACTAAGGCAGGATAAGTCATACCTTGCCCGCCCTCAAAAATAAATAAAAATATGGAGGTGATCCACAAAGTATGATGATCCTCAAACAACGCCATAATTGATGTAGAAGAAAGCCATATTAGACGCTTTCACGTGGTTGAACAGCTTTTTGGAAAAACAACAGGTCCTCCGCAATGCCCGCCTTACCCTGAGCTTTGAGCCGGCACTTATTCCCTCTATCCCTCCCGTATGCGTTTTTCCTCTGTCATGGTTGTCCGTCGCGAAGGCTGAAAGAAAGCTGTCTCAATCGTCCGTTGCTCTCCTAATCATAGCTTATCCCCATTTGTTTTATCCTCTTTCTCAACTTTTTTGCGGTTTTCAGGTCCCGCTTTCCCCATACAAACGCTACAATTTCCCCGCTTTCCCGTTGATATGCGTATATCAGCCCTATTTTGTTCTTCTTTTTTCCTCCATACGTCCAAAACTCAGTCTTTCTCAAGATGATCATAGTAATTCTCTTCGGTTTTATGTTATGTTTGGTCGATTTCGGTACTTTTAAGACTTTGGTGATACTGATGTTCAGTACGGTACTGATGTCCCGTATGCCCATTCCCCGGACGAGCATGATTTTTACCGGTTCGACTATCAGGAAAAGGCATCCCTGATAGGTTCTTTCATGGTCGCTTATAAACTGACGTCCGCAGTCTTTACAACGGTTATTTTGCTTTCTCTTGCTCTTTTTCCCGTTTCAGGTTATGGTGGCGCTAGAGCAATGGGGGCATTTAAGTTCTATGGTGATTTGTATGATTCATAGTATACCTTTATGCCTCTGTTTTCTTATCCCTCCGTCATACTTTGTGTATCATCACTAGAAATTACAATCAGCCGGCACAGTCGGAAAAAATACCAGCCGGCACAGGTCGTCTATGCCAATCCAGAAATGGAGAAATATGCAATAAGGCTTCAGCAGACACAAATCGGAGTAAGGGACAGACCTCGTAGAGTAACGGTCAGACCTCGCAGAGTAAGGGGCAGACTTCGCAGGGTAAAGGACAGACCTCGCAGAGTAAGGGACAGACCTCGCAGAGTAACGGTCAGACCTCGCAGGGTAAAGGACAGACCTCGCAGAGTAAAGGACAGACCTCGACAAGTAACGGTCAGACCTCGCAGGGTAAAGGACAGACCTCGCAGGGTAAAGGACAGACCTCGCAGAGTAAAGGACAGACCTCGCAGGGTAAAGGACAGACCTCGCAGGGTAACGGTCACGCAGAGTAACGGTCAGACCTCGCAGAGTAACGGTCAGATCTCGCAGGGTAACGGTCAGACTTCGCAGAGTAACGGTCAGACCTCGCAGAGTAACGGTCAGACCTCGCAGAGTAACGGTCAGATCTCGCAGGGTAACGGTCAGACTTCGCAGAGTAACGGTCAGACTTCGCAGGGTAAGGGACAGACTTCGCAGGATAACGGTCAGACTTCGCAGGGTAAGGGTCAGACCTCGACAAGTAACGGTCAGACCTCGCAGGGTAACGGACAGACCTCGCAGGGTAACGGTCAGACCTCGCAGGGTAAAGGACAGACCTCGCAGGGTAACGGTCAGACCTCGCAGAGTAACGGTCAGACCTCGCAGGGTAACGGTCAGACCTCGCAGGATAACGGTCAGACTTCGCAGGGTAACGGACAGACCTCGCAGGGTAAGGGTCAGACCTCGCAGGATAACGGTCAGACCTCGCAGGATAACGGTCAGACTTCGCAGGGTAAGGGGCAGACTTCGCAGAGTAACGGTCACGCAGAGTAACGGTCAGACCTCGCAGAGTAACGGTCACGCAGAGTAACGGTCAGACCTCGCAGAGTAAGGGACAGACTTCGCCTTCCGAGAGATGCGGGAGTCTCGCCTGAGAGATAATGAGGCGCTTGCGTTAAGGCGGCACGGTTATGCTGCAAGCACTGCGCGTTGTTTTGGGGCGTTTGGTGAAAAAGTTCAGCACCTTTCAAAAAATCTTTAATCGTGCCGATAGTAATAGAAAGAGGAGAAGAGTATGATCAGAGGCTGGTATACCGGCGCTTCCGGGATGCGTGCGCAGCAATGGCGCCTTGATGCGGTAGCAAATAATTTGGCTAATGTTAATGTTGATGGGTATAAGAAAGATATTGCATCCTTTAAGGCTTTCCCGGAATTGCTCCTGCGCCGTATGGAGAGTGATGGGGTCTATAAGCATCCGCTCGGCTCTGCCGATGCCGCGCCCTTTATTGGCAAGATTGGTACGGGCGTTGAGTTAAACGAACTGTTTACCGATTTTCAACAGGGCGCCTTAAAAGAAACACAGAGCGATTTCGATCTCGCACTTGACGGCAAAGGCTTTTTTACCGTTTCTACCCCTTGGGGTGAGCGTTACACGCGCAACGGTTCTTTTCAGTTGGGGAAAGAGGGCTTTCTTGAAACAAAAGAAGGGTATCCGGTGCTTGGTGAGAAAGGGCGCATACAGATTAAGGCAAACAATTTTCAAGTTGATAAACAGGGGCGGGTTTGGGTCAACGCTGTTTACCAAGACGGCAATACCGATATAATGGTCTCAAAAGAGAATAATGTATGGGAAGAGACGGAGCTTTTAGATACGCTCAAGATTGTTGACTTTGACCGCGACCGCTACTTAAAGAAGCAGGGTTCTAGTTTATACCTTGATACCGATATTTCCGGGGCGGCTCAAATTCTTGATGGAGAGAAGCGTCCCCGTGTCGTGCAAGGATTTACCGAAGCCGGTAATGTTGACCCGGTTGTAGAGATGGTACAGATGATAGAGGTAAACCGCGCCTACGAAGCAAATCAAAAGGTGATACAATCAGGCGATTCAATGTTAGGGACATTACTACAGACAACGAAATTATAGCTCAGTGCATGATTCCGGTTGATGTATGCTAAAAGACCGCTCTACAAAGATAAAGAGAGCGGAGAGGTCGGCAGAATTCCTGCGGCGGCTCATAGAAAAAAATGATTACAAAGAACGTTGACCGGAAATAAAGTAGTATAAACCGGTGGCTGTAGGTGCAGCTAATAAAGAAGAAATAAAGGAGTAATTTTTTATGGTGCGGAGTTTGTGGACCGGTGCATCCGGTATGATTGGACAGCAGGCAAATATTGATACCATTGCTAATAATCTCGCCAATGTTAATACCACTGGCTTTAAGCGTATGCGGGCTGATTTTGAGGATCTGCTCTACCAAACAGTAAAAACAGCTGGTACTCCGGCAACCGAGGATAGTGTAGTACCAGTGGGGATACAAATGGGGCATGGCGTTAAACTCGCTGATACACAGCGGATGTTTACCCAGGGATCGCCCCAAAACACTGAAAATGCTACCGATATGGCAATAATAGGTGATGGTTTCTTCCGTATAAAAATGTACGATGGCAGTTATGCGTACAGTCGCAATGGTGCTTTTGAGGTAGACTCTGATGGTCGCATGGTAACGAGCAACGGCTATTGGCTTTTGCCAGACATAGTCATGCCGGAACATTTTCTACCGGACAGTATTACCGTATCTCAGGATGGGAGAGTCTCGGTCATGGTGCCGGAAATTGATGAAAATGAGCCGGTTCAAGTGGGGCAGATAGAGCTATACCGCTTCGCTAATCCGGTAGGACTGACGGCAGTCGGTGAAAATCTCTTCAAAGTGTCGCAAGCTTCCGGCGAGCCTATCCCCGGCCGTCCCGGCTATGAAGGTATGGGGAAAATATACCATAAATTCCTTGAAATGTCGAATGTGTCCGTGGTCCGAGAAATGGTTGATCTTATCGTTGCCCAACGTGCTTATGAATTTAATTCTAAGACAATACAAACCAGCGACACTATGTTGGGGACTGCAACACAACTGAAACGTTAAGAGAGGTGAAGTAGTGCATTACTACGCTGAATAGTTGTGGCTATTTATCTTATATGAATGCATCTTACAATTCGTTAAATCCTATAATTATAATAAAAAAGGACAGGGCGGCTTATCCGCTCTGTCCTTTTCCTTCTAATCACTTGTTCACCTGCTTTTTACACACAGTGAAGCGTTTTTGATTAGTAATCCATACCACCCATACCACCAGCACCCGGTGCGGGAACTGCTTCTTTCTTTTCTGGTATATCTGTGATAGCACATTCAGTGGTAAGAAGTAGGCTGGCAATGGATGCTGCATTCTGCAAGGCAGAACGCGTTACTTTAGCCGGGTCTATAATACCTTCTTTTACCATATCTACCCACTGCATTTTTGCTGCATCAAAACCAATACCTGATTTTTCAGTTTTAGCACGGTCAGCAATAACAGCACCATCAAGCCCTGCATTTTCAGCAATTTGCCGGATAGGTTCTTCCAAAGCACGTTTAACAATCTTGAATCCTACTTTTTCATCATCAGTAAGTCCTTTGGTATCAGCCTTATCCAGAGCAAGGGCAGCTTGAATCAGAGCAATCTCACCACCAGGCACAATGCCCTCGGCAATAGCTGCTCTGGTCGCAGAAAGAGCATCTTCTACCCGGTGCTTTTTCTCTTTAAGCTCAACTTCTGTCGTTGCACCAACATTGATCACTGCAACACCACCGGCTAGTTTTGCAAGCCTTTCTTGCAGTTTTTCACGATCATAATCAGAAGTAGTATCTTCGATCTGTGCCTTGATTTGAGCAATCCGGTCATGAATTTCTTTAGATTTACCAGCACCATTAATGATTGTAGTGTTATCCTTGTCAATCTTAACCGTTTTTGCTTTGCCCAATTGATTGAGCGTCGTATTTTCAAGCTTGAGTCCTAATTCCTCAGTAATAACTTCACCACCGGAAAGAATAGCAATATCTTCCAACATGGCTTTACGGCGGTCGCCGAAACCAGGTGCCTTAACTGCAACAGCCTTGAGCGTACCGCGGAGGTTATTCAAAATGAGCGTTGAAAGAGCTTCAGCTTCTACATCTTCTGCGATGATAAGTAGAGGCTTGCCAGCTTGGGCGACTTTTTCTAATACTGGTAGCAAATCCTTCATTGAAGATATTTTTTTGTCATGAATAAGAATATAAACATCTTCATAAACAGTTGTCATAGTATCACGGTCAGTGACGAAATATGCACTAATATAACCACGGTCAAACTGCATACCTTCAACAAATTCAATAGAAGTCTCCATGGTCTTGGATTCTTCAACCGTAATAACACCATCTTTTCCAACTTTTTCCATAGCATCCGCTATGGTATTACCGATTTCGACATCGTTGTTAGCAGAAACAGACGCTACATGAGAAATTTCTTCTTTATCTTTAATCTCAGTTGCATTCCGTTTGATCTCAACAACAGCAATTTCAACCGCCTTATCAATACCACGCTTGAGTTCTATAGGGGTCATACCAGCAGCTACCGATTTTAACCCTTCTTTTACTAGAGAATATGCAAGCACTGTGGCGGTTGTGGTACCATCGCCAGCCACTTCGTTAGTTTTTGTGGCAACTTCTTTTAATAGCTGTGCGCCCATGTTTTCAAAAGGGTCTGCTAATTCAACTTCTTTTGCCACTGAAACACCGTCTTTGGTTACTGTAGGGGCGCCGAATTTCTTGTCTAAAAGAACATTACGTCCTTTCGGTCCTAACGTCACCTTAACAGCCTCAGAAATCTGCTCGACACCTGACAGTAACTTACGCCGAGCCTCTTCATCAAATAATAATTGCTTTGCCATTTTTACTCCTCGTTGAACACCGGACTACACCGGTACGATTATTTTTTACAAAATACTAAAATAGAGCAAAGTAGGCAAGAAATTTTTCATTTATAAATATATTCGGAGGTGATCCACAAAGTATGAAGGAGGGATAAGACAACAGGGGCATAAAGAGATACTATGAATTATACAAATCACCATAGAACTCAAATGCCCCCATTGCCATAGCTCCACCATAACCTGAAACGGGAAAAAGAGCAGGGAAAAGCAAAATTATCGGTGTAAAGACTGCGGACGCCGGTTTATAAGCGATCATGAAAGAACCTATCAGGGATGTTTTTCATGGGTAGTGGAGCTGGTCA
>JAISMB010000104.1 GCA_031276945.1 Spirochaetaceae bacterium | reverse complement strand
GATGCAAAAAAGGCGTTTATGACGGCGTTTAAGATCTATATGCACGGTTTGTATCCGCTTGCTTACCCTACTCAAAAACAGCTTGATGCGATGGCGGGGGCGGGCAGGGCGTATATTGCCCCGGATTTCAAAGAAACATTCTACCACGGCCTTGTGCTTTTGGCGGCGGAGTTGTAAGAAGTCTTGTTATTGCCCCTTTTTTGATTTTGGCATTAACAGCAAATTCAAGGGAGAAAAAATCCCATATAACCTAAAATTGCATGGCTTTAGAGCATAGTCTCGGTCAAGCATTTTTATTTCTCCGATTTTCTAAAAGGGACGGCATGAAGCATACGTTTAGTCAGGTCGCGCAAAGGAAGAGATGCGGGAATATGGTGAGACTGTTCTTGAGGCAGGTGCACAAGCAAATTAATGAAAAAAATATCCTGTTAATTAAAGCAATAACGCATAATGAATCCATATAGTACGGTGGGGCAGCGTGCGATTCTTGTGCGCGTTGCTATCACGGAAAAACAAAGGAGTTTACTATGCTGAAAATATCGATCTTTTTCTTAGTCGCTGTAGCAGTTTTGGGTTCCTGCACCGAGATTCTGCCGTCTTCATACCAGATTGTACTACCGGCGTTACCGGATACCTGGGAAGCGGTACTCGGCACGCCGCGGTGGCGCCTTGAATGGATAAACGAAGCCGGTGAAAAAGAACGCAGAGACTTTGACGGCGCTGACAATAATGCCATCGCCATTACCGTTATGCAAGAATGGACCACGCCGATTGTGGCTTACCCTTACTGGTCCAGCCGTGGCTTGTTCCCCGGAACGATGAAACCGGCTGGCGCCTTATTCCCGCTTGATGTTGACGGCACCCGTCTTGTCTTGACGTGGCACGGTGGTATTGATGCCTCCCTGTATGGCGAGCTTGCCGCCGCTGCCGGCACTGAAAAAACAAAAGCTTTTACCCGTCTTCCGCTCTACTTTAACTGGGTAGGGTTCCGTGAACTGTTGCGCAGCGATAGCATAAACGAGGACCTCAGAGCCGATCCCTGGCAGGCGGATTGGCGCACCTTAGCCGCACGATTGGTACGATCCGGTTTTGATAGGCGCGCTCTTGTTCCACAGGCACGGCAGCGTATGCTTTTTCCGGTAGCGGACGGCACGTGGATTGGAACATCACCGTTTGCAGCGGCATTGGACTACCAGAATGGTGTATTGATCGCTTTTCTGATTGACGGTCTTAATACCTTTGTTTCATCTGCCGGTGTGCTTCGGTGTACTCAGGATGCCTGGATACTGGTCAAGCCTGAGGACCAATAAGAGGCTTAGGCACGAGAAACGCTTGACATTTGTCTCGCTTACCGATCATATTTATAGTTAAGAAGAGACGGTGAAGAATACCCAGAAAAATAATTAAATAACGATGTATTATAAGCCGAAAATATGAAAGTGCTTTTAAGTACGATATCGTAGGGGGACGATATGTCTGACAACGACGATCTTGGTCTTAATGAAGAAGAAAGTGGAGGAGGAACCACTCAAAAAAAGCCTTCTAAATTAGCCGCGCTTTTGCCTATGTTGCTGAAATTTGTTGCTATAGGGATAGGCGCACTTATAGTTATTGTTACTATTACGGTGATAGTCTTTAATATACTCAATAAAGGCGGACAATCGCAGACGGTGATTCCAGATAATTCTCCGTATATTGGTACCAGACCGCAGTATGCCTGGTCAACTATTATCGGTCCGGTACGGGCAACCACTAAAGATGCGGTGCCACATGCAGTGGTAGTTGATATGATCCTTGGGTATACCCTGAATGATGCAGCCGCTCAAACTGAGATTGTCAACCGGCAGTATGAATTGCGTGATTTTACCAGACGCTACTTTAGTTCAAAAACTGCTGCCGATTTGGCACCGGAAAATGAAGGGCGGTTAAAGCAGGATATTATAGAAAAGTTAAATACCCAGGTACTTGATACGGCGAAAGTCCGTAATATTACCTTTAATCAGTTAAGTGTATCAGAAATGTGATCATGGTTCATTTTGTCTTTGCTTTGAGGCAGGGGACACACCAACCCATTGAATGAGGTAGATAGATTTGTGAAGGAGGGGCTACCGCGCCGTTTTTTTTATGACAGAAGTTCTGTCCCAGGACGAAATTGATCAGCTGCTTACTGCGATAAATGCAGGTGAACCAGAACCTGAATCGTTCAAGCCTGTTACTGAGACCCGCCGCAAAATAAAGGTCTACGATTTTAAGCGCCCCGATAAATTCTCTAAGGAGCAGATCCGTACTGTTTCAATCATGCATGATACGTTTGCTCGGCTAACAACAACGAGTCTCTCAGCTAATCTGCGCAGCATGGTCCATGTTCATGTTGCCTCAGTGGATCAGCTTACTTACGAGGAATTTATCCGGTCTATACCGACGCCAACTACTTTGGCAATTATCAATATGGATCCGCTTAAAGGAAATGCGATTTTAGAAGTAGATCCGGCTATTACCTTTTCTATTATAGACCGGCTCTTCGGCGGCTCAGGTGAAGGAGCAAAAGCTCAACATGAGCTTACCGATATTGAAACTTCGGTTATGGAAGGAATCATAGTCCGGATTTTAGGGAATATGCGTGAAGCGTGGACCACAGTTATTGATCTAAGACCGCGGCTTGGGCAAATTGATACGAATCCACAATTCGCACAGATTGTACCGCCAACCGAAATGGTTGTCTTGGTTACTTTAGAAACAAAAGTAGGTGAGGTTGAAGGCATGATGAATTTCTGTATTCCTTACCTTACTATTGAACCGATAATTGGAAAGTTGTCTGCACAATTTTGGTATTCATCGGTCCGTCGCGGCACTACAACTGAAAATTTAAATATACTTAAAGAAAAATTGGCAACAGTTGATGTGAATGTGGTAGCTGAAATAGGGAAAATACAGGTTTCAGTACGGGATGTACTAACGCTGCGACCGGGAGATGTCATTCGCCTTTATAACACCCGTGTCGGCGATCCCTATTCTCTTAACATTGGTAACAAGAAAAAATTTCTCTGTCGACCCGGTGTTATCGGAAAAAAAATGGCAGTGCAAATCATCAAAAAAACCGCAGAAATAGAGCAGGCTGATTTAGAAAGTCTGACTAATGAAGGAGAAGAGACCTTATGATGAGTGATGGTGCTCTATCACAATCTGAAATAGATGCGTTGTTAGGTGGAATGAACATAGATAGTGGTTCTGACTCTGCGGCAGGAAAACCTCAGGGTGATGAGAATGAGCGTACAGCTCTTTCGAGTTTCTTGTCTACTACACTTCAAAATCAATCTTCTAATTTTTCAACTTTTCTTGGATCCCCGGTATCACTTACCGGTCCGGAACTTTCATTTACAACACGTGATAACCTCCTCGAACAGCTTCCCAATACGGTAACTGTTATTAAAACAGACTACTCTTCCGGATTTCCGGGCGAACATAGTTTTATCATGGGTGAAGATATGGCGAAAAATATTGCTAGTACTATGACCCATGAAACAGATATACAAATGGATGACATGGCTCTCTCTGTCATAGGTGAGGTTATTTCAACCATGGTAGGAACACAAATAACCGCACTCACCAACAAAACTGGTAATAAATCCATAGCATCATTATCGCCGGAAACAAGCAATGTCCCCAAAGCTGTGGCAGCCTTACCGTCCGGTACGTTCTTAGTTGCAGTGTATACAGTGGATATGGGGAAGGGTAGTCCTCCACAACTCTGGGAAATCTTTGGTGCCGGTGTATCTAGTGCCATTGCTCATGCCCTCAATGCTGGAAGTACCGCACAAGCTGCTAAACCGGCGGCAAGTGGAGTAACGAGTGGGATGCAAAGTATGCCTAACACAGGTATGACGGGAGGAAATATGATGGGAGGTATGCAAGGTATGGGTACGCAGACTAATGTTCAGTCGGTTCAATTCCCCAATTTGACACCACGGACAATTCCACAAGAACAAGGAAATATCGGCTTAATTGTTGATGTATACATGGAGATGACGGTCGAATTGGGGCGAACAAAAAAATTAATTAAAGAAATTTTAGGTATGGGTGAAGGTACAATCATAGAACTTGATAAACTAGCCGGTGAACCGGTTGATATATTGGTGAATCATAAGCTCATTGCTAAAGGTGAAGTAGTGGTCATTGATGAAAATTTCGGTGTCCGGGTAACTGAGATTGTCTCTCCTTCAGAAAGAAGCAGTGATTTGAGCTAGGTGCAATGTCATTTGAAAATCCTTTGTATTGTTTTTAGTGTTATCATGTTCTTTAGTGCTGAAGTATCGGCACAGACTGATGACATCACGCTCGAAAATCGTGAGCAGAGTTTTATCATCGCAGATGATACCGGAACCGTTGTTACCGGGGCTGTGTCTGTTTGGACTGTATTGCGGACAATTTTGGTCTTGGCACTTGTTGCGGTGGTAATTTATGCGACTATTTTCTTCCTTAAACGTATTGTGCGGACTTCTGTTCAAGACAATCCACATCTTAAAGTAATCGCAGGCGCTTCTTTGGCAACAGGGCGTTCAGTTCATATAGTTGCTGTTGGAACTAAAGCATGGCTTATCGGCGCTGCAGAAAGCGGCGTCTCCCTCATAGCGGAAATCACCGATCAAGAAACAGTTGATACAATGCTCCTTGATGCTTCACAAAGGCAAAACAAGATGTCTGGAAAAATGCTTAACTTTTCAAACATCCTGCAAAATCTAATCGGTTCTAAGGAATCAAAGGATAAAGCTCCGAAAGCCGATGGTATTCGTAAAAACCGGGAGAAAATCAGGAGGCTTCTGTAAAATGCGCTTAGCTGCTCTTGTTGTGATGCTTGTTGTACTTGTGTCGCCGCTGCCGGCGCAAGTATCGCCTTTTCCGGATAGGTCTGTTCCAAGTACCATGAACATTCCTACTCCGGCGCAACCAACGACAGTGCCTTTCATTGATCTCACCATACGCAATCCAGAATCCGGACAAGAAGTTGCTTTTTCTCTGCAACTGCTCCTTCTCCTTACAGTCCTCTCCTTAGCACCAAGTATCATCATTCTGATGACAAGCTTTTTGCGTATTTCTATTGTATTTGACTTTATCAAACGAGCATTATCATTACAACAAGTGCCGCCTAATCAAGTTTTGTTAGGCATATCTCTTTTTTTAACGATTTTTGTTATGTGGCCGACTTTTGAGACGATCTACAATAACTCGTTTAAGCCTTTGTCTGAAGGTACTATTTCAGTAGAAACAGCTTACCGGGAAGCCGAAGCGCCGTTACGTATCTTTATGTACCAGCAGATGTACAGCAATCCAGACAATATTCGTCTCTTTATGGCGATGCGCGGGCTTGACAGACCGGAAACTCTTGCTGACGTGCCGACCTATATTTTAATTCCGGCTTTTATTTTGAATGAACTGACTGCTGCCTTCAAAATAGGCATTTTGCTTTTTATCCCCTTCATTGTGATCGATATGGTCGTAGCCAGTGCGCTTATGTCTATGGGTATGATCATGCTGCCGCCAGTTATGATCTCTATGCCTTTTAAGCTGATCCTCTTTATTTTGATAGACGGTTGGGGCTTACTGACAAGCCAGATTGTACAATCGTTTATGTAAGTTACCCAACGCTTTTAGCGGTGGGCTTCTTGTTTCACAGACCAAAGTTAGACCAACAGAGCAAGCCCTGCCAATAAGTGCGGTTTCAGCCTCCGCACGCCTTGTATTCCTGCACCCCGCAAGAATCTTGAATCCTTCCCATAGTATACTGTGCGCCGCTTTCTTATCTCTGTCTCTGTCTTCTGAATATCCACATACGCACGTATACCTTCTCGCCTTGAGCGTGAGTTTGTTCTTCCTCTTCGCACTCAGGACAGCTCCCTTATGACAGTTTGGGATAGTTTCTGTTGTCTCTCATCAGCGATATGCTCGTCCTGAACTGCTATCACATCATTATCTTTCCCTATCTTTGATACAAACTTATTCTTCGCGTCTTGTTTTTTATTACCTCTCTTTTCGTATTCTTTATCGAGTATCTTCCACCGTCTTTCATGCTTCTTCGTCCTTTTTTTCCTCTTCGCATACGCTCTGTTCATCTTCTTTGCTACTTTCTTCAGCCGCTTCGTTTCAGAAAATGTCCATTTATAGGTGAAGGTCATCCACACTTAATTATCTGTTTCCTTCACTGTCTACGATGTTATCCTTTATCCTGAATTCCAGCCTCACATTTTTCCCTCTATAACCGGTGATATGCAGATAATAGCCGGTTTGCGTTTGCCTTCTCCGCTCCTTGCCTTCTAATCTGAACGACTTCTTAAACCCTTGCCCGAACAGCCTGTTGCAGGCTGTTCGGTACATTGTCCCTGCCTGCTTCAATGCTGCCGTATTTACAGCGGGAGAGAAACTTCAGTCTCCCTAGTCTTTTCCCCTGCTTCTTGAGCGTGGACAAGGTTTTTATGTTGTCGTGGACTTCCTCTCTGACAGACTGGCGCATGTGGCTGGAGAAAACTGTGATTTCACGCTCTTCAAAGGCTTCCTGTTTCTTAACCATCATGGTTTTAGTTTTATAATCAAAGGCATAGAAGTCTTGAGAAACGATAACGGCGTTCCTAAACCGCTTTTTTTGAAGTTCCCGTATGGTAAGCAGGAGTTTTAGTATTGACTGGAAAAAGACCGCCGTATGGCTGGTTTATCAAAAAACAGGCTGGAAACAGCCCAAAAGAGGTAATTATGGCACAGGAGCTGGTCTGACCTATCCCTGCTTATGAGGTCGACTACACATCCAAATTTGTCGACTACACATCCAAATTTGTCGACTACATACCCAAATTTGTCGACTACATACCCAAATTTTTCGACTACACACCCAAATTTGTCGACTACATACCCAAATTTTTCGACTACACACCCAAATTTTTCGACTACACACCCAAATTTGTCGACTACACACCCAAATTTTTCGACTACACATCCAAATTTGTCGACTACATACCAAGCATTGGGCTTCTTTGTTTCACAGACTAAACGGAGACCGAGCAAGCCCTGCCAATCCAGCGCTTTCCGCTTGTGAGGTCTAAGGCGCGTCGTCAAAAGGAAAAGGAGATAGATCTAACAGAGAGAGCAGCAAGAAAGGAAGCAGAGCTACTACCTCTCCACTTTCACAAAAGCAGCTTGAGGTCTGTCCTCCAAGCTGTGTCAGTTACCAGAGAGACTATCTTTGTAATCCCCTGTTCCCGATGGTATGCACCGCTGTACTGCCAGTCTTCAGGCTTCTGTACCAATCCTGCTGCAACAGGATTTTTGTCTATGTACTCAAACACAGTCCAAAAGTCCTTCTCATCCTTTATCTTGCGCGAATAAAACCTATCCCCCCAGAAATGACCTGTCTTATAGTGCTTTTTATTCCACCTGATAGCAAAAACCATCTTGATCCACTTCAATATCTCAGAGAGACTCTGCCCTTTTTCAGGCGTAATGAGAAAATGGAAATGATTACCCATGATGCAGAAGTTCCATAAGTTAAACTTGAAGCTTTTCTTGGTTTTTGCTTCTTGAATGATGGTGAGAAAGAGTTTTTTCATCTCCTCCGGCTCTAATTCAAAAGCATCTCTGTTTACTTTTGAAGTAACATGATAGGTCAGACCTTGGTCTGTTAGTCCACGAGGCAAATTATGTGATGCCATAATACTTATATAAGGGAGCTGACTGTGCGTTTTGATTCAATTTAGAGCAAAATATTTTTTATTTATTTTTGACGGCGAGGTCTGTCCTATCATCTCTCCTTTTAACAAGCGTTTTAACGAGCGAGCCGCTGTCCACTAAGGATTGCATCGTATTCTTCACCCTTTAGCTCTAGCGCTTCATCTCATAATACCGTATAATACCTTTATCTATGATAGCCATTGATAGACTCTATAAATCAGTAGCAGCGCGCGGTCCTGTTTGTGTCGGTTTAGACACAGCATTTGAATATTTACCACCGCAGCTTATACGCACCGCTGAAGATCCGAGCGCAGCGCTTTTGCGCTACAACTGTGCGCTCATTGATGCAACAGAAGACATTGCAGCCTGCTATAAAATCCAGACAGCCTTTTACGAAGCTCTGGGACTGCGAGGCTTGGAAGTTTATGCAAAAACTCTATCGTATATTCGATTGAAGAATAGACTTGTTATTGCCGATGTAAAGCGTGGAGACATTGCCGATACTGCCATACGCTATGCGCAGGCACACTTTTCAGGGAACTTTGAAGCCGACTTTGTAACCGTATCCGCATATATGGGCATGGATTCACTTATGCCATGGTTTGAGGCGGCGCAGGAAAGAGGGAAAGGCGCTTTTGTGCTTATGCGCACCTCTAACGAAGGCAGGAAAGATTTTGAATGTCAAAAGCTTGAGTCCGGTAAGAGCGTGTACGAAGCTGTGGCGGATAAACTTGCTGCCCTTGCGAGGCAGGCTCAAGGAGACTGCGGCTACGGCATTTTCGGGGCGGTCGTCGGCTGTCCCCAAGCTGAGGAAGCCGCCTTTATACGCGAAGTGTATAAAAACCTGTTCTTTTTGATCCCCGGCTACGGCGCTCAAGGAGGATGTGCTGATGAGGCGGCGCTTCTCTTAACCCGTGAGGGAAACGGTGGGGTGATTAATGCTTCACGGTCAGTATTAAAGGCATGGCAGCGGCGGGCAGAGATAGCGGAGCTGGCGGCGGATAAAGCGCTGGCGGCGGCTATGCAGGAGGCGCGCTCTTTTGTGCGTATGATGCAGTATGCCATACAGGACAGTATACAAGCTCTTGTAAAGGAAGAAACTAATGCAAACAGGTAAGGCGCGGACGTGGTATCAAGTACGGCTTGAGGAGGTGCTCAAGGCACGTCCCTGGTATCGGGTACGGTTTAAGAAATTAATTAAGGCTCGTTCCTGGTATCGTCTGAAATTCAAAAAAGCGCTCAAGGCGCGCTCATGGTATCAGGTGCGGTTTAAGGAGGCGCTCAAGGCGCGTCCGTGGTATCGAGTGCGGTTTAAGGAAGCATTCAAGACTAGACCATGGTATCGTCTTATGTTGAAAGAAGCGCTCAAGGCTCGGCGCTGGTATCGGGCTATTGTTAAGCTTGAACGATGAGAGAATACACTACAAGAAAAGTCGCTGTTTTTGATACAACACTACGTGATGGAGAACAAGCGCCCGGCTGTAGCATGAATCTAGCGGAAAAGCTTGCAGTCGCGCGCCGGCTTGAACTCTTGGGAGTTGATGTCATTGAGGCGGGCTTCCCTGCGGCTAGTGCGGGGGAGCTTGAAGCGGTTAGGGCTATAGCCGGCATGATAAAGCAGACCTCTGTTGCCGGTTTATGCCGTGCAAGGGTGGAGGATATTGATGCCTGCCGCATTGCCCTGTCTAAAGCTGCACAGCCTCGTATCCATATATTTTTAGCTACCTCGCCGCTGCACATGCACTATAAACTCAAAATGACACCTAAAGAAGTCTATGAACAAGCCTGCGCCGCGGTTAGTTATGCTGCATGTTTTTGTCATGATATCGAATTTTCCGCTGAAGATTCGTTTCGCAGTGAATGGGATTTTGTGGCGGCTGTTTTTGCCGGCGTTATAAAAGCCGGTGCGACTGTGGTTAATGCGCCTGATACAGTCGGCTATGCAATGCCGGATGAGTTTGAACGGTTTATCAGCTATATAAAAGAACGAACGGCTGGTATAGAGAAGGTGAAACTTTCGGTACACTGTCATAATGATCTGGGATTAGCCGTTGCAAACAGTCTTGCTGCTGTCCGTGCTGGCGCCGATCAGGTGGAATGTACGATAAACGGCATTGGGGAGCGGGCGGGGAACGCATCGCTTGAAGAATTGGTCATGGGCTTACAGGTGCGCCGTGATTTTTTCAAGGTAGAGACCGGCATTAAGAGCGAGCTGCTCTACCTTACCAGCCGTTTGGTGTCGCACGTAACGGGGATTAGAGTGCCGCCCAATAAAGCTATTGTGGGGGACAATATTTTTGCCCATGAGTCCGGCATACATCAGCACGGACTTATGGCAAACAGAGCAACGTACGAGATTATGACGCCGCAGGAAGTAGGAATGCCTCATGAACGCATTGTGTTGGGCAAACATTCAGGGCTTCATGCCTTTACAGAACACTTATCCGCCAGGGGATTTCGGCTTGAACAAGCTGCTCTTGAGCAGGTATTTGCACAATTCAAAGCTTTAGGCGATCTCAAGAAAGTGATAAGTGAGCGCGATATTGAAGCTTTGGTTATGGGCGTGGCAATACAGGTACCGGAAACGTGGAAACTCAACCGGTGGGTAGTCAATTCCGGCTCGAACTTTACTAGCACCTGTACGATTAGGCTCGAACAGAGGAACGGCACCTTAAGTGAGTGCGTCTCAACGGGGGCAGGTCCCATTGACAGTGCTTTTAAGGCGATAAACCAGATCATCGGTAAAGACCTTGTTTTGCTCTTTTATGATTTGAAGGCGCTTAGTTCGGGCGAAGATGCCCAAGCTGAAACGACTATAAAGATAGCATGGCAGGAGCAGCAATGGAACGGTCGCGGGCTGTCAACTGACATTGTTGAATCGTCAATAAAGGCATATATAGCGGCGATCAATGTAATGGAATATGAACGAGAGCTGGCGGCGCATCTTGCTGCAAAAGCAGCGGAATCCGATAAGCTCAAGCAGGTTCCGGTCGGGGCGGCGAATAAACCGGCAGCGTTAATCGCCCGGCAGGCATGACTGGCACGCGGGCAGAGAGAAGGCAGCGCTAAAAGCTGGGCATGACTACGCGTATATAAGCGCTCAGGCGCAAGAAGACAAGAAGGTAGACGGAAAAATCGCTTAAGGGAGGCTTCTAATATTCCTACGAAAGGAGCTGACTCGTGCGGATACTTGTGTATTGAGGGGAGAGGATTCGCCTCGTGCAAGATAATGATAGGCTATGCCGGCTACCATGGCGCCGTTGTCTGTGCAGAGTTCAAAAGAAGGAAAGATACAGCGCAGATCGTCCCGGTCTGCAAGGGTAGAGCGCAATAAAGAGTTAGCGGCTACCCCGCCTCCTGCAACAACAACCGTGATGCCCGTATCTTCAACTGCCCTAAACAAAGCGCGAGTCAGTATGGCAACCGCAGTCTTTTGAAAAGAAGCTGCAATATCCGCCGTGCTGTACGCTTGTTCCGTGCGCCGAAACTGTTCAAGCTGGTTTATAACCGCATTTTTTAGACCAGAATAGGAAATGTCGTAGCGATGTTCCCCTTTATGCAGAGAGGGGAGCGGAAAATCAAAGGCGCTGTCGCATCCAAGTGCGGCGAGCTTGTCCAGCGCTGGTCCTCCCGGATAGCCTAATGCGTAATGCTTTGCCACTTTATCGAAAGCTTCCCCAACCGCATCGTCAATACTTGCGCCCAGTACGCTCACAGTATCAAAATCATCAACACGGCAGATAATGCTATGACCGCCTGATACCAGCAGCCCTAAAAACGGATAATCCGGCACAGAACAAGACAGTTGCGCGGCATACAAATGGGCAAGTATATGATCAACTGCAATGAAGGCTCTGTTTTTTGCCCATGCAAAGGCTTTGGCAAAGCTCACGCCGACGATAAGCGAGCCAAGCAGACCCGGATGCGCCGTGGCTGCCACCGCATCCAGAGCATCAGGCTCAAGTTCCGCGCGTGTCAACGCCTCCTGCACAACAGAATCTATCCATTCTGTGTGTTTCCTGCTTGCTATCTCCGGCACCACGCCATTGTAGGAAGCATGGAACGGGATTTGTGTAGCAATAACATTCGAGCGAATGATCCGCCCATCCTCGACAACCGCCGCCGCACATTCATCGCATGAGGTTTCAATACCCAATACCGTCATAGTGCCTTACTATACACGCTTCCCTTAAGACTACGCAAGGGCTTAAGCAAAGATCACACGGTCAGACCTCGGATGAAAATGCTGCCCTATCCTAGGGCGTAGAGTTAAAACCCTGGGGCGCAGACTTGAAACCTTGAGGTTTCGGTTCATTTTGAGCGGTTTTTACTGCAAAAAGAGGTTTTAGATGGAAAACCAGAAAGGTCAGTATGGGGCATGGAGGACGGTTGTATCGGCGATTATTCCGTAGCGTACCGAAAAGGGATGTTACGTCATGGCTTCGCAGGCTTGGAATAATTAGAACGGAGTGGAAAAGAACAAGCGATTACTCGAATTGCTCCAAGATATTGCCTGAAAGAAAAACAGCACATCTGCGCAGATTTCTTTGGCATGGATGCTCTGTAAAAACCCCTGATTGTCCCGATACCCGGCTCACGCAAGATAGAACGTATGAAGGAAAACGCCGGTTCCACAGCCATCAGGCTGACGGCAGAGGAAGTCGCTGAATTGGACAGTGCGCTGGACAGGATTCCTATGTCCGCTGTGTTCGGTGGGACAAGGTAACAGCGAGAAAAAATAGGGGAGGCGCTGTGATGAGGAACAAATACCACCGGTATAAACACAATCAGAAGGAGATTACAGTATGAAAAAAACCGCAGGACGCGACAGGCTTAGGGATTTCGCCCTGCTTGCAAGGTCTGACCTACCCTGCTGCCATCAATATCGAGCTTTGAGAAGCTTAACATTCGTACTCTTTCTCTTTATAGCTTGACATTCATACTCTTTCTCTTTATGATGAACCAATCGGTTTTATATAAAATACTTATGATTAGTATGAAATACCGACTATTGCACAGATATTGAAAGAAAGTGCAAACTATACGTGTTTTGGAGGAAGCAGAATGAATGAGATTATACGATCTCTTGGAAAGTGGGCGCTCACAGTAGCTGTTCTTGCACTATTGTTTTTTCCGGCAACGCCGGCAGCAGCGCGAGGACGGCAGGAAGTAGCCGCGCCCAAGGATACCTTTATCTATGGGATTGAAGGGGATCCGGGGAATGACATTAATACTATCACCATCGGTGATCGGTACGGCTTAACATTAGAGCGGCTCTTGTATACCCCTCTTTACAATTATTATGGACCTGACGATATAACCTATCTGTTAGCGGAGAGGATAGAGATGTCTGATGACAAACGGACGGTAACTTTCCATTTGCGCAGAGGCGTCAGTTGGTCTGACGGGGTGCCTTTTACCGCGGATGATGTGATCTTCACCTTTGAACATATCATTAAAGCAGACTATGCCAATGGTCATGACGGCTTTGTTTTTGACGGCAAGCCAGTAACGCTGACCAAACGGGACGATTATACGGTTGAAATCCATTATCCGTTCTTTATTCCCAATGTTATAGAACTTACCGTGAACGAGCATTTTATCATGCCCAAGCATATTTATGGAAACGATGCAACCTTGGATAATAACCCAAAGAATGCAAATCCTGTGGGAACCGGTCCGTATAAACTGGCGGAATATGTGGCAGGTCAGTATATCAAGCTAGTCGCCAATGATACCTACTTCCGCGGCAAGCCACGAATCCCGAATATCATTTTTCAGGTTGTCTCAGACCTCAATTCAGCGAAGCTGGCGCTGCAAAAAGGAGAGATCAATGCCCTTGTTCTGGCAAATACTGATACCGATGCCTTTAAGAATACCAATGTAACTATTCATGCGTATCCGGAGGATCGGGTAGGCTATATGTCTTTTAATCTATCGTCCAGCCGTGTGCAGGATATTAACCTGCGAAAGGCGGTTTTATTTGCCTTGAACCGGGAGGAAATGAACATCGGCGCCTACCTTTCCAAGGATTTTTATGTCGATGCCTATTCCTTTCTGCCTTCTTCATCAGCCTATTTTACTGGTGATTTGGAAAAGTACGACCAGGATATCGCTAAAGCCCGCCAGTACCTAGCACAGGCTACTAGTAAGCCGGTTCTGCGGATAGCTTACGGCGTCAATAACATACAGCAGGAAGTACAGGCTATGGTAGCTCAGCAAAACCTCAGAGCCATAGGTATTACGGCAGAATTATTGGCGTTGGATGGAACGTACCTCTATGATAAGCTGCAAGAAGGCAGCGGAGAATTTGAGCTCTTTCTTGGCGGTTATATCATGGGTATTGATCCTTCAAACTATGCAACTTTGTTTGTAACCGGTTCTGTTTCTAATTACAGTCATCTCTCAGACAAAACTCTGGACGATCTGTTTACTGCCGGTTCGATTGAAGAAGATGCTGCCAAGCGGGTGCGTATCTATCATGACGCACAGCGAAGGTTGGCAGATCTGGCTGTGCTTTATCCTATTGTTACTAACAAACGCCTTTTAGGAATTACTAACAATATTGGTGGCATTGAAGAGGCGCGGCTTATCCCTATCTATGCCTTTGAGGATATGTCAAAACTTTACTTCAAATATAACTGATTGAGATTGAGGGCAGCGGTAGTCTCCGCTGCTTCAGGGAGCATTCTTTGTTACGATATATTGTCAAACGGATACTACAGGCTGTACCTATCGTGTTTATCATCTGTGTACTGTGTTTCGCCCTAATTCAGCTTGCCCCTTTTGACGCTATAGATATGTTGACCCAGCCTGATATGCCGCCTGAAATGGTGCAGGCTTTGAAAGCACGCTATGGGCTTGATAAGCCTGCGCTGAACCAATTCCTGTCTTGGCTTTACCGTACGTTTACCGGCGACTTGGGTTATTCGATTGTAAATCATCAGAGCGTTGCCCTCGGTTTAGCTTCCCGTCTGCCTAATACAATCCTTTTAGTACTGCCCAGCTATACCATAGCGCTTATTCTCTCTGTGGTGCTGGGACTTTTAGCAGGTATGAACCACGGTGGGAGATTTGACCGGCTGGTAGATACTCTCTGCTCTATTGGTATGGCGACCCCAACCTTTTGGATAGGCATGATACTGCTTTATATTTTCGCCTATGCTTTGAATCTGCTGCCCGTTCTTGGTATGCACACGTTAAGGCAGGAAGAAAGTTTCCCCGACTTGCTGCGCCACCTGATCTTACCCTGTACGGTGCTTACCTCTGCATTTTTGCCGGAGACCATCCGGTATGTCCGATCGGCTACGATAAGCCAATATCAGGAGAACTATGTCATGGTACAGCGCGCTTTTGGGAGCAGCGAGACCCAGATCCTCTTTGGTCATGTGCTGAAGAATGTACTGCTGCCTATCATTACCCTTGTAGGTATGTCCTTGCCTATGCTGGTAACTGGGGCGTTTATCACTGAATCGCTCTTTAGCTGGCCCGGAGTGGGGACCTATTTTTTGACTGCAATCCAAAGCTTTGACTATCCGGTAGTCATGGCGGTATTATTGTTTTCGTCAATCATGGTTATTGTGGGTAATTTGCTGGCGGATATTGGGTATTGCCTTATTGATCCGCGCATTAAATCCCCAAGGTAGCAGAGCATGGACGCCTTTCAAAATAGACAGTTTCGCCGGCTCTTTCTGGAATTCCGGCGCAGCCGTACGTTGATCTTCGCCGCCGCCTGTCTGTGCTTCATCATCCTCGTTTCGGTCTTTGCCTTTCTTTCTCCTTACGATCCTGATGCCATTGATGTATTACATAAATTTGAGCGTCCTAACGGAAGGCATTGGTTTGGCACTGATGATCTGGGGCGGGACTATCTGACCCGTATTCTTTACGGTGGGCGCATATCTTTAGCGGTTGGTCTAGTAGCCATGCTGATCTCGACGTCCATCGGGGTCGCGGTCGGGATTATCGCCGGGTATAAGGGGGGAATAGTGGACAATCTCTTGATGCGTCTGGTAGATATACTTTCCTCTATTCCTTGGATGATCTTGGTAACAGTGATAAGTATTTACCTGCGACCGGGTCTGCAAGCTATCATACTGGTCATTGGTCTTTTTACCTGGATGCCCATTGCCCGACTGGTGCGGGCGGAGACCATGAGCATCAAGGAACGGGAATATGTGGTCTATGCCCAAGCCATCCATCAGCGAACCGTCTATATCATTCTGCGCCATATTCTACCGGCGGTACTCCCGACTATTATCATTGCCGCAACTTCTGCCATTGCCAACGCCATTATGATAGAATCAGCGCTCAGTTTTTTGGGCATGGGAGTCCAGCAGCCGGTATCCTCCTGGGGCAGTATGCTCAACCGGGCTCAAGGGGTACTCCGTACCGCTCCCGTTATGGCAATGCTGCCGGGAATTATGATCATCCTCACCGTCTATTCTTTTAACCAGATTGGCAGTGCGATCCGTATCCTCGTTGAACCAAGGACAAGCTTCAAATGAAAGAAGATAGGGAAGCGCCTCTCTTAGAACTCCGCGCTTTGCACTGTACCGTGGCGGTGGATGGACAGCGCTTCGAGGTGCTGCGGGGAGTCAGCCTGAATCTGTGGCAGGGCGAGATACTCGGCTTGGTAGGAGAAAGCGGCAGCGGAAAGACCTTTACCATGCGTTCCATTATCCGTATGCTGCCCCGCAACGCGTGCATGGAGACAGAGATGTTGAGCTTTGCGGGGATAGATATGCAGAAACTGACAGAGAAATCTCTGCGCACTCTCCGGGGAAAGGATATTTCGATGATATTTCAGGATCCGATGAGTTCTCTCAACCCTCTCAAGCGTGTTGGACAGCATATCATGGAGGTACTGCTCCACCATGGGTATTCTGACCGCCGGCACGTTAGGCAAGAGGCGTTAAGCCTGCTGCAACGGGTTGGCATTCCTGCCGCCGCAACGCGGATGCGCCAGTACCCCCACGAGTTATCAGGAGGTATGCGCCAGCGGGTATTGATCGCTATGGCTCTCGCCTGCAAACCGAAGCTCCTCATCGCTGATGAGCCGACTACCGGCTTAGACGTTACCATCCAAGCTCAGATTCTAGCGCTGATCCGTGTCTTACAGCAAAAGGACGGTATGGCGGTCGTTCTGATCACCCATGACCTTGGGGTGGTGGCAAGTCTCTGCCATCGGGTTGCGGTTATGTATGGCGGGCTTATCGTGGAGATAGGTCCGGTTGACGAGATTTTTGATCACCCCCTGCACCCTTACACACAAGCGCTCCTGCGCTCCATACCGGCTATTCACCGGGGACGTGAGCGACAGGGACGGCTGATAACCATTGAAGGACAGCCGCCGTCAATAGCACATATTCCGCCAGGATGCCCTTTCGCCCCCCGTTGCACTCGAGCGGGGGCAGACTGCACAGAGGTTCTCCCTCCGCTGGAAGAGTACCTACCCGACCACAGCGCCCGTTGTCTGCGTATCAAGGCGGAGGGGCTATGAGCGATACTGCTCTTATTACCGTAACCGATCTGGTCAAGGAATTCATCATTCGCCGTTCCTTTCATCCTCCGGTGCGGCTTCCGGCGGTGAACGGCGTAAGCTTTTCTCTTATGAAAGGAGAGACTTTCGGGCTGGTAGGGGAGAGCGGCTGCGGAAAATCAACCTTGGGACGCACCATCTTACGGATATATCAGCCCAGTTCAGGCACAATACGGTTCTCCGGCGTCGACATTACCGGACTTTCCGGCACGTCTCTTGCGCCCTATCGGAGACGGATGCACATGATTTTTCAGGACCCTTACGCTTCTCTCAATCCAACCATGCAGGTCAGGGATATTATTGCGGAGCCGCTCCTCTTGAAAAGCCGGCTTTCACGAGAAGACTGCGACCAACAGGTACGGGATATGCTGCTTCAGGTCGGTATGTCCGCTGACGATAGGTACAAGTACCCCCATGAGTTTTCTGGAGGACAACAGCAGCGGATCAGCATTGCCCGCTCGCTCATCGTGCGACCGGATTTCATCCTCTGCGATGAACCCATCAGCGCGCTGGATCTATCCATCCAAGCTCAGGTGGTCAATCTGCTGGAGGATTTACAGCAAGAATTCGGTTTGACCTATCTTTTTATTGCCCATGATCTGTCGATGGTACGGCATATTTCACGGCGGATAGCGGTGATGTATAGGGGAGAGATCGTGGAAATAGCTGCGGCGGGGGAAATCTACGAAAATCCTCTGCACCCCTATACTCAGGCGCTGCTTCAAGCCATCCCCATCCCCGACCCGCGGCGCGCACGGGAAACGCTGCCGCCTCTGCTCGAGGGGGAATTACCCAGCCCTCATACAGAGCAGCAGGGCTGCGCCTTCTTGAGCCGTTGCTCTCAGTCGAGGGCAGCCTGCAAAACCCAAGAGCCTACGCTGCACGATACTGGAGGCGGGCATCAGGTTGCCTGTCTGTTCTCCTAAATACCGCACGCTTCCTCCCCACATCCCCTATTGCACGCATATTTGCACCGCTCGGTGCAAGGTATTGATGCAGTATTGCTTACCGTGTTGATGCAGTGCTGCTTACCGTGTTGATGCAGTATTGCTTACCGTGTTGATGCAGTATTGCTTACCGTGTTGATGCAGTGCTGCTTACCGTGTTGATGCAGTATTGCTTACCGTGTTGATGCAGTGCTGCTTACCGTGTTGATGCAGTGCTGCTTACCGTGTTGATGCAGTATTGATACAATGGACTGATCACGAGCCGCTGATCCCTGTCCATTATCTGCCCTGCGCGCTCTGCCCCTGCCAAAATCTGAAAAGAGACTAGTCTGTTTTGAACATCAATGGTATATTATTTAAGTAATCGCACAGACATTTTTGAAAAGAACGAGGATTAACGACAGAACACCGCGAGGCTGCTCAAAGCCCCGCACTAAAAGAGACCACGGTCTGCTAAAAAGCAGATCAAAAATCCTGCGGTCCATGAGACCATCTATTGAGGTGATTTTGTTACAACAAATTTTTCGAATACTGAGTGCATTGTTTGTTTTTATTGGTACCCTGCTGCTCGGTTCAATAGCAACCGTGGCATTGCTTTTGTACAGCAATATGGCGCCTCCCTCTTCAGCGGAAACAGAGAGTGAAATCGCCTTTGATGTCTATGCAGGGGAGAGCGCCCGGTCGGTGGGGCGAAGGCTTGAAGGAGCCGGTATCATTAGAACCCGGTATTTTTGGTATATACTCTGCCAGTTCGATAGAAATTTTATCAAAGCCGGCTCGTACCGCATACCGCTCCCGATAAATCAGATCGATCTCCATTCTCTGCTCATAAGAGGACAGCAAACACTCAGTAAGGTTACGGTTCCTGAAGGTTCTACCATCAAAAAAACGGCGCGTATTATGGCTGAAGCCGGTATTTGCAGCGAGCAGGACTTCCTCAAAGCTGCCTCTGATCCTGAGATGCTTGCTAAATACGCTATCCCCGGTTCCACCATGGAAGGCTATTTATACCCTGACACGTACCTGTTCCCGCTGTCTTTCTCAGCGGTCAGGGTTGTCGATACTATGGCGGAGACCTTTTTTATCCGGCTTGATAATTTTCCGCAGGCGCAGTCTTTGACCGCCGAGGAGCTGTACCAAAAAGTTACGATTGCTTCAATAGTTGAGCGTGAGTACCGCGATCCGCAGGAAGCAGCGCTCATGGCGGGTGTTTTTTATAACCGGCTTGATACCGGTATGGCGCTCCAGTCATGCGCGACGGTGGAATACGTTATTACTGAGATACTCGGTCGTCCGCATCCTGAACGGCTTTTTGATCGTGATACTGAAATCACGGATCCCTATAATACCTACACCACTAAAGGACTGCCGCCCGGTCCAATCGCCTCCCCCGGTGCGATTGCCCTCAACGCTGCTTTCAATCCGGCTGAAAATAATTACCTTTACTTTAGGCTGGTAGAACCTGCTTCAGGGCAGCATTACTTTTCACGGACATTTGATGAGCATATTCAAGCCGGTATTTTATACGTCAAGTAGGCACAGCACGCCTTTAAGGATGGGTTTTATTTTATGGAAGAGAGGACTGGTATTAAAAGTTATGTCCGGCGCGCTGGGCATATAAGCAGTGCGCAGCAGCGTGCCTATACGGAACTGTCCGCACAGTATGCCCTTCCTTTTACACAGGAGGCGCTCAATTTTGCTGCGGTTTTCGGTAACAGCAATCCGGTTATCATTGAGATAGGCTTTGGCATGGGTGCTGCTACGGTGCGCATTGCACAGAGCAATCCTTCCTGCAATTATCTGGGCATAGAAGTACATAAAGCCGGCATTGGCAAACTGTTTTTGGAACTTGAAAAGCACGCCCTGCACAATGTCCGGTGCATTGAATACGATGCGGTTGCGGCGCTTAAAAGCATGATCCCTGATGAGGGGATTGCCGGTTTTCATATTTTCTTCCCAGACCCGTGGCAAAAGAAACGCCATCATAAACGGCGGCTTGTTACCCGACCTTTTACCGATCTTGTGGCGGCAAAATTGCAGGCAGGCGGCTATGTGTACATGGTTACCGATTGGCTTGATTATGCGTGGTGGGCATACCGGGAGTTATCGGCTACGCCGTATCTGTGCAATGCCTTTGAAGGTTTTGCGCCGGCGCAAGAATGGCGCCCGCGCACCCGGTTTGAGGAGCGGGCTTTGGCGCTTAACCATGAGATACGGGAGCTGTATTTTCTCAAGCATTAGGGCGAGGTCTGACTTACCCTGCCTTCGGTCAGAGGGCGAGGTCTGACTTACCCTGTCTTGGTCAGAGGGCGAGGTCTAGTTCTGTGGGAGGGTGGCAGACAGACCCGCCTTTGTACGGTCAGACCTTGAGACCTCAGCTCTTTTATGGTCAGAACTTATGCTTGTGCGGTAACGGTACAAGGAAAAAAAGGGCGAGGTCTAAGCCTAGAGACAGCGCCCGCTTTTGGAAGCGCACAGGCGGTTGCGCAAGAATGGGACGTGCTAATCCGGGAAACTGGAGAGAAAAGGCGTGGAGGAACACGCCTTCTTTGCACGGTCGAGCGCCGTACCGACTGTCGCCGACAAGGGGATGACCATGGGCAGCGGCTTGCACGCGGATTTGGTGGGTGCGCCCGGTTTCAGGCTCGGCAAGAATACACGATAAGCCGCCGTACGTGCCGAGGGGGAAGACCGCGGTTATCGCAAGAGCGCCCTCAGCACGGCTTACGCGGCTGACCCCCGCGCTTTTGTCCCGCACCAGCCGGTCTTCCCAGCGTGCAGCGGATTCTATCCTGCCTTCTACCAGCGCAAAGTAGCGTTTGTGTACTAGCCGGTTGCGCAGAAAAGCGCTGAAACGTTGGGCGCCGGCAAGCGAAGTAGAGAACATAAGCACGCCGCTGGTCAGTTTATCAAGACGGTGCAGCGGTCCGGGCTTAAAAGACAGGGAGCGTTCTTTCAGAGTGGACAAAAGATACGAGCCGAGCGCTTGGTCAAGACCGTGCCGTCCGTGTACTTCAACGCCAGCCGGTTTATTGATTGCAATCAAGCCGTCTCCTTCCCACAGCACCTCAAGAGCGGCGCTCAAAGCCTGAACCGGCGCGCACCGAGGCGGCAGCGCACGTATTGAGCCGGCTAAAAGGGTAATGGTGCTGCCGGCTTGCACCCGCAAAGCGCCATGAGCGGGCGTGCCATCAACCAGCACCGCATTGGTGCGCAGCAGCCTGTAGATAAAAGGCAGGCTCAGGTTGGGCAATGCCTTGCGTAGTATGCGATCAAGACGCCGCCCATTATCGTCCGCGCCGGCACTTAGGATAAGCGCCATAGTTTTTCCTCTTCATGCTCATAAAAATACCGGCGCAGCACGGCTTCCATGCCGCACAGGGTGCGTTCTTTGTATAAAAGCTGTTTAAGGTAATGCGCCCAGCGCAGATTATCGCAGAACAGGGTAAAGAACCGGCAGGCTCTACTGTAATGGAATGGTTCAGGCTGGTAGCGCGCCAGAAACGCAAGGAACAGGAGGGCTGTCTCTTCTAAATCGACAGAAAGCGGCGCAGTCCCCTTGAGCTGCGCAAAGAACCACGGTTTGCGCACCGCCCCGCGCCCTATCATAAGCGCATAACAGCGCCCCTCTGCCTCGCGGCGCATACAATCGTTCGGCTCGGCAATATCACCGTTGCCAACTACTGGCACCTGCATACACGATGCAAGCTGGTACACATAATCCCAGCGCGCCCGGCGTTTAAGTTTTTCCTGCGCTGTCCGCGGGTGCAGAGTAATTAAATCAAGCCCCGCCGCTTCAAGGCGCTTGCAGAACCGGAGGAGACAGTCAAAATCCTCTGTAAATCCAAGCCGTATTTTAACGCTGAGCCGGCAGGAAACCACCGCCCGTACTTGAGCTATTAAGCCGGCAGCCCGCTCGCTATCACGCATCCATTGTATTCCAGCGCCGGTACGCGTTATTGCAGGCGCACAACAGCCCATGTTAATATCAATACCGGCACAGGGCAGGGTATTCAAAAGCACCGCTGCCTTTACCAACTGCTCCGGTTTTGCGCCGCAGAGCTGAAAAACTGTTTTCTCAGGACGCGGACCGGCATCACGATACCACTGTTCAAACTGTCCTCCAGATGTCAAAGCGCCGGCGCTTATCATCTCAGTCCAATACTCATCGCATCCTCCAAAGCATTCAATCAATTCCCGCAGCGCCCTGTGGCTTAATTCAGCCATAGGAGCCAAAAAAAGAGGATATATAGCCATCAAGCTCTCCATTTTTCTCAATCATTCTAGCGAAAACGCCGGTGTTTGTATAGTTTTGAGCTGCGCTTCCGTGCAGCCCACCTTATTCCACAGGCTGAAAAGGACACCGGTGAAGAAAGATCGGGACTGTGTATCGCCCGTAAAGCAGCCTACCGGTATAGCTAAAGATAAATCTTGATTAACCATTTCGTTCATGGTATAGTACCGCTAATGTTTGTTCTTGTGGTCTTATTACTAATAACAGCACCGGCGTTTACCCAAGAAACCGGTGATAGTGCTATAGCGGCGCGGTATGTTCAGTGGGCGCAGCGGGCATTTCAGAATGGTCAGTATAAACAAGCCGTTTCAGCCTTAGAGCGCGCCCTTGATTTTGCCGATACCTCTTCGGATATTTCGTATCTTTATGCGCTTGCGCTGTCTCAGCAAGACACACCGCAAGGTGCAGTGCTTAAAGCGGTCAGACAGGCTTTAGAAACCGGACGCTGGAATCAGTACACGCAAGAGCAGGCGCGTCTTCTGGAAATACAGGTGCTTATTCGGCTGCGGCTTTTTACTCAGGCATTGCAGACACTGCACCAAATGCCGCTCAATGCCGACACCAGCTATTTACGCTTACTGAGCCTTAAACAGATAGCTCTTCCAGAATTCAAAGCATTCTTAGGCGAGTCATTGGATCGTTATCCCCGTGATGCACGCTTTGTACGCCTTTTTTTAGAGTACGCCTGCGAACACACGCCCGAACCGACCGATGCGGCGCTCCTTTCCGCTCTCAGTATGAAGATACCGCTTTTATTGAAGAGCGAGCCGGCTTTAGCCTACCTCATTACTCCTTTTATAAAGGATACCGATAGCGCTCGTCAGTTCATCAGAGCCTACCGGCAGGACAATCAAGCGGATACGGCATCGCTTCCGATTACGCTTAACCTCGGAGTCCTTGACGATGCGCAGATAATTCAAGAATTGGCAGGCACGGATAGTATTGAACGGACGGTCCTTGAAGCGGTCTGGAACGGGCTGCGTAATGATGAAGCGCGCTCGATTATGCAGGAGCGCTTTGCACGTTTTTCCGGTACTATAACCGAAGACCCCGACAAAGACGGCTACCCTAACTTTACGACCGTGTATAGCGCAGGAAAGATCATCTCGATAAGAGATGACTTTAATCAGGATGGACTTGCGGATCAGGTTATTCTTTTTGAAGCGGGACTGCCGCACCATGCTGAACTAATCTTTGCGCCGGAACAGTCTGATACAAAGGAGAATGCTGATCCGGTCTTTGCAGTGCCGGTACACGATGCGGAACGTCAAAAAATAAGCGTGCAGTGGGAAGAGTATCCGGCGCTCGTTGAGGCTGAGGTACAAGAAACCCACTACTTTTTACGTCCCCTTGAATTATCCTTTGCGCCGGTTTATATGCAGGAAGAAGTTACCGGCTTAGTGTATCCGCAACGGAATGGCGTGTTGCAGCTTTCTACCCGTGTTTTGAGCGCCGCTGCTCTGGTTATTGAGAGAAAAAGCGCTGAATTTGACGGCGCACGGGAACGTATAGAAGTGGATTATGGTATCCCGCAGCGTGCGTATGAATATACCAGCGCTCAAATACTCTCTGAAACGAGTTTTGATCAGGGCAAAGCGCTCAGTCAAAAGGTTGATCTGAATAGAGACGGGTATTTTGAGACTATACGCTTCTTAAGACTCGTTTCTGAAGGAGCGCTCTCTCAAGTGGTTATCGAATCATTTGTAACCGATTGGGACAGCAATGGTATTTTTGAAGGGAGGGAGTTTTGGAAAACAAAATGAGCGTCCTTAAAAACACCGGCATTGTTGCCGGATGGATAGTATCGTTCATCAGCCTCTGGGGGCTTTTGTTCGGTCTAACCCAGCAGGTGCGCGCTCAGATACTCAAAGATTCGGTTAATAAAACCCTTGAGGAACTGCATGACCCGCGCAAGCTCGATCAGCTCATTCCGGCAGAAGCATTACCGAAAAATATGGGTAGTCTTGGCACATGGTACACCCAAGTTGGGGCTGAGGAGAGGTTTTGCCTTTTTTCCATACTGAATGAGGGCATAGCGGTTCCGTATCTTGCCTCTCTTTCTGAGCAGGGAACCGTTACAGAACTGCTCCCCCTTAATACTGTTGCACGGCAGATACTGGTAAACCTCCCCTCTGAAACGCTGGCGCTCTACCTCAGTCGTATGGAAGCCGGCGCTGTACTTGAACGTCAAGAAGCGGTACAGATCACCTATAGAGAACCGGTTGTGGTTGAACCGCCGGATGATGAGCCGGCGGTACGCGAACAGATAGCCGCAGATATTACCGTTGAGCTAGAACGGCTCGGTATATCAGATACTAAAGTTACGGTGGTTGATGAGGGCATCTCTATAAACCTTGATGACATACAATTTTTCTCTAGTTCCGCACGTATGCTGCCCGGTGAAGACAGAAAACTGGCTCAAATCAGCGCTATTCTTATGCAATACCGGAATAGGAATATTCTGGTAGGCGGGCATACGGCTCAGGCAGGGAATACGGAGGGAGATATAGAACTCTCGGAAGCACGGGCGCGAATCGTCGCCGACTATCTGATACGGAATAACATACGCGCTGCTTCTGAAATTGAGGTGCGCGGGTATGGTGCGAGTCGTCCTATTGCGGATAACGATACTGAAGCAGGTCGCCAGAAAAACCGACGGGTGGAAATAGTATTACGGTAAAGGGCGGTGCGGCTCTTTTGTTTGTGAAAATGATACTTGATGATACTTATGGTAAGGAAATTATGAAAAAGCATTTACAATCCTACTGGGCAAAAGATTCTTCCCTCCTTTCAATCATGGCTGGTTTGGGTATTATCATTATTGCCTCAAGCCGGCTTGCGTTTGCCTTGATAGCAGCCGGTTCTCTTTTATGGGTCTACTCGGTAACGGCGCTGCTGGTGTTTTTTTTACGCCGCTTGCTCCCTCAAAAAGGCAGGGGCGTGATTTTGATCTTTTTATCAAGCTTTGTCAGCGGACTGTTCTTTGCCTTTTTTCAGTTTTTAAGTCCGTTATTAGCCTTAGAAATTGAATGTATCATTGCGTTAAGCCCGTGTTGTTGTATTGGCTCAAAGATACTTGAACGGCTTAATTTTTCTGATGCAGTCGACATGATCTTGACTTCATTGTTTGAAGCTACGACAGTGGCGGTCGTGATTATTGCCCTTGCGCTGATCCGCGAGCCGCTTGGATTTTTATGCCTTTCAATACCCGGCGGCGCCTCAGGCATTATCGAATTGTTTGCCGCACACGATCTTGAATCAGTTTTCCATATCCGACTCTTTTCCAGCTCCGCAGGCGCTCTCTTGCTCTTTGGGTATGGCTTTGCGATGATCCGCAATAACCGATCAAAACCGCATCTCGACATTTTGGAGGAACTGTAATGGTAAGCCTTTTTTCACTGGCTATTTTTTCAACGCTTGCCTTTAATCTCGTGGTACACTGCGGTCTTGGTATACCAGATATAGCGGCAAAAGAGGAACTGCCCCTCTTCTCATTGGCAGTCCACAGTATGGTCCTGTTCGTGTCCGTCGTGCTGCTGGTTATCTTTTTCAAGATGGTTTTAATACCCCTTTCTCTGGGCTTTATGGCATACCTCCTTTTTTTCCCCTTGAGCTTTCTTGTGTGTTCTGGGCTTGAAAGAGGGAGCGCGCTTGTCCTTAAAAAATTGCATATCTATCCGCCTGAAAACTGTCTCTTTTCCGTTAATTCTGTGTATAACGGCATGGTTGTCCTCGCGCTTATCGCAACACTTCATCTTTCCTTGGGGTTTATTGATACTGTGATCCTCGCTTTCGGCTTTGCGCTGGGTGTATTTCTCTCGACCATTATTCTTTTTGCCATTGTACGGCGTTCTGTTTTAGAAGTTGTTCCTCCTTTTTTGCAGGGCTTCCCATTTATAGCCATCAGCGCCGGTCTTTTATCGCTCATTTTCACGGTTGCTGCACAGGTGATTAGTAGTATAAGCTGGTAATCTCCTTATCCATGCGAGGTCTGACCGCTTGAGGGAAGGGTCTTCACGTGGGTCGAGTGTGAGTCTTCACGTGGGTCGGGTGAGGGTGTTCACGTGGGTCGGGTGTGGGTCTTCACGTGGGTCGAGTGTAAGTCTTCACGTGGGTCAGGTGTGGGTCTTCACGTGGGTCGAGTGAAGGGCGGCGGCGCATAAGACCGGCTTACACGGTTGGGGTTTGAACGAAGATACAATCAAGCATAGACGGATAAATCAGAAAACATTAAGTCCGTAACAGGAAATGTTTTGAGTACGTTTTATAAGGCAGGGGAGTATATGGCATACTTTATATGGAAGCGTAGATTGCACTGTGTTTTGGGGATACTGTTGGCTCTCATAGGCGCCGCTTTTCTCTTGTTTGGGATTTTAGGCTTGGTTTCGCGCCTAGCTCTCGGAGAGCTTTACGACCTCGAAACAGGGTATGTTATAGTTTTATCGTTTGTTATTGCCTTTGGGGGTATGTTCTCTTTTTTGGGCATTAGATTACTAAGACCAAGGCGCTGAAATCAGGTCCAGAAACTAAACGTTATTGTTCTAAAGACACACGGCGTAGTCCCTTCTCCAGCGGAAGGAGGGCGGCGCTGTCAGTAACGCCGGTATTATGCGCTTAATGTGTAAATTTTTATTTGTTATTTGCTGGTATCTTGTTTATAATAATTTAGAAAAGGTAGTCGTAAAGGATATAAGCCGGAACGATAAAGATACGGAACAACAGAGTGAAATAAGACTTGACAAGTAAGATAGGTAACAACATATTGAAATAGGACTTGTCAAGAAAGATATAATAATAGAGGAGCAAACGGAAACTGTCTCAAACGGTTATAGTGGATAGATGGTTCGCTTCAACAGGAAGCTGTCCTAAGTGCGGGAGAAAGAACAAAATCACACGGGAGGACAGGAGGTATACGTGCGGATGCGGCTATTCAGAAGACAGAGATAGGAAAGCGGGCGTATACGACAAGTAAAGAATAAAGATTCTTGCGGAGCGCAAGAATACAATGCTTGCGGAGGCTGAAACCGCTGGATTAGCAGGGCTTGCTCTGTCGGTCTACGTTTGGTCTGTGAAACAAGAAGCCCACTGCTTTTAGCGTTGGGTAGCTCACAGCTTTTATATAAAAAGCTATACTAAAAGGGAGGGCGGGCAATCTCGCAGGCTGTTGTCCCTTCATAACGAGGGGGTTTTCACAGTCCATTCTTTTATGACACAGGTTTTAATTATTGATGAATCATCTTTATTCCGTGAATATTTGAGTTCCATACTGGAACAAACGGGTAATTTCAAAGTACAGGCGGCTTTGAATGGCTTTGATGGAATAGTAAAACTCAAGAATGATCCACCTGATCTTATTATCATGAGCATGTATTTGAGCCGTGATGGAACAAGAGAGGTTTTGGCGCAGAAAAAAACCGCCCCCAATCTTGTAGATATACCGGTTATCCTTCTGACTAATAAGCTTGACGCCCAACAAACGGAAGAATTTGCCTTGTATCGGGTCGATAAAATACTGCTTAAACCGCTTAAACTGGGACTGCTCTATCATTTTCTGAATAAAGAGTTCAAAATTCTTCTATTCCACGATGATACAGTCGGAGCCATAAAGATTACGGTGAATGATAGTATCATTTTCATCCGCGTAACAGTCGCCCTAAACCTCAATGATCTTGATGCGCTCAATTTTAAGCTCAAAGAAACCATAGAGCTTTTTGATCTGACGGTTATCAAAATCATTATTATTATGAATGATATTCAGATGACTTTTTCTGAAGCGGTCAATCTCGTGCGGTTTTTCCAGATTATAACCGCAATTAACGGCATAAAGTACCAAAATATCAAAGTGCTCAGCAATATCGCCTTTATCCAGAAATTTCTCCAGCTTAACCCTGAGGTCCTTGGTATCAGTATCATTACGACCCTCAAAGGTGCGATACTGATGCTGATTGATATGACGGATAAACCGGTACATAACAAACGCTCTAACTTTGAAATTGCCTACTCGGTAGGCATAAACGCTCTGACCGAGGCAACCAAGAATATTACTATTGCCGTAGTGTCTCATGTGCCGGCTCTGATTGAAACGCTTAACGGCATATTTCAACCAGCCTGCGTTTTAATAAAAACATACGCGACAGTGAATGAATATACGAATGATGCACAACGAAATCTTTTTGATGTAACGTTTTTAGATACTGAAATACCGACTTTGAATTTATTTGAAGAGCTGGCTGCCTTTGAAAAGAGGGATATTAAACACCATATCGTGCTTATGATCTCGACAAAGCAGCGGGAACTGGCATGGAACAGCTTTGAGCAGGGCATAACCCGTTATGTCGTGAAGCCGCTCAAGAGCGCCGAAGTTTTCAGACAGTTCATACAGATAGTTTACCGAAATTTCTAAGCAAGAGGCTTGATTCTTTTGCCGACTTTTGTTATATCTAAGAAAGAATGCCGGCGTGGTGAAATGGCAGACACGGTAGACTCAAAATCTACTGCCCGCAAGGGCATGACGGTTCAAGTCCGTCCGCCGGCATATAATTTTAATTGTCATTATTTTAAGGATAAAAGGATAAAATTAAGGATAAAGACCTATGCTGCTTTCTGAACTAAACAATCCCATTGAAACACTACAATCAAAAATATCTTCCGCATGGAGGCATCTTTGAAGACGCCGGTTTTGCAAATCGTATAAGTCTTCTTGAGCAGCAATGCGCTGACCCCGCTTTTTGGCATGATCAGCCCAAGGCTGAAAAGCTTATGGCTGAACTTAAAGGTCTCAAAAGCCGGTATGAACCGTGGAAGCTCCTGCGCCGTGATGCTGATGATCTGGGGGCATTGTACGACTTAGCCCTTGAAGCAAAAGATGAATCGTTATCGGCTGAAATTGAAGATATGCTCAAGACTCTGAGCGCCCGGTATGAAAAACAGAATCTTATCGAGCTTATGAGCGGCGAGGTGGATCGGAACGGCTGCTTTCTGACGGTGCATTCAGGCGCGGGAGGGACTGAAGCCTGCGACTGGACACAAATGCTCTACCGGATGTACCTGCGATGGGCTGAACGCCGAAGCTTTAGCTGTGAAGAAGTAGACCGGCTGGATGCGGAGGGGGGTATAAAATCCGCCACCGTAAAAATTGAAGGGGATTATGCCTACGGCTATTTGAAAGGAGAGTCCGGTGTGCATAGGCTGGTGCGTATTTCACCGTTTGATGCCAATGCCAGAAGGCATACGAGCTTTTCTTCTGTGTATATCTTCCCCATTCTCGATGATTCTATTGCGGTTGATATACGGGCTGAAGACTTACGGGTCGACACGTACCGCTCAGGCGGCGCCGGCGGTCAGCACGTGAATAAAACCGACAGCGCCGTGCGTTTTACGCACCTGCCCACCGGCATTGTCGTTGCCTGTCAGACTGAGCGCAGTCAAACAATGAACCGGGCGACTGCCATGAGTATGCTGCGAGCGCGGCTCTATGAATACTACCGGCAGGAAAAAGAAAAAGATAACGAGCGTTTTGCACAAGAAAAGAAAGATATTTCATGGGGCAACCAAATCCGCTCCTATGTATTTCAGCCGTATACGCTGGTTAAAGACTATAGGACCAAAGCTGAAATGGGGAATATACAAGCCGTTATGGACGGTGATATTGATCTTTTTATTGAAGAATATCTGCGCTCTGTCTGGAAACAGTAATCGTACCTCAGACCCAAGCTGTGCGTCCTCCGCACCACACCGACAAAAAAAGGCGCCTACTTTTGCCAACGGCTGACTCATTCTTGCCAACGCCTGACTTATTCTTGCCAACGGCTGACTCATTTTTGCCAACGGCTGACTCATTTTTGCCAACGGCTGACTCATTCTTGCCAACGGCTGACTCATTCTTGCCAACGCCTGACTCATTTTTGCCAACGGCTGACCTATTCTTGCCAACGCCTGACCTATTCTTGCCAACGCCTGA
>JAISMB010000034.1 GCA_031276945.1 Spirochaetaceae bacterium | reverse complement strand
GGGAGCCAGTCACCTCGACTCATAACAACCCCCTGACCGCCGCGTTTCAGGCGGTCTTTTACCATACATATAAGATAGTGAGGATTTTACAACAAAGTATCACACGAGCGCAACCCGTTCTTAAATCAGGAAAGCTGTTTCTTAAATCAGGAGAAGCATTTCTTAAATCAGGAGAAGCGCTTCTTAATCCGAGAAAAGCATTTCTTAAATCAGGAGAAGCGCTTCTTAATCCGAGAAAAGCATTTCTTAAATCAGGAGAAGCGCTTCTTAATCCGAGAGAAGCGTTTCTTAAATCAGGAGAACCATTTCCTAAACTGAGGATAATGAGTAATTAACGTGAGTTCGAGGATACCCAGCCGGCGGAAGCCCCCTCTACGGTAGCTACCCGATGGCAGGATAGGTCAGACCTTGAAGGATTGACATACATTTGGTTTGCAGTTTATTATTCTACATCTTTTAATCGGAGGCAAAATATAATGAATCACCCCCCCCCCCAACAGGTTTACGAGAAATTGTTCTCGTCAATCTATTCGGTTATGTGCTTTACTTTTGATTGGTTTCGTCGAATTGCTTTTATCCGGCTGTCCAAATTCAAACCATAGTGATGAGCCGGAGGTTATAAAGGGGTATGTTGATCCCGACACCCTAAACACCGGATTACCCATAATAAAAATAAATACAAAAAACAACCAACCCATAACAAGCAAAGAAACCTATATACCGATGGACATTCAAATTATTGATCCGCTCAATAGCGGCAATGATCTGGAGTTAACGTCTTCTAATGAAGAAATGCAGGGGATACGGGGAAGAGGAAATTCAACCTGGGGTCATCCTAAAAAACCATACCGGTTAAAATTTGATAAAAAACAATCCCTGTTTGGTCTTCAGAAAGCAAAAAGCTGGGTCTTACTGGCTAATTATCAGGACCCTACTTTGCTTATGAATACTATCGCGTTTGAATTGGGACAATCGTTTGGTTTGCCGTTTACCAATCATTATATCCATGTTGACTTGGTATTAAACGGTGTCTATGAAGGAAGTTATGTATTAACCGAACAAGTACAGGTGGGAGAAGGCAGAGTTGATATAGATGAGGACGACGGTTTTTTGGTTGAACTGGACACGTACTATGATGAGGAACCAAAATTCAAAACGGATTTATACACATTACCGGTGATGATTAAATCCCCGGAAGATTTGGACGAGCCTGCCGGGTATGATTTTGTCAAGATGGCAATTAATGACCTTGAGGCGGCCGTGAAGTCGGATACGTTTCCCGACAATGAATATCGTGATTTGATAGATATGGATACTTTTGTGGATTTTCTATTGATAAATGAAATTGTTGGTAATATAGAATTGATGCATCCAAAGAGTATCTATATATATAAAGACAAAGACGATGCAAAAATAAGTATGGGTCCCTTGTGGGATTTTGACTGGGCTTTTGGATATTCCGGTTCAGGTCATACATATTTTAACGCCCCAAAAACACGAAGCGGCAGGCACGCCTTTTTTCAACGATTTTATGACGATCCTGTTTTTCGTGGGGAATATAAAGAACACTGGAATGATAATTATTCAAACATAACTGCCATACTATCATTTATTGATGCAATGGCAGTTAAATTGGACAAATCGCAGCAGGCAAATTATCGTGTTTGGCAATGGAGCGATGGATTATATTATCAGCAGGAAATTGCGAAGATGAAAACATGGCTAACTCAACGAATAATGTATTTGAATGAAGAAATAAATAAATATTAAAAAAACAGAAGGTGCGCCGCCGTTGTTCCGGCACATTTTGCCGCCGTGGGCTTTGCTACGCAAAACCCTTATTCACCCGAACAGCAAATTGGTATACCTATCGGGGTGGGAGACCTCTTCCTTACGCGGTCATTGAAGGAACTAAAAGCACTCAAGGCTTTAAGTTTAAGCGGAGGATACTGTCCTCTTCCTTGACATAAGTCCTTAATTTTGACATTATTCAGCATTAAAGAGGAGTAAGTATGCAAAAATGTTATGGGCGTCCAGAAAGTTTATGCCCAGTACAGACAAAATACTGCGCCGGATGCGGACACGGTATTATACATCGGCTCATAACCGAGCTTATTGATGAGATGGGGATACGTGAAAAAGCAATTATTACTAACCCGGTCGGCTGTGCAATATGGGCAGACCTGTATTTTAATTTTGACTCAGTGCAGCCGCCGCATGGACGTACGCCTGCTGCGGCAACCGGTATTAAACGGGCGCTGCCTGATCATCTGGTGATTTGTTACCAAGGTGATGGTGATATGGCGGCTATCGGGACGGCTGAAATGATACATGCGGCAAACCGAGGGGAAAAATTTACCACGATTTTTGTTAATAATGCCATTTATGGCATGACCGGCGGACAGATGGCGCCCACAACCCTCATCGGACAGAAAGCTACAACAGCCCCCTTTGGGCGCGATCCGGATGCAGCAGGCATGGGCTATCCCATTCGGGTGGCGGAGTTACTCGCACAGTTGGAAGGCAGCCGGTATTTGGCACGGGGCGCTGTCAACAATGCCGCTCATGTGCGCAAGACTAAGGCTTTCATAAAGAAAGCTTTCCTCGCTCAGATGCAGGGAGTAGGTTTTACTATGGTTGAAGTGCTGTCGCAATGTCCCACCAACTGGGGCATGGATCCGGTGCAGTCGGTAGAATGGCTGGAACAGAATATGCTGCCGGTCTTTCCGCTCGGTGAAATTAAGAATACGCTGGAGGCAGCATAATTATGACTGAAAAATGTTTTTTTGCCGGATTTGGCGGTCAGGGTATCATTTCTCTGGGGCAGATTTGGGTCTACTGCGCTCTGAAAGAAGGAAAGAATGTTACCTTTTTTCCGTTTTATGGCGCTGAAAAACGCGGCGGCATAGCTCGTGCCGGGGTTATCGTCTCGGATGAGGAGATCGCAAGCCCGCTTGTAACAACGCCTGATTCAACTTTGGTGATGAATACCGAGTCATTACCGTTATGCGAATCTATGCTCAAGCCTCACGGAATCCTGCTCATCAACCGCACCTTAGTAAAGGAATTGCCCAAGCGGGACGATATACGGGTTGTCGATCTTGAGGCGCAGGCACTGGCAGAAAAAGTCGGCAACGGGCGCTTTGCCAACATGGTCGCCCTCGGCGCTCTGGCAAAACTGACAGGCGCTCTTGCGCTCACCGACATTGAGGCAATTTTGAAAAACTTTTTCCCGCCTGACAAACATAAATTCATTCAGGCTAATGTTGCGGCAATTCAGGTGGGCTTTGCCGCTGTCTAAAAAGCCTCCGTGGGTTCATAAAGGAATTACTGTGCATAGCTTTGAAAAACTAAAAAGCGCCGGCATAAAAACACTGAAGCCGGCGTGGCTCACCATCCGGTTTTTGGTTGCGGTGATGATTCCTGTTTCTTTAGTCGTCTTACTACTGGATGCATCCGGCATCCTTTTTTATGTCTCGTATGCGCTGCGACCGGTGATGCGCCTCCTCGGCTTGCCCGGTGAGGCTGCACTGGTCTTTATTTCCGCCATTTTCCTCAACATTTATTCAGCTATCGCCGTTATCAATACCCTGCATTTATCCGGCGCCGCAGTCATTATTGTGGCGACTATGTGCTGCATTGCCCATAACTTTTTTGTTGAATGTATCGTTACCACAAAAACCGGTTCCTCTCTCATAGCCATTATTGTGCTGCGGCTTGTTTGTGCGTTTGCCGCCGGATGGCTTTTGCACCTGCTCCTTGCCGTCCCTGAAGACCTCAGTCTGACTACGGAGACGGCGCTGCACGGTTCAGGCGCTTTTACAGGAGCGCTGCTGCTCGATAAGCTCAAAGAATGGCTGATCGACACAGGTAAACTCCTGATAAAAATAGTGCTTATGGTTTTTGCTGTCATATTTTTACAAAAACTCCTTGATGAACTGGGTATTATGCGCCTCTTAGGTAGGATCACCCGTCCGCTCATGCGGATCATGGGCGTGCCTGAAAACTGCGCGTATCTATGGATAGTTGTTGAATTAGTCGGTCTTGCCTATGGAGCGGGTGTTTTAATTGAGGAAGTCAATTCCGGCGCCATAAGCCGCACGGAAGCTGCGCTGTTTAACTGCCATGCAGTCATAAACCATTCTCAAATTGAAGATACACTGCTTTTTGTCAGTATTGGCGTCCCCTATCTCTGGGTTGCCCTGCCCCGTTTTATTGTCGCCCTTGGTGTCGTGTGGATAGGGCGCGGCATTGCAAAACTATTCCCGAAAAACTTCCACGCTGCTCTGGCAGAAGAGCGGCGCTTATAAGAGCGCTTAAAACAAAACGCCGCCTGTATCGGCAAATTGTTCGCCATAGAGCGATTCATAGAGGAAGCGGAGGTCTTCCGGTATCATGCCAACAAACTGACAGCCTAAGAACCAGATTTCTCGGTTCTGGTATTGCCGGACGATTTTTGCCGTGGCATTGATGATGCGATTGGTCGCGCTTAACCGCACTGCTATGTCCCCCGCCACCCTCAGCGCTGCTGAGAAAGGAGAAGACGAATAGGCGAAACAAAAGCCTGATGCGCTTATGTTGACGATTTTACCGGGGATAAGTTTATTTTTTAAGTAACCGGCGGCGAAGTAACCGCTCGCTTTCATGGCGGCAACGAGGTCAACTGCAAACTGGCGCGCCGTTCTCAGTACCGATTCATCAAAGGGTAAGTGGGCGCTGGCGCTTGTCTGAGACAAATGGATGCACCCGATGATGTAGTCCTGAAAATACAGGGGCAGCCATAGATCAGCGCCCAGATTTTTGTTCTGTTTATCGCTTATAAACTGTTTGAGAGCTTCATCCGGGTCTTTTATCTCAGGCTGATGATTTTTGAGGTATGCCTTGTAATCATCCGCCGTTATGACTGCCATGCCGTTGTCCTCCTGCGGCAGTCCGTTAAGAACCTGCGGGAGAAAGAGGGTTTTCCCGTGTTCGCTCACCAGCGCTTCTTCTATAGTGTCAGGCTTCTTTTCCTTAAAAGAGATCAGGTCAAGAGCATCGGCATACCTATCAGCCCATGAAGCCATACGGGCAAGCGCCGCATCAAAGTCATCAGTCTGACTGTCCTGTTCAGGCTTCTCTGTATACGGCGACTCGCCTGCGGTAAGCGTCGGGAAAGGCAGAATGTACCCCTCATCAGTATACCGGCATTCAATGGTCAAATCTTCAGGCAGCATAACCCGTGCGTAGGATCGATCAAGATTTTTATACAGAGCCTCCGGCATAGGCAGCGTGATATATTCATCCTGCACCGCGCTCACCACACTGGAAAAAGAAAACCGTATATTTTTATACATAAAAGCAAAGGTTACTTTATTTTTAGGCTCTAATCCCTTGATAACCTGTTCCGCCTTTAAGGAGACGGTATTTTTATCAGTTTTTTCTATTGTCAGCGCATATTTGACACGATTGCGCAAATAAGTTAGAGGGATCTGTTCCGTGCAAAGTGCATTGAGAAAAAAATCCCGTTCGACATGTTTTACTGGTGTTGCCATAGTAGTATCTCAGATTATTTTCGGCATGAAAGGGGGAATCACTTATGCTTTTCAGCGCTTCCTGAGCGTGATAGGAAAAAGATAGACGCTCAGGCAGGCAAGAACCACACCTGAGGGTTTTGAGTCTACGCCATGGGGTGTAGTACTACCTCTCCACTTTCACAAAAGCAGTTTGAGGTCTGTCCTCCAAGCTGTATCAGTTACCAGAGAGACAACCGTCATGATCCCGTGTTCACGGTGGTATGTGCCGCTGTACCGCCATGCTTCAGGCTTCTGCACTAGTTTTGCTGCAACCGGGTTGTGGTCTATGTACTCAAACACAGTCCAAAAATCCTTCTTATCCTTTATCTCCCGCGAATAAAACCTGTCTCCCCAGAAATGACCAGTCTTATGGTGCTTTTTGTTCCACCTGATGGCAAAAACCATCTTAATCCACTTCAATATCTCAGAGAGACTCTGCCCTTTTTCAGGCGTGATGAGAAAGTGGAAATGGTTACTCATGATGCAAAAGTTCCACAACTTAAACTTGAAGCCTTTCTTGGTTTTTGCTTCTTCAATCACGGTGAGAAAGAGTTCTTTCATCTCATCCGGCTCTAATTCAAAAGCGTCCCTGTTTACTTTTGAAGTAACATGATAGGTCAGACCTTGGTCTGTTAGTCCACGGGGAAAATTATGACTAGACATAATACCTCTATAAGGGAGCTAACTGTGCGTTTTGATTCAATTTAGAGCAAAATATTTCTTAATTTATTTTTGACGGCGAGGTCTGTCCTATCTCCCTCTCCTTTTGAAGACACGCCCTAACTAATACGAGTGCGGCATGGGCAAGCTTTCAAAAAGGCAACACAGGAGAGGATTTTCAGTTCCTTAAAGAAAGGGCAAAAATCGGTCGACAATGGTTAAAGAGAGAGACGAGGCTTCTCTCCTTATAAGGAGTGTCATTATGTTTAGAATTTCTACCAATATGCCCAACGATTCCATGCAGTACTACCTGCGCCGGCATGAGGAAAGTCTTGCCAAGGTGCAGACGCAGATTGCCCAGCAAACGAGGATAGCTCAATTACGCGACGATCCGCTGGCAGCTTCACACGCAGTGCGCTATGAATCGTATTTGGCACGGCTTGACCGGTTTGAAAAAAATACCCTTTATGCACAGGAGCATCTGAACCAGACTGACAGCTATCTCCGCCATGTCGGTGATATTATGCAGAGAATGCGGGAAATTGCCGTCCAAAGCGCCAACGGTATTTATACCACGGAAGATATGCGCTACATGGGCGTTGAGGTCAACGAGCTGCTCAAAGAAATAGTCTCTGTTGCGAATGCCCTCGGTCCTGATGGTACGCAGCTCTTTGCCGGTGATAAAGCATGGACAGAGCCTTTCCGTGCGATTGAAGGAACAGTGGAAGGCGGCGGTGAACGTATGATAATTCGGGTTGACTATCAAGGCGCCGGCGCTTCACGCCGGACCGAAATCGCAGAAGGTGTGTACGCTGCCTTAGACATTGCCGGCGGCGAGGCTTTCTGGGCAGAAAAAATGCAAATCTTTTCCTCGGTTAATGCCACGAATTACCGGGCGACCGAAGAAGGCGCTTTTTTTGTTGATGGTGAAAGAATCACGGTAACTACCGGCGACACGGTACAGGCGCTTATCGCCAAGATCAACGACTCGCCTGCGCCGGTTAAAGCCTATCTTGATCCTCAAAGCCATGGAATTGCAGTGGAAGGTACTAACGCACACCTTATCCGGCTTGAAGATGCACAAGGGTCAAATGTCCTCAAGGACCTGGGCGTTATTGTAGGAAACAGCGATACCGGCGCGCCAAATTGGGATCCGCAAGCCCAAGTCTTCGGTGGTTCGGCTTTTGATATGGTAATCAGGCTGCGTGATGCCCTTTTCCGCGGTGATCCTGAGTATATAGGCGGGCAGGGGATTATGGGTATGGATCTTGCTCTGAGCAATCTGGAAAGCCGGCTCGTTGATACCGGAAGTCGGGCGGAACGGGTAAACATGGCATGGCAGAAGATAAATGAAGAGATTCCCAATGTAACCGGCGCCTTAACCCGCGCAAAAGGACTTGATATGGCATCTGCCGCCACAGACCTAGCTATGCTTGATTTTGCTCATAAAACCGCCCTGCAAGTTACTGCCAAAGTCATACCACAGACTTTACTAGATTTTCTCCGGTAAAATGTTTATACTGCGATCCAGCAGTCCACAGCACAGCTAAAGGTGAGAGGATCACTGGCTTTTGCGCATACGCTGCTGGAATTGGCAGCGCCGGCAGCCTCAAACCAAAGGCAGCGTAGAATGAGGAAATCAAAGAATGAAAATAAAAACTAAAGCATCCGGTATTATTGAAGTTGATGAAAAGAAAAAAATAACTTTCCGCGAAGGTCTTTTTGGTTTTGAGTCTTTGCAGGATTATGCACTGTTTAATGCCGATGAACCGCCGTTTTATTGGCTTCAATCGCTTGATAATGCGCAGATCGCCTTTATTGTGATTAACCCATTTTTATTCCGGTCTGATTATGAAGTTTGTATTACTGATGAGATAGTCGCTGATTTAGGGCTTTCTAGTCCGGATCAGGTGCTTGTTCTAACTATCGTTACTATTCCGGCAGATGAGAAGACTATAACGATAAATCTGCAAGGTCCGCTCATTATCAACAGCAGTACCCGATTGGGTAAACAGATGGTGCTGCAAGATCCGCGATGGAAGACCAAACATGACATTATAGCGGAACTGGCGGCAAAATCATGCTGATACTATCCCGCAAAGCCGGTGAAAAAATTATGATAGGAGAGAGTATTACCCTGTCAATTATCGGTATACGAGGCGACCAAGTACGCATAGGCGTAGATGCTCCTTATAGTATAAAAGTGTTCCGGCAGGAGCTGTTTGATGCCGTTAAAGAAGAAAACAAAGCCGCAGCAGAATCAAAACCGGTATTGCCGCACCTCAAGATGCCTTTATAAATGAGACTATGGAACTAAGATATACCGCCTCTGGAGAAGCTATTATTGCTCCGACAGATGATCCTGAGATTGTTGTCGATACCTTGCTCAGTACCGCGTATGCAAAGGAATTCTGCTTTGCGTTCAGTTTTGAGCCTGACTTTATTGCGGCGCTGATGAAAGCAGGCTTTTTGGTTATGTCAATAGAGCTGATGGATGACAGCTATCTGCTTGTACCCAAGATCCATCTCACCCGCTCAATTATCTTCTTTGACCGCCTCCATATCAAGAAATCGATCCGCCGTCTTTTATCCTCCTATGAATTACGCTTCAATAGCGATTTTGATACGATCCTTGATCGCTGTCTTGCGATTCATGGTTCAGACTGGCTTACAGAGCCTCTGGTGGACAGTATCCGTCTTATACGCGCGGATACTCAAGCGGCGGTAAAGCCGGTTTCATTCGGCGTGTACCGTAACGGAATCTTGCGCGCCGGAGAGTTTGGTATTGTGGCAGGCGGCGTGTACACAAGTTACTCAGGCTATTATGATGAAAGTAATGCCGGTACTGTGCAGCTCATACTGACTGCACAGTATTTACAGACGAATAACTTTGCTTTTTTTGACCTCGGAATGCCTATGGCATACAAAGATGAGCTTGGAGCAGAGAATGTTACGACAGAAACCTTTGTACATCTGTTCCGGAACGGACGAGATGCACAGAACTCTGAGAGATGAAGCGCGCAGGCGCAGAGCCGGTCGTATTGCACAGCCGCTCCGCCTCAAAAAAGAACCGCTGCTTGTCTCTCACTCATTCATTTATAGAAGGATATATTTATGGCTAAGTACATTATTGAAAGCGGCAAAGCTTTACCCTTAGGAGCGACACTGACGGAAACAGGGGTAAACTTCTCAATTTTCTCACGAAACGCTACGGCAGTCTTTTTACTGCTTTTTGATTCCCCTGCACAGGATAGCAGCTATGAAACTATCCGCATAAAAACCCGAACCGGCGATATTTGGCACTGTCATATACGCAATTTAGGCGCCGGTGCCGAGTATCTTTACCGGGTTGACGGTCCTTATATTCCAGAAAAAGGATTGCGCTTTAATCTTAACCGAGCGCTCCTTGATCCGTATGCAAAATCCTTGAGCCCAAGTCAAAGCTGGAATTTCAACGAGGCATGCGGGTATCACAGTACCGGCATCTACACGGATCTTTCCTTTTCGTACAAGGATAATGTGTACACTCAGCCGCGCTGTCTTGTTATTGATGACCGCTTTGATTGGCAGGGGGATATGCCCTTAAACTATCCGCTGCGGCTGAGCGTGCTTTACGAGACTCATGTGCGTGGTTTTACTATCCACCCGAGCTCAGGGGTCAAGCATCCTGGCACCTACCGCGGGGTTATAGAAAAGATTCCGTTTCTCAAGAGTTTGGGGATAACCAGCGTGGAATTCTTACCTTTGCAGGAATTTAATGAACATGAGCTGTCGTTCAAAAACCCGCGCACAGGTCAGTCCTTGGTTAATTATTGGGGCTATTCTACCATTGCCTTCTTCGTTCCCAAGCGTTCCTACGCATCAGACAACGCGCCGGGCGCTGAGGTGCGGGAATTTAAGGAAATGGTCAGGGAGATGCATAAAGCCGGAATAGAAGTGATTCTGGATATTGTCTTTAACCACACCGCCGAGGGCAATGAATGGGGACCGACGCTTTCGTTTCGAGGGTTGGATAACTGCGTCTACTACATTTTGCAGGAAAACCGGCGCTATTATCTGAACTACTCAGGCTGCGGCAATACCATGAACTGTAATAATCCGGTTGTGCGTTCCTTTATTATAGATTGTCTGCGCTATTGGGTTGTTGAGATGCACGTTGACGGGTTTCGTTTTGACCTCGGCTCTATTTTAGGCAGGGATCAGCACGGTAATCTGATGGATAATCCGCCGACTTTAGAGCTGATAGCTGAGGACCCGGTTCTGCGGCGCACCAAGATCATTGCCGAAGCTTGGGATGCAGGCGGGGCGTATCAAGTCGGCTGGTTTCCCGGCGGGCGCTGGGCTGAGTGGAACGATAAGTACCGCGATGATCTGCGCCGCTTCTGGCGCGGTGATGCACGGCAGACTCGCTATCTTGCCACCCGTTTTGCCGGCAGTTCAGACCTGTACCTACGCGATGGGCGCAAGCCGTTCCATTCGATCAATTTTATTACCAGCCATGATGGCTTTACCTTGCGGGATTTGGTTTCCTATCAGGACAGGCATAATGAGGAAAACGGTGAAGACAACCGTGATGGTGCGAGCACCAATTACAGTGCGAACAACGGTTTTGAAGGTATTACGTCCAACCCGGCTATTGAGCGGGTCAGAAAGCGCCTTGCCAAGAACTTCATTGCGAGCCTGATGCTCTCTTTAGGGACGCCCATGCTCTTAGGCGGCGATGAATTCGGTCGCACCCAGCGGGGAAATAACAATGCCTACTGTCAAGATAATGAAATATCGTGGTACGATTGGTCTTTGCTGATGGAGAATGCCGACCTGTTCCGGTTCACCAAGGAGATGATAGCGTTCCGTCTGCGCCATCCCTGCTTTATGCGCCCTGAATTTTACACAGGGCAGGACGGCAGCTACAACGGCATACCTGACATCACTTGGTTTGATGAAAAGGGGAAAGCGCCTGATTGGGATACTATGGACTTGTATTTGGCGCTGCTCATAGACGGCAGCAAAGCCGAGACCGCCTTGGACCGTGATGACAGTTGCTTTTTTATTATGTGCAATGCCGGTCCGAGTCAGAAGCTTTTTACGGTCTGTCCTCTGCCGGGAAAGAAAGAATGGCGGCGGGTCATTGACACAGGCTTCCCTCTGCCGGACGACATTCTCCTCCCCGGCACTGAGAAAATTCTGGCGGATCAAGACCGTTATGTTGTTCAGGGGCGCAGCATCGCAGTTCTTATCTCGCACTAGAGACTCACACGAGGGTCAGACCTCGCCCCCTTCAGCTCACTAACCACTGATCATTGTCCTACCTTCGAGGTCTGACCTATTTTGACGATTTTGACGGCGAGGTCTGACTTAGGGGTGTCTTTCTCCTTGGTAGGATAAGGGTGTTGTCCTTGCTGAGACAATGAGCTATCCTAGGGTAGATCAAGGTGTTGTCCTTGCAAAGACAATGAGCTTATCCTTGGAAGATAAGGAGCTTATCCGTGCTGAGACAACGCGTTCTCTTTGGAAGATAAGGAGCTTCTCCTTGCAAGGAGAAGGAGCTTGTCCTTGGGTAGATCAGAGCGTTCTCCTTGCTAGAGGGTGTCGTCAAAAGATACAAAAGATAGGACAGACCTTGTCGTCAAAAATAAATAAAAAATATTTTGCTCTAAATTGAATCAAAAACCATAGTCAGCTCCCTTATATAAGTATTATGTCTAGTCATAATTTTCCCCGTGGGAGCACAGACCAAGG
>JAISMB010000025.1 GCA_031276945.1 Spirochaetaceae bacterium | reverse complement strand
CTAAGTCAGACCTCACCCTTACTAAGTCAGACTTTGAACTTGCTCAGTCAGACCTCGGACTTTACTAAGTCAGACCTCGCCCTTACTAAGTCAGACCTCGCTCTTTATAGGTCAGACCTCGACTTTACTAAGTCAGACCTCGGACTTGACTTGGAGACTCCCGCATCTCTCGGACGAGACTCCCGCATCTCTCGGTTGAGACTCCCGCATCTCTCGGTTGAGACTCCCGCATCTCTCAGGCGGGACTCCCGCAAGTCTGACTTGCTAGGTCAGACCTCGCTCTTTATAGGTCAGACCTCGGACTTAAATCCTCAGGCTCTGCCTGTTTTTGCGACTCTATAAATCGGGGCTTGCTCACAAGCAGCAGAACTGGTACTACAATCAAACCAACAAGAGAACTCAATAAAATAGAAAGAGCCGTCAACAATCCAAATTGTGCCAGCATAATAAAATTAGAAAACATCAAGACGGCAAACCCTAATCCAGTAGAAATCCCATCAGTGATGACCGCAAGTCCGGCTGTGCGGTAGGCGGCTTTGAGAAAATTCCCCGTGTGATTGCGGTACTCGTATTTGTAAGCTTCTAAAAAATGTATGGTGTAATCTATGCCTATGCCCAGAGTCAAACTTGCAATCAGAGCCGTGCCAATGTTTAATTTAATGCCCGTGAACCCCATGATGCCTATGTTTATCACTATCAAGAGGCAAAGCGGCACTATGCTGACAAAGCCGGCAACCACCGAGTGATTAACCAGCGCAATAATGCAGAAGAGAGAAATAATCGCAATAGCAATGGCAGTCCAGAGCGAATTGACAATACGGGTATTGAGAGAGCCTTCAACCTCCGCTGTCCCGCCGACTATGACCGAAACATTCGCCGGAAAATTTGCCTGCACGTATTCATGAATACAGGCAATAGCCCGATCCGTTTCAATCTGCCCTTCCGTGCGCAGTTGCACGGTTGTTCGTATGGCTGTAGGCTCTAACGGATCGTTTGCATAGTCGTTGATATTGCCGGCAAGCAGGACAAGGTAGTTTGACACGAGCATCTGTAATTCTTCAGCACTCTGCTTTCCGTATTTGGAAAGCGAAACCGGAACCTCATAGTAAGCGCTCCCCTCATAGTTTGTAAGCTTCTTGATTTCCCAGAGTAGGTCGCTTGCATTCATGGAACGGTGCGCGCTGCCGGCGTTTGCAAAGAGGGCAAGAAGCTCATCAAGCGTGAACGCAACAGCCTCATGTTCAAGGGGCGTATCCTCGCTTTCTGCGCCGGCATCATCAAAGCTCTCTTCATCAAAGAAGCCGAAATCCGCCGCGCTGCCAAAACTTTCTTCACCAAAGAAGCCGAAACCTGCCTCACTGCCAAAGCTTTCTTCAGCGCCGGCGCCGCCCCGTCCTTTGATTCCCTGCGGATCTTCGCCGACATTGAAGACTTGATTGATACGCTTGATTAAATCAGTAAAACCCATCACTTTACCAACTTCCGGCACCCGTGCCATAAGGTAGGTGTTTAAGCCGTCCAGAGCGCTCAAGGTGTCCGGATGCAGGATAATTTCAGAGCTTTCAGCTTCAAGCACGACGCTTATAATCTTTGAGCCGCCGAACTTTTCACGGATAAAACGATCTGATTTGACCAGATCAGATTCTGCTTCAAAATACTCGACAAATACATTGTCAACGATGAGCCTGAATGCGCCGAAAGCACAGATGATAGAGATGACGGCGGTAAAAAAGATAATGATACGCTTTCTCTGGACTATATCGTAGATGAAATCAGCAACAGCATCGTTGAGCTTTTGTTGCACGGTACTGCCGCCTAGCTTCGCGGAGGAACGCAGCGGTTTGGGTCCGCGCAGAATAAGAATAGCCGGAATAAGGACAAGGGCGACAACAAAGGATGAAAGGACGCCAAAAGCGGCAAAGGCGCCGAACTCCCGGACAGGGATCACTTTGGTAAAACAAAAAGAAATGAAGCTTACAAAAGTAGTCAGAGCTGCAAGAAAAATAGGAGTTATGACTTTGCGCATCAGCGCTATGACAAACGCTGTATGTTCTTCACGGCTCATAAGAGAAAAATCCTTGCCGGCTCCTTCCATGTAGTGAATAATGACGTGTAAGCCGTAAGAGTTACCGACCGCAATGAGAACAACCGGTATGATCGTGGTAATAACGGAAAGCTTAACGCCGAACAGAGGCATAGCGCCGATTGACCAGACAGCCGCAATCAGCACGCCTAAGAGTGAGAGAAATACAAATTTAATATCTTTGAGCGGAATCCACACGATGACCAGTAAAACGACTATGACCAGCGGGACCAGCAGCTTTAAGTCCGCGTGTATAGATTCATTAACCGCGGCGCTGATAACCGGCATACCGGCAACATAGACCGTTGCAGAACCGGCAAACATTTCATGGGCAATATCACGAATAGCAAGGAAGCTGTTCACCGCTTCAGGATTTCCTGCATTCTCAACGGTTATATCAAGCGGTACGAGAATCTGGGTTGCGGTAAAATCATCGGAGAGCAGCGCGCGTTCGTACATATTCCATGAAAGGAGCCGGCTTTTTAAGAGGGCGAGCTCTTCCGGTGTACCGGAAAAATCCTCGCCCACAAGCTTTTCTACTGATATGGTATCGTCTGAAGCTGTAATGTAATCAGTAGACATGATGGAATTGACAGTCCCCACGACCTCTATCTGTTCTATTCTTTGGACATACTCTTTTATCCGCTGTAAAAACTGGGCATCAAAAATACTGCCGTACTCCCGTTCAAGCCCGACTAAAATGAAGAGCGAGCTGCCGAACGTATCATCAATAGACACGGATCTGAGGCGCGCCTCATCATCCTGAGGCACAAACCGGAAATTGTTATTATCAAGCTCAAGATTGAAAAACTGTAGCGCAAAAAACACCGTAATGAGGCTGACTACCGCTACGATCAGCTTAGGATGTTTCAATAATTTTTCCATATAATTCTTTTATCCTTCTTTCTTTTTATTGCAAGAACTTAAAAAAGTCCCGGTTTACACTTTCTTTGGCAATACCGCGCAGAATAATTTCATACATACTTTCTATTTCATTAAGAATAAACTGCGATTTCCGTACCGCCTTGGGTAACTTTGATGCGCTGCTTACTATTGAAGAAAAGAGGATCATTAAGATACGGCAGACCGTTTGCGGATTTATAGTCGGATCAAATATGCCTTCATCAATACCTTTTTTGATCATATCCGTTATCATAGTATAAAAAAGCTCGGAAGTATTTTTATCCGCCTCAGCCTCTTCACCAATCTGCACAAACGGGAGAGTCGGCGCAATGTAATTCCATATACTAAACATGATAATAAGGTCTTCAGAATTGCCAAAGACTTCTCTATAGCAGCCCCAAACCGTTTTGAATCCCTCTAAACCGGACATTGACGGGTTCAGTTTGGAATAAATGCGCTCAATAAAATTGTTATTGCTTTCATTGAAGATTTCCAAGAAAAGCGCCTCCTTATTCACAAAATACAAGTACAGTGTCGCCTTGCTCAGTTCCGCTTCTTTCGCAATATCCGCCATGCTCACCGATGCCGCACCGTTTTCAAAGATCAGCTCCTTGGCGCATTTTTTGATAAGCTCCTTACGTTTAGCTCGTTCCCGCTCTTTCCGTTCTACTATTCCCATACAATGCTCCTCTGCTCTCTTTAATGACCGCCAGTTATCATATAAACCGATATTCAAAAGATGTCAAGCATCTTGAAATATTTCTCTCGGATCGTTCTGCACAGGATCACGGCACCCAGATACCTCAAACAGCGCTTTCTTTAGTGCTTGTACACGCACAAAAGGAATGCTATCATAAATCGCTCCGCGCTGTATGTTCAACCCCCAAGAAATGCGGGAAGGTTCTAAAGATGGAGGTTCTTATGTCAGAGATGATACAGAGGGAAGGAACGGTCAATTTAACCGAAGGCACGCCGATAAAACAGATCATCCGTTTTATGCTGCCGCTTGTGCTGGGGGATAGTTTTCAGCTCCTCTATCAACTGGCAGATTCTGTTATTGTCGGACGCAGCCTCGGCAGCAGCGCGCTTGCCGCGCTTGGTTGCAGCGCCTCCTTTCAGGCGCTGGTTTTCAGTTTTGGCATTTACCTGACAGGCGGCTTTAGTGTTATTCTTGCACAGCGTGTCGGTGCCGGCGACCGTGAAGCCGTACAGAACAGTTTTTCAGCCTGCATACGACTCTCTCTGATTGCCAGTCTTGCCATCACCGTTGCGCTGCTGGTACTGACTAAACCGATTCTTGTACTACTGCGCATAGCGCCTGAGATTTTTGATGATGCCTACCGTTATGTTCTTATACTGTTCTGCGGTTCTCCGTTTGTCTTCTTGTATAACATGCTGTCAAATGCGCTGCGGTCTTGCGGAGACAGCCGCTCGCCCCTCTTTTTTCTGATTATCTGTTCGGTTACGAATATAGTCTTGGATTATCTGTGCGTCGTGCTTATGCAGGCAGGCGTTGCCGGAGCGGCTTGGGCGACTGTTTTTTCACAGGCGCTCTCGGTACTCTTATGCGCTCTTTTTATCAGGCGCTACTGTGTCGCCTCTAAGCTCTTTGCACCGCTGCCAAGCGGCGAAATACGGGCGCATCTTGTCTGCGGTATAGCCCAAGGATTGCAGCACGTATACGTTGAAATCGGCAATATTCTGGTGCAGGCTACGGCTAACGGCTTAGGCACCACGGTCATTGGAGCAGTAGCTGCCGCACAGAGAATACGAGGACTCAATATGCTGCCGCTCTTTTGCATGAGCCGTGCGGTCAGTTTTTACACTGCGCAAAACTACGGCGCGGGAAAAAGGGAGCGTATTTATCCGGGCATACGCGCAACCTGCCTTATAACAGTGCTGACAAGCGGCATTATGGGTTTTATCAATTATGCGCTCGGCGATCGTTTGCTTGCTCTTTTGCTCGTCAATGCTCCGGAGGCGGTTGCGTTAGCGCATACCTATCTTAAATTCACCGGCGCGACACTGTTTTTATTAGGATTCATGCTCATTTTTCTCAACGCGGTCCAAGGATGCGGCGGAACGAAAGCGCCGCTGCTCTGCGGCATAGGAGAAATGCTCATGAGTATTATCACCGCCTTTGTCTTAATCCCGCGGCTGGGCTTTTTAGGTTTGTGCGTTGCCAATCCGCTTGCATGGTTTGTCTCCTTGCTACCAGTCTACGTTGCGTTTACCCGCAGTGCTGCCCGCAAGCTCTGCTAGGTGGTGTCGTCAAACAAGATAGAGATAGGACAGACCTCGCCTTCAAAAATAAATAAAAAAATATTTTGCTCTGATTGAAGCAAAACGCAGAGTCTGTTCCATATATAGGTATATGTCTAGTCATAATTTGCCCAGAGGGCTTACATGTAACTTTGCACTTAAAACCGGCATTACGTGTTTAGGGATTTAATTATATATATAATAAAGAATTACATTTAGCATGAGTATACCACACCGAGATTGTTTGATATAAGTATCAATATTATAATGAATTACTAATCAAGTATCTTCCAGCGACTTGGCAACAAGTTACTTGCAGGGAAGTTGGTAATTCTGCCCTCCTCATAGGAGGGACAGGATTTAATCTTCACTATTTTAAGACTCTGTTTTCTTGCTTTTTGTGGATGGTTTACCCCTCCTATCTCTCCTCCCTGAAGGAGAGGTAATTGCCTCCTTGAAGCGGATTATATCCGCCTCTGACCATGTATAAACCTTAATATTCCCGACAGTAACACTGGGAACATTTAACATCAAGGCATATCTGCGTACCGTAACCGGTTTATAACCAGTTATTTCGGCTACTTGTGCCGTATTTATTCTATCTTCCATAATAGTTATATAATAGCATACCGCTTTTTTAGTCAAGTCTTTTTAACTAGAAATCTGTTGACTCTTACCCAGCTGTAGTATACACTAACATTTGTACATCTTTATCTCCTGTGATTGATGTATAGAATATGGCGGTGCTTACTCACCGCCATTTTTATTTGCACAAATACTCTACTTGTTATATATAACTACTATACATTTAGCACTCCACAAAAATAAATATTTTTCTTGAAATCTTTTGCAGAAAGGACTTGAAAATAACAGAGCGATATGATATATTATCTTATAAGGATCAATAAACGATCCTTGGCTGGTAGTCGCCAGCCCAATTTTTACCGGTGAGTAAGCACCGAACAGGAGTTAAAGATGACAGACGATGTCATCTTTTCAGCCGAGGCTGAAAAACAAAACGAGGTTTTTTCTGATGCTACAGGAAAAATTATTGATGTGCTTCTTTCAAGTATTGAAAAAAGCAACTTAACCAAAATAGAGGCGCACATAGCACGCACCTTTTTGATTGAAGGGTTCTTGACATTCAACGAACGGTACATCAAGCAAGATAACACAGGCTCTACAGCC
>JAISMB010000016.1 GCA_031276945.1 Spirochaetaceae bacterium | reverse complement strand
TTCACGTCATACCCTCTATCGGCAATCAAGACTTTTACCGATAAACCTGCTATTAAGGGCGGTGCATAGGTGCAATCCGCCTCCTGCCCCGCTGAAACTATGATACGTACTGGCTTTCCTCTCTTATCTATAGCAAGGGGGACTTTGGTATTGAGTCCCCTTTTGTACGCCCTATTGCTTGATTTCCTCCAACCGCTCTACATCCTTCTGTATGGACTTTACTATACGTTGCATCTATCATAAGCCACTGGGTATCTAGTTCCCCGATAACTTCAGCGGCTCTTGTTTTCCAGACATCTCTATCCCGCCAACGGCAAAATCTTCGGTGTGTATGTTTCCAGTCTCCGTATTCAGGAGGTAAATCTCTGTCTGGAACGCCGGTTCTGATAATCCAAGATACAGCATTGATAAAGCGTCGATTGTCATGAGCCATTCAACCCTGTTTACCTGCCGCTCCTGGCAGTAAGTCTTTTATTTTTTCCCACTGGTTATCACTGATGTCATGTCTGTGCAGTGCTTTTCCATTTTCTTTCATCTTGTTATCTTACTTTATTTCCTTACTTTTGACGACACCCCCTAGCTAACTATCGGCGAGCTAGTGCAGTGTTGTCAATGGGAAGGAAGCATTGTAAATGCTTAAATTATGATTTTCTTTATTTTTATAAAAAGAACTGCGTAAAGGTTAGTCTAGCCGTTTAGACCATCACGCTTTGGGGGTAGATAATGTTGTTGATTGGCCAACAGTGCGGTCTTCCTCAAAGTCTGCGAAGTCTGCTGTTGCTCTAATCCTAAATCCCAAGCCGAGGTCTGACTTATGACTAGTAGACGAAGGGCGCTTGTGCGTGTGTGCGGCATGCTGCCTCCCGCTGAATGCTGAAACGGGCTTGACTTAATAGAGCAGGTTTTGTACACTGGCAAGACTTACAGTAAGGAGAGCATTATGGGTGCCCGTATTAGGCTTAAAAGGTTTGGAACAAAGAAGCGTCCGTATTACCGGATTGTTGTTATGGATAGTCGCGCCCCGCGTGATGGTAAAGCCCTTGAAGAACTCGGCTATTATCACCCGATTGAGCAAAAGGAAAAACAGGTGCGGCTTGATGTCGATAAGACTAAGGCATGGCTTGCTAAAGGAGCGACGGCTTCCGATACCGTCCACAGACTACTCAATAAACAAGCCATTACCACGTCGTAAAGGCAGTGCCATGGAAAAAGATTTAATTGAGTATATTGCAAAATCGCTGGTTGAAGATCCGTCTTCCGTAAAAGTCAACGCGGTAGACGGCGAGAAATCCATGATACTAGAATTGGAAGTAGCGCCGGATGATATTGGCAAAGTGATTGGTAAGCACGGACGTATAGCTAAGGCTATACGAACACTCTTACAAGCCGCAGCAATGAAAAGCGAAAAACATGTTGTCTTGGAGATCCTCGACTGAAAACACAGTTTGTAACGGCTCTTGTGGGAGCGCCTTTCGGTCTTAAAGGCTTTGCACGGTTGCAGAGCCTTTCTGGTGAAACAGAGCATTTATTAAAACTAAAGTCAGTATTTCTTAAAAAGAACGGTTGTACACAAGAGTATGGTATTGAAGCTTTAGAGCTGCAAAGCGGAACATTGCTCGTAAAATTCACGGGCATTGACAGTCCGGAAGAGGTCAAAAAGTTAAGCAGGGCTGAAGTGATCGTTGACCGGAACAGGGCAGCTCCTTTGCAGGACAATGAATTTTATTATGAAGACCTGCGCGGTTTGTCTGTTATGCGGTGCGACGGGGCAGCGCTTGGGATTATCACTGATATTATTGAAGGCGGCGGCGGCAGTCTAATAGCGGTGCAAAGAACTAACGGCACAGTATCGCTTGTTCCCTTTAAGAACGAATTTATAGGAGAAATAGACCTTGAAAAAGGGAGTGCAATCTTATTGCATGAGTGGATACTGGAATGAAATACACAGTTCTTTCTTTGTTTCCAGAATTGATAGAAGCTTTTTTTGGGGTGTCTATTCCGGCTAAGGCGGTAGAGCGGGGTATCATTGAATACCACTGTGTCAACATTCGGGATTTTGCCTATGATAAACATAAAAGCTGCGATGATGCCCCCTATGGCGGCGGAGCTGGAATGCTCATGCTGGCAGAACCTTTAGGCAAAGCGCTTGACTCAGTGATAAGTCAGAACGATTTTGAAAAGAAACCGGCGCCGCGTGTGATTTATATGTCTCCATCAGGCAGACTGCTCACGCAGGCGCTTGTTGAAGAACTAGCCGGTGAACCGGAATTGCTTTTGATCTGTGGGCATTATGAAGGCATAGATCAGCGCATCATTGATGTATTTGTTGATGATGAGATATCAGTTGGTGATTATGTACTCTCTTCCGGTGAGACAGCGGCGTTAGTATTGATCGATGCGACTTTTCGGCTCCTTGATAAAGCTATCAATCCAAAATCTCTTGGTGAAGAGAGTTTTCATGGAGGACTGTTGGAATATCCACAGTGGACACGACCGGAAGTGTACAGCGCGCTCAAGGTACCGGAAATCTTACTCTCAGGTCATCATGAAAACATACGGTATTGGAGGCTGCGCAAACGGATAGAAAAAACCGTGTGTATGCGGCCCGATTTGATTGAAAAGGGGAAAAATTTAGGGCTTTTTGACGCAGAGACCTTAAATATAATAATGGAGTTGGTGGAAAATGAATGAAATACAAGCGGTTACCGCAAAACAAATGGAAGCTGATCACCGGTTCAAAATTGGTGATACGGTAAAAGTGTATTTTAAGATTGTCGAGGGCAAAACTGAACGCATACAGGTTTATGAAGGTTTAGTTATTGCTATAAAAAATTCAGGAATAGGAAAAACATTTACCGTGCGGAAAAATTCATACGGTGTTGGTGTTGAACGTATTTTTCCTTTTTATTCGCCTCGGGTTAATAAAGTCGAAGTAGTACGCCCTGGTAAAGTACGCCGTGCCAAACTTTACTATATCAGGACAAAGATTGGTAAAGCAGCGAAGATTAAAGAACTTATTATTAAGAAAAAACCTCAGGGAAAAAAGAAGCCATAATTAAAAAATGAAGCAAGTTAATAACTATTTTCAAATATCTTCAAATCGTATCCCTTCGCCGGCAGGAATATAATTCCGTGCCGGTCTACCTATAATATCCCGTTCCCATACTGGGTCTAAGCCGGGTCTGAGTATCTTTTCAGTACGAAGAATTGCGATTATATGAGCGGTGATGATCTCACCGGGTTCAATATCCCGAACCGCATGAATAGAACGGTTGGTGCGCCGGTAGTTTGTTGCTTCTGACTTTGCCAGTTGTTTAACCCCATTACCGAGTATGGTCTGCACGACATCAGCGCCGCGTTCTTTGGCAAGGGCAGCTATAGTTTCTTGCGGGCTTTGTACACCGGCAAGACGAATTGCCTTTACCATACGTAAAAAAGAATCCGGACCTAATGCTATAGGGTCATCAAGCCCTGAGTCTTCACGGGAAAGACAAAAGTGTTTTTCGACCGCGACAGCGCCGACGGCAATAGATAAAGCCGGCACTAATTCAGGATCAAGGCTATGATCACTGAGACCAATCGGCGTCCCGAAAATACGAGACAAACTCTCTAAAACTTGTAGGTTATAATCGGTTTCAGGCGCCGGATACGCGGTAACACAATGAAGCAGACAGACCGGCACCCTCGTCAGCAGACCAAGCGCATTTTCAATATCAGCGATTCGTGATACACCGGTCGACAACAAGACCGGCGACTGGTAGGAGGCAATTTCTTGCAGCAGTGTCCGGTGATTGAGTTCAGGCGAAGCTATTTTGAAGACACCAGGCTTTAACCGATACAGCTCGCGCGCACTGCGGGTGCCAAAGGGCGTTGCTAAAAAGAGCATTCCTCTCGCCTCGGTATGTTCCTTCATCATAGCAAAAAAGTCAGGCGTTACTTCCAGTTGCTTAAACCTATCATACAAGCGTATTTTACCGCCCGGAAGATTTACTTCACCGGTTTTAGGGTGCAGTATCTCATCAGCATAGACAATTTGTGTTTTTATACAGCCGGCGCCGGAAGCAAAGGCTGCTTCAATTAACTCTTTTGCTTTCACCGGATCAGCCCCATGAGCTGTCCCCAGTTCTGCAATAATAAGCGGATTTTGAGAGGTGTATGTTGTATTATGGATAGTAAAAGACTTGTTCAAATAAACCCTAAGATGATAATCGACGGGAGGGATGAGTTCATTCCCTCCCCTGCCTTTTTATTCAATAACTGCAATAATATCCTGCATTTTTAGAATAAGATGTTCTATCCCATCAATCTTTATTGATGCTCCTGAATATTTATCATGCATCACTCTTTGCCCTACGGATACGGTGACTTTTTCTTTTTCGGTTCCAGGTCCAACAGCCACGACCGTACCAATTTGCGTCTTCTCCTGCGCTGTATCGGGGATATACAACCCGCCCGCGCTTTTTGCTTCACTTTTTTCCTGCTTAACCATGACTCGATCTGCTAAAGGGATTACCTTCATTTTATTCCTCCAAATAGGTAATTTTAAGATTTGACGTCTAAAATATACAAAAATACATTCTGTATCGTCAAGAAATTTGGATTAGAATAGAGTAGCTGCTTTGCATAGGCAGCTTGGCGGAAAATTATAGATAATAATGCTGAAAGCGCCTTAACCAAAGACTTCATTCATCAGACGGACAATATTGAAACTGTCCCGCACCGCTCCGTGAAGGTCCCGAGCCATGCGGGAACATTCCCGAGCCGTGCGGGAACATTCCCGAGCCATGCGGGAACATTCCCGAGCCGTGCGGGAACATTCCCGAGCCGTGCGGGAACATTCCCGAGCCATGCGGGAACATTCCCGAGCCATGCGGGAATATTCCCGAGCCGTGCGGGAACATTCCCGAGCCATGCAGAAGATTTAGCGTAACACTCGTATGATGCTCAAGACAATACCAATGGAAAGGGATAGAATATCTGGAAGCCACATAGTCCAGAATGCGGAATACCCCAAACGTAGTCCCATGGTTTGACCAACAAAAAGAAGAGACCAATAGCCAACTGAAATGAGAACTCCAAAGAAAAAACCCACCATCTGACCGCTCTTTCTTGCAAATAACCCAAGGGCAACGGCAAGAAACACAAAGGCAAGAGCGCCGAAAGGTTGTGAGAATTTTTTGTTATACTCTATACGGTAATTCTGGAGGCTGCGATCCCTTTTGAGTATGGCTGTGTTTTGTATCTCCTGAGTAAAATTTGCCGCGCTGCCTGAACGACGATTCCACGCCTGATTTTCAGGACCATGACGCAAGGCATATTCTAACGCGAGAGCCTGTGCCAAAGCGCTATTGTACTGTTCATCAAGCCGTTTATCCAACGCCTCCCTCTTTTCTTCAATAGCAACGCCGACATCACGCGAACTCATTTCACGAGGAGTAACCGTTGTGGCTGATTGCAGTAAATCATCCTGCGGTATCCTGTATTCCAAGAAATCACTGAAGCCGTACTCATAATCATGCCTTGCCATCTCTTTTGAAGTTTGGATAAAAGCCTCGCTGAGATCAAGATTGATGCCGTCTCTGCCGCTGTCGGTAAGCTCGGCGCTTTCTGCCATAACTATCCGGCGCTGACCGTCGCTGGTTTTATCCAAAATAAAGACGTCTTGTATAACATTGTCAATAACTGCACCGGTTACAATGACCGTATCCTTGTAGCGTTTTACCGCATTAGAACCCAGTTCAAGCGCCGGCGTTGAAACGGCAATACGCCTGTAAAGCTGGTTTGAGCGTATAGTCCCCGCCGGCAGAAGAACATCATTGGTAAAAAAAGAAAGGAGCGAAATCACGCCGCCCATGACCAAGGTCGGCACAAAGATAGTACTATAAGAAAGCCCTGAACTCAGCATAACAAGGATTTCATTATCTGAACTGAGCCGTCCTATGGTCATAAGCGTTCCTACAAGACTGGCAAAAGGCGCCGACATAGCAATAATAGTAGGGAAGCTGTAAAGCAGGAGCAGTATAACCTGTTGAAAGGGGACTTTTTTACTGAGAATGGTCTGCGCCATGAGCAGTATTTGGTTAATGAAAAAAACGCCAAAGAAAAATCCAAATGATACCAGAAAGGAAAAGACAGCCTCTGTTATGATGTATTTGAATATGGTCAAAGATACAAAATGGAATTTTATCAAACCTTATCTGCCTTGAGGGGAATACAAATACTTAAAATAGTCCATATTGGTTGAAAGGGTCTTTTCAAACGCAGGTAAGGTATTCCGATAGGATTCTAAGGCGCGCCAGAATTCAAAAAATCCTCTATCCTGACTATACGATTCGGCATAAATACGCGTTGCTTCAGCGTCTGCATTACCGCGAATGATTTCAGAGCGTTCGTATGCGGCGGAAAGAATAGACCTGCGCTCATTGTCCATTTTCCCCATCCATTCAGCTTTTTTACCTTCACCATCTGATCGGAAAGCTTGGGCAATCTGATTGCGTTCCTTGATCATTCGGGCATAGACGCTTTCAGTCAGCTCATCGGAATACCGGATCTGACGGGCAACAACATCAATCAACTCTATACCGTATTCCGGGACCAGACGTCTTGAACGGGCAAGTATCTCTTCGGCGAGCTGACGCCGCCCGCGGCTGATAGGTTCATAGCTTGAACTTTGCTGGATAATACTAGAAATTTGCGAATCATCAAAGTCCGCACTAATACCCAGAGCCTCGGCTGTTTGCGGTCTTTCCATGATAATATTAGAATTACGTACTATCTCCCGCAAATAATTTTCAGCTACCACGGTCCGCACTTCAGAATCAATGACATCGCCTAATTTAGCATAAGCGCCTTCAATAGTAGAAATGGACTCATAAAACTTCTGCGGATCAGCAATACGCCAGCGGGCAGTAATATCAACCCATATATACTGTTTTTCGCGGGTAGGCATTGATTTCTGCTCGCCATCCCATGCCATAATACGCTTTGGATACCGGACAACATCATCAATAAACGGGGTGCGCAGGTGCAGTCCAGCTTTGGTAACGACATCAACAATACGCCCCATTTGTACAATAACTGCCTGCTCGCCTTCATCAATTACATAAAAAGGTCCTATCAGTAAAATCACTATAATAGCAACAACGACAATGACCCCTACGGTTATCAGCTTTTTCATAAAATACTTTCCGCCGCCTTTTAGCCTTCCGGCTCCTCTCGTGCCACAGCGCCTGATGCACAAGGAAATGAGTGACTTACCCCAACGCTCAAGCGCTGGGTTTCTTGTTGTACAGACCGCACCCGGAGCGTGAGAGCCAAGCTCTCCCACAACTCAAGCGCTCATCTCTGCACGAATCCTAAATCCTTCTTGGAGTATACTTTTATCTCTCATTCTTAGCAATCGTTATTTCAACTAATGGTGTTACCGGTAGCTTATAGCCTCTCGCCTAAAAACCGGCGCTTTTACCGCCCCTTTGAAAATTAAAACTGCACGTGTATCGGGTGCGGGGTAGATTTTTCAATTCCGCGCCCCTCCGCCCAGGTCTTTCAAGGGGAGAAAATTATTAAAGCTGCGATCGATAATAGTCGTGTCTTTTGTATCTTTGAATACTTCCTCAATCATTTCATAGTACAGTCTCTGACGGGTAACCTCAGGCGCTTTCCGGTATTCTTCGTACACCGAGCTGAAACGCGCTACATCACCGCGGGCGTTGTTGATTCTCTCGGTTGCATACCCTTGTGCTTCCTGAATACGCCGTTCCGCCTCGCCGTGGGCTTTGGGAATTTCAGCATTATACGCCTGCTGCCCCTCGTTTATAAGCCGGTTCATATCCTGTTCGGCTTTATTCACATCATCAAATGCCGCCTGAACGCCGGCAGGCGGATCAATATTTTGCAGTTTAACCGCTATCACATCAATCCCTAAGCCGTAGTCGCGGAATGTTTCGTTCATAAAGGTCGTTGCAGCAACTTCTATGGCGCTGCGCTCCGCTCCCATAATATCCATAATCGCACGATCGCCTACCAGCATATTGATTGCAGAGCGCGAAACATCCCGAATAGTCTCAGTCCGCTCACGTACGTTAAAAACCCATGCCTTTGGATCAACGATACGGTACTGAATGATCCATTCTACATCAACGATATTAAGATCGCCTGTCAGCATGGTAGATTCGTTGTATTGATTAGTATAGGTTGATGCTGATCCGGTTTTTACTGTACGAAAACCGAATTGCTCTGTTTGAACGGTCTTTACATTAACCATGTACTGTTTATCAATACTAAACGGAAATTTGAAATGTAAGCCCGGCTCAGTAATCTTATGGAATTTTCCAAAACGGGTTATCACCGCTTGTTCAGTCTGATCAACGATATACAAACTGGTACTTACTACAATGACAAGCACGATGCCGGCACTTATCAAAAGTATCGTGAGGGGCTTGAGTATTTGTAATGGGGTTACGTTTCGCACGTCTTATTACTCCTTATCAATCTTAATAATCTTAATGCAGAGATATAATAACACCGGCACTGGTCTAAGGCAAGAGCAACAAGAAGGGGGGAAATCTTTGAACAAGTCTTTGGAGGTCTGATGAGAAGGGGCGAGGTCTGACCTATTCAACAAGAAACTCAAGAGCGGGCATATAATTAAGCCGGGGATTTACTCTCGTTTCCCCGGCTCTTCCGGGGGTATACAAGAATCCCCCGGCTTTGAAAATCAAGGTTCTTAAAATTTTGCTATAGGAATAAAACTCTCAGGCTTCAGAGAAGCGCCGCCGACTAAAGCTCCGTCTACGTTTTCCTTTGCCATAAGAGCGGCTACATTATCCGGCTTTACCGAACCGCCGTATTGAATAATGATCGCTGCAGCTTCTTGGGGACTATACAAGCGTCCTATTACGCTGCGGATAGAGGCATGGATAGCATCGGCATCTTCCGGGGTCGCGGTCTTGCCTGTACCTATTGCCCAAACCGGCTCATAGGCAATAACCACATTGTTGAGGTCCGCCGTACTTACCTCGGCAAGTCCGGCACGCACCTGCTCTTCACAGACCTTTTCTGCTTTTCCTGCTTCCCGTTCTTCCAGAAGCTCTCCCACACAGAGAATAACCTCAAGCCCCTGTTTTAAGGCAAGGCGTACCTTTTTGTTAATCAAGCTGTCATCTTCATGATAAATATGACGGCGTTCACTGTGTCCTAAAATAACCGTCTGCACCCCAAGTTCTTGAAGCTGTAGTACCGATACTTCGCCGGTATGCGCGCCTTGCTCTTCCGGCGCCATATTCTGCGCTCCAAGCCGAATAGCGCTGCCTTTAACAATACCGGCTACCGTTTCTAGCAGCGTAAAACTCGGCGCGACAAGGTATTTGTGCTTCCCGTCTTGCAAACCAGCCACCAAAGCTTTGGCAAGAGCTGCAGCAGATTCCTTTGTCTTATGCATCTTCCAGTTGCCGGCGATATAATACTGTCTACTCATTATGTTTCCACAGGCTAAAACCTGTCCTCCTCTTATGATGAAAAAGCTCTCTAAAAAGAGGCTTTATCTTGTGCCGGCAGAGCCGGCATTGTACCATTAGTTCATTTAGTTCACTAGTCTCGTTTAACTCCGGCATACCTCAATGCCCGGTAGTTTTTTGCCTTCAAGCAGTTCCAAAGAAGCGCCGCCGCCGGTAGAAACATGGCTCATCTTTGCGGCAAGGGAGAATTTGTTGACAGCAGCAACCGAATCGCCGCCGCCTACTACGGTGATAGCGCCTCTGGCGGTTGCCTCGGCAACCAGCTTGGCTAATTCCTCAGTTCCCTTGGCAAAGGCATCAAATTCAAAGACGCCGACCGGTCCGTTCCATACTATAGTTTTTGCGCTGGACAAAACCTGAGCATATTGAGCAAGTGTTTTCGGTCCCACATCAAGCCCCATAAGATTATCAGGCAGGCAAGCTCCCTCGACAGCTACCGGCACGGCGGCTGCATCAAAACTTTCGGCGCCGACATGGTCAACCGGTAAGACTATCTTAACGCCGGCGGCAGCGGCTGCATCAAGAATACGCCGCGCCGTATCGATCTGATCCTCTTCAAACAATGATTTGCCTATGCTATGCCCTTGTACTTTGAGGAAAGTGTATGCCATGCCGCCCCCTATGATGAGAGCAGCGGCATTTTTTAACAAACTTTCCAGCACAGCTATTTTTGACGATACTTTCGCACCGCCTATGATGGCGACAAGGGGTTTTACCGGGCTGGTAACTATCGGCTCTAAGTATTTGACTTCTTTTTCCATGAGGAAGCCGGCGACCGACACGGGCGTGAACTTGGCAATACTTGCGGTAGAGGCATGATCGCGGTGTGCCGTACCGAAAGCATCGTTGACAAAAATGTCTCCATAACTTGCCAGCTCTCGTGCCAGTTTATCCCGGTCGGCAGCTTCTTTTGCCGTCTCTTCTTTGTGGAAGCGGGTATTCTCCAGCATAATAAGAGAACCTGTAGGCTGGGACTCGATAAAAGCTTTTTTCCCGTAACAGCCGTCTTCTCCTGCAAAAATAACCGGCTTGCCCAGTTTAGCACTGAGGTACTCAGCCACCGGTTTTATACGGTGCTTCCCGGCACTATAGGCTGCTGGATCAAAGGCTTTTCCTGATTGCACTGCTTTCTCTTGTGCTTTTTGAATGTCTTTGACAGGATCGCCCAGATGGGACATGAGGGTCAAGGTTTCGACACCCTGTTCCAAAATGTACGTAATCGTTGGAATGGCAGCTACAATGCGAGTATCGTCTTGAACGACTCCGTCTTTCATAGGTACGTTGAAATCAACCCGCATAACAACCCGTTTGCCGTTGAAATCAACATCTCGTACAGTCTTTATCATAATTTCCTCCATAAATAATTAAGTTGTACTAACAAGTACAGTATTGAACCAAAAGCGCATAAAAGTCAACAAGAACGATCCATCGCACCATACTATTTCTCAGTTACGGCGCTGTGAGCAAAACAGGCACGACCGGCAGGGTAGGTCAGACCTCGGACCTCGCCGTCAAAATAAGACACGTCAAAATAAGACAGACCTCGTGCCGATAGAGGGTATGACGTGAACCATGGAGGAGACGCCGCCTGTGCAAGAGGTATTAAGGTAGTCCTTCTTTTCTTTTGAGAAGGAGAAGCGTCTATTTTTAAGCGGAAGACGGAATGCCGCTCCCGCGTCTCTTTCAGTGTTTGTTTTATGTACGATCTTTTTTCAGACACCTTTTTGCTCCTCTTTTATCTATCTTTCTTGACAAGTCTTATTTCAAAAAGCTTGGGTTTTACGCCGAACTTTTGTAAATAGACCTATACCCATCGTATCAAAAATAAGCTCGTGGTCATCTTGCACAACCTCTTTTTTACTATTCTTGCCCCCACACGCCCTTCGTGCTATACTGAAAAAGGATAGTAACAGAAAGGAGGACAGGGAAAAACCCTGAAGGCACTTGTCCCAAAGAGGGCAGACCTCGCAGGACAGCAGCCGTTTTCTTATGCTTATGACCGTACCGTCAAAACCACTCTATGCACTGCTTGCTTTGTGTATACCCTTTTCTCTGCTCTGCGCCAGCTTGAGCATTGTCGCCGCACTCTTTGGGCTGTCTTTTCCCCTCACAGGGGTACTACTGCTGGCTTTTCTTGCTGGTATTGGCGCAACCGTGTATTGTGAACTCATCAAAAATACAGCCTCCGCCCGAACGAGTGCGGATCTGCGCGGGGCGGCTGCCGTCCTCATCCTCAGTTATACGCTTGCCTCAATAAGCCGCCCTGCCGCAGGCATAATGATGCGATTTTTCCCCAGCGTGCTTACGGTAACAGCAGCCCTGAGCGCCCTCTTTGTTTTCCTTGCAGTTATGGCGCTTAAAAAGATTTTTGCAGCACGAGAACTATTCATCAGCTACACAGACCAGTACCGAGGTGAAGCCCTCCAGCAAGCCATGCACGACCGCGCCGACCTGCTCATCACCTACCATAGCGCACTGGCAAGAGTGGGCAGACTTCACGCTTTCCATCTGTGCTGCCTCATTATCCTAACCACGATTAAACCAGTCGCCCTGCCTCTTCTCTTTTTTCTTGCGTTACTGCTTATAGGCGCAGCTTTTATCTTCGGATTATTCCGCACCTTCAACTTTGAACATTATTGCGCTGGACAGGGCATAGCAGTCAGAGCAGCCGACCGAGCGCGGCGCATAGCCTTCATAGCCTTCTGCGCCCTTGCCGCCTCTCTCATGGCGCTTCTGTTCACCTCAAGGACAAACCTCCTGCCGGTTTCGATCTTGATCAGCATAATCCTCTGGCTTTTAAGCCTCTTACCTTCCTTGGACTTCCTCCCTGAAGATATTCAGGCACAGATTCAAGGAAGCATGTATTTCCCAGAGCAGCACGCCCTTGCTCCTTTTGAGGGTGAAGCGATTGCCCAGCCGTGGAAAGGGTGGGAATACCTTAAATTTGGCTTTATTGCCTTTGCGGTCGTTGCTTTTATCTGGTTTATGCTGAAGCCCTTATTTGCCCGTTCCCTCTTTGCAGGCGGTACTGCACAAAGTTTTGCAAAAAAACTGTGCCGCGCCCTGGTACACTGGGTTAGCGCGTGCGCCCAAGCTTTCAAGGATTTTTTTAGCCTCTTAAAAGACCGCACGTTTTCTCCTCGGGTTAGTGATGATACGGTGAATCAAGCCGTGCTTTCATTGGAGCAGGTCTATGCAAGTGCGCGCAAAAAGCATCTCAAGGGAAGTCTGACCCTTTTTGCCCGTCTCATTGTCTGGGGGACGGCATGGGTTCCTTGGAAGCCTTCATATGCGCCGGCGCAGTACTGCGCCTTAGTCGCTGCCTGTGTGCCTGAACAGGCGCAAGCTGTCATGCGGTGCGGCGTTCTGTTTGAGCAGGCTCTGTATGCGGCACGTCGGCTTTCAGTCGAGGAGCAGGCGCTCTTCAGAGACTTGATTGATGCTATAACCAACGCCTAAACGCTTCTTCGGGAAGCGCCGGTAAACGGCTCTGTAGTAACCAAAGATAAAAGATAAAGATAGGACAGACCTCAAGCTTGCTTTTGTGATAGGTCTGTGATAGGTCAGACCTTGCCGTCAAAAATAAATAAAAAATATTGTGCTCTAAATTGAATCAAAAAGCAGAGTCAGCTCCCTTATATAAGTATTATGTCTAGTCATAATTTGCCTCGTGGACTCACAGACCAAGGTCTGACCTATCATGTTACTTCAAAAGTAAACAGAGATGCTTTTGAATTAGAGCCGGATGAGATGAAAAAACTTTTCCTCGTCATCATTGAAGAAGCTAAAACCAAGAAAGGCTTCAAGTTTAAGCTGTGGAACTTCTGCATCATGGGTAACCATTTTCACTTTCTCATTACACCTGAAAAAGGGCAGAGTCTCTCTGAGATATTGAAGTGGATCAAGATGGTTTTTGCTATTCGATGGAACAAAAAGCACAATAAGACTGGTCATTTCTGGGGAGATAGATTTTATTCACGTGAAATAAAGGATGAGAAGGACTTTTGGACTGTGTTTAAGTACATAGACCAAAACCCTGTCGCAGCAGGATTGGTGCAGAAACCTGAAGACTGGCAGTATAGCGGCGCATACCATCGGGAACAGGAGATCATGACGATTGTCTCTCTGGTAACTGACACAGCTTGGAGGACAGACCTCAAGCTGCTTTTGTGAAGGTCAGACCTCAGACCTCAGAGGCGGACCTCAGAGGCGAGCGGCAGTTCCGGCATCATGGTCAGGGGAGCAAGTGCCGCAAGGATATGTTCCTGTATCTGGAGCATAGGTTCAGAGGCACTAGTACCAGCATGATCCATACCGTCAAGGTGTAACACGCCGTGGATCAAAAGCCGCCTAAGCTCTTCGTTCTGATCAACCTTAAAATACACGGCATTGACTGCCAAGGTTTCTAATGATATGACAATATCACCGGGTATATAGCGCTCTTCCCCTTCTTCTTCGATAGTTTCACCGCACGGAAAGCTCAAAACATCAGTTGCTTCGTCCTTACCGCGAAACTGCCGGTTCAGTTCACGCATAGAGCTGTCGGTGCAAAATACTATGGACAGGTCCCAGTTATGCTTACCAAGGCGATCGAGTACTGTGATAAGGTAACGGTCTATTGCCACAGTCCAAGGGGGAAGGGTATGCGCATACCCTTCTACAGCTACCGTGATTCGGTTCATTGGAATTCCTCCTCTCTGCCCGCTGTTTTATCAAAGCCTGAATCGATCGGAGAGTTCCTTCAAATGGCTTCCAATAAAGAAAGCGCCATACCCGGTAAGAACGAGAGCAATAGTAATGCCAATAGGAAGGAGGAATGAAGTGCCGGCAAGATTTGCTATTTTGATAAAATCCATATCCAAAAATACCGTTGAAAATGAAATGAGTATAATAAGACCGGTAATAATCCAACTGCGCAATGAAAACCCCACAGGAGCCGGGGTGTTCTCAGAACTTACCAGCGATTTTTCTATTTCATCGGCAAGCTTTTCCATAATAGCCGCATCTAACGGAGAGGCAGGCGGGAAAAACTGCGTATGCATTTCTTTTTCTGCCATGCGCAGCTTTTTTATCTCTGCGGTACAGTGGACACACCATAAACAGTGGAGCAGTATTACTGCCTGATCCCGCAGCGGAAGCGTCTCTCCCAGAGAGTCATAGACCTTATCAAGTACCTCATTACAGTGCATTAAAATCCCCCTTCAACTAATCCTTCAAGTTTTTTGCGCAAAAGCTTTTTCGCCCGTAATACATGGCTTTTTATAGTATTGACCGGAAAGCCAGTTATTTCCTCGATCTCTTGATAAGAGCGGTCATAGAAAAAAAAGAGATCAATACAGACCCGGTAACGTTCCGGTAAATCTGCCACAGCTTCCTGTACGGCGCTCCGGATAGCTTGGCGCATAGCCTCGCGTTCCGGCGTACCCTCAGCAATAACGCTGTTTTCATCAGCAAGAGTCTGGTATTCTTTAGTACGTTGTTTTCTGTTAATAGCTGTTGTGTAAGCCACTTTGTAAAGCCATGTTGAAAACCGGGATCGTCCTTCAAAAGAGGCGAGGCTTCTAAATACCTTCAAAAAAACATCTTGAGTAAAATCCGCCGCATCACAAGTGTTGCGGAAAAACCCCATCCCTAAAGCACAAACAGCTTTCTCATAGCGCTTAATAATATACCTAAATAATTCAGGTTTCCCAGAGACGATTTGCGATACAATCCATTGATCATCAGAATCGTCACTATTATTCATGTACGAGTGCCGTGCACTATCCAGTAATAGGCAAGAAGACCTATGCCTAAAGCTAAGGGAATGATCCCGCCTAAAAGTCCTAAATTTGAGCCTATGACTATCGATAAGAAAACCGTTAAGGCAAGTCCAACAGTGCTTAACAACAATCCGGTGAGTAAGCAAAACGCCGTCAGATTAAAATGCGGCTTAACCCACAGCCCACTCTTGATAAGTAGCTCAGTATGTTTATGATTCCAAAAAATATAAAAGAATACCACAACCGAACCCATCACTATACCCACGATGGGAATTATGGCAATAATGATCTGTACCGCCGCTGATGTCTGCTGCATACCGTCTTTTATTCCTTTATTCCTTTGTCTTTATAAATGTCCAAAACCGCGGGTCTTCTTGACCAAGTCGCCAAAAACCAACGGCATTGATACGCTGTTCTTTATAAATCTGTAACCGGCTGATGAGAGAATAGGTATCTTCATAATACACCGTTACGATAACCGGCACAGTATATGAAAAAGTCGGAATACCATTTTCGTATTCAATAGTTGAGACTCCATTTTCGTCTTTGAGTTGCTCAATGCGCGAATAAATGTAGGCATTGTTCGGGTTAAATCCCCAAGCACGACCATAAAACGGCAGTCCCATGATGAGCTTCTGCGTGCCTATAGCGCTGAGTGCATAATTTGCTACTCTCTTACACCAGACAAGAGAGGCAATAGGACCGGGCTCACTACCGGACCAATGTTCGTCATAAGCCATTACCAGAATGCGATCAACGATTTCGGCAAGGCTGCGGTAGTCGTACACATCATCGGCAATGCTGCGAAGCCGCGCCGGTAAAGCCAGACTGAGCATTCTATCGCCCAGACCGGCTTGCAATTCGCGCAAGAATGACCGGAAAGTCTGCGCATCCCGCGCCGGCACCTGTTCAAAATCTATCTGCAAACCATCAAAAGAGCCGGCTGCCGCAAGCAAATCGATCAGCAGCTGTTCCCGTATGCTGCCGCCTTCCTCAAGAGCAAAATGCGTCAATGCCATACCCTCACAGGTTACGACTATATGAACCCGCCCCTGAAACCACGAAAGCTTATTCCTATCAGGCACTCCGACTAATTTACCATAAATGTTGACCGTTGCGCCAAAGTAAGCGAGGTCTGAAACCGGAATATCAGGCTTTATGGTCGGTTCACGTCCGTCTACGATATAAGCCCATACTTCAGCAAAATTGACTGACGGCAGCTGTGCCTCTACAGACGGCAGCGCCACCGTTATTTCTTCTTCGACAGGTTCATACGTCGGTAGCGCCGGTTCAGTCTCTCGTTTACAAGCCGTCCCGCAGATCAGTAAGACTATAACAACTGGATTGTAACGCATTTTAGTCAAGAAAAGTCAAAAGGCAGAGCGCCGAAGCATGCTGTTTTCAGGGGTGCGGGCGTTTTACTGCATGGGGTGTTCAAGCTCGCCGTCCTGTTCTATAACCGTTTCTATGCCGTCTTTTGCACGGACGATAATGGTAGGGTCTTTGACCAATCCATCCAAGTGAATAAGGGCGGGTGCATCGTCATCGTAATTATGCCCAAGAGCAAAATGACAGGTATGGAAAGCTTTTTCATCTTCCAGCATATTGCCTGTGATCGTGGCAGATGGGTTAAGCCCTATGCCTATCTCGCCTATGTTTCGGGCATTACGTGCATACTGTTCTCCCAGTCCTTCAGATATCTTTCCTTCACGTTCAAAGAGGCGGGCTTTTTCCTCAGCTTCGGTAATGGTATGCAGCAGGGCTGCTGCTTCTTCAGCGCCGGTTAGAGCAGTAACAAACCCTTGTTCCAGCGTGCAGACTATGGGCTTACGGATAACAAGGTCGCTTGAGGAGAGACTGATAGAGCCGTCAAAGACAATAACCCCCGAGGCGCTGCCGTTTTCAGGGCTGATAAACGTCTCTCCGGCTGGTAAGTTGCCGCCTTTACCGCCAGAACTAAAGTCGCCGTCATCGGTTTTCGCAAGCCGGTTCTTAAGCGAGCAGCGAAAATCAGTGCCGCCCGGTGCGGTAATATGTATCTCCACGGCTTGGTCTAAGAGCGCCTTTATGCGGGCGCAGCGTTTTTGTAACATGAGATAATCAATCGGCACGGTCCGACAGAACGAATCAACGGTTACGCCCGGCGACCAGAAGGCTCGCGTTATTTTTTCGCCGTACATCAGCCTGTGGAAAATATGATCATAGGTGCAGTTGCCGTACGAATAGGGCTTGGCAATCCCGATTTTATCCTTTCCAAGCTTATCAGCACTGAGCGAAATGACTACCTCAGGCTTAGCATAAAACGCCGCGATGACAGCAGGTTCAGCGAAACTGAACTGGTCTTTCTTTTGCTGGAAGATCAGCACCGGCTGAGCGCCTATCCGTGCGGCAGCTTCATAGAGTGCCGCTGCAATGGATGCCACCTCTGCTTCTGGGTTGCTGATGATGAGTACCTGTTCATTCTTCTTTACATTAAGTGAACATTCAATGGCAATCCGTGCCGCCTCATACAGTGCAAGAGACGTTGTTATCTTAGTAAATTCATGCATGACCCTTATCATACCATGCCCCTGTGAAAAAGGGAAGGAGTTAATTCTCTTAAACGGGAACTTCCACTAACGGAGGAATAATAAATGGGAGGACAGGCAAACGGCGTATAAACAGACCTGTTTATACGCCGTTTGCCTGTCCTCCCATTATTCCGGTCTGACCCTGCAAGCAAGGTCTGTCCCTGCCTGCAAGGTCTGCCCCTGCCTGCAAGGTCTGCCCCTGCCCGCAAGGTCTGCCCCTGCCTGCAAGGTCTGCCCCTGCCTGCGAAGTCTGACCCTGCCTGCAAGGTCTGACCTACCCCCGCCTTCACTAATCACTATTATTCCCAGCCGCCGGCGGAGCCGGATTTAGTGCTGTCAAGGTTTATGTCTGGACCTGCTGCGGTGTTGCGCTGCTTGCCATTAGCGTAGACGACTCTTCCGCTCTGTGCAGAATTAGTAGCGTCAATAGTACCGCCGCGCTTGGTAAACGTTCCGCTCACATACACGCCGCCGCCAGAGGAGGAGGAGGCAGTATTGCCGCTTATCTCTCCTCCTTGCATGGTAAACGTTCCGCTCACATACACGCCGCCGCCAGAGGAGTAGGAGGAGGCAGTATTGCCGTTTATCTCTCCTCCCTGCATGGTAAACGTTCCGCTCACATACACGCCGCCGCCAGAGTAATAGTAGTAGGAGGAGGAGGCAGTATTGCCGCTTATCTCTCCTCCTTGCATGGTAAACGTTCCACTACTAGACACAAACACGCCGCCGCCAGAAGAGGAGGCGGAAGCAGTATTGCCGCTTATCCTTCCCTCTTTCATCGTAAATATGCCATTATCAGCCACAAACACGCCGCCGCCAGAGGAGGAGGAGTAGGAGGAGGCTTTATTGCCGCTTATCTCTCCTCTTCCCATAGTAAATATGCCATTACCAGCCACATACACGCCGCCGCCAGAGTCGGAGGAGGCAGTATTGCCGCTTATCTCTCCTCCCTGCATGGTAAACGTTCCGCTCACATACACGCCGCCGCCAGAGGAGGAGGATTCGGATTCGGATTCGGCTTTATTGCCGCTTATCTTTCCCCCTTGCATAGTAAACATTCCACTTGACACATACACGCCGCCGCCAGAGGAGGAGGAGTAGTAGGAAGAGGAGTAGGAGGCAGTATTGCCACTTATCTCTCCTCCTTGCATAGTAAACGTTCCACTTGACACATACACGCCGCCGCCAGAGGAGGAGGAGTAGGCTTTATTGCCGCTTATCTCTCCTCCGTACATCGTAAATATCCCGCTCTCTACACGCACGCCGCTGTCTTGCGCATTGCGGATCGTTGAGCCTGAGTTCATACGCAAAGTCCCCGCCTTTACCGCTACAAGCGACGCTCTTATCCTGTTGCCGTTGAGGGTTATGCCCTCATCCAGTACCAGCGTTACGCCTTTCGGTACGGTAAACAGGGCGCTTTCGCCGTTGTTTGTAATGGTGCGGGCTGTTCCGTCCCCTTTAAGG
>JAISMB010000010.1 GCA_031276945.1 Spirochaetaceae bacterium | reverse complement strand
AATTTTCCAGCGTTATCACAATTTCCCGGGGCGCCGATAGCTGCGACGGGAAAAAACTGCTCGCCTTGATGAAAATGCGGGTAAAGCAGGGGGAAACCATCGTGGTACAAGCCGAAGGTCCGGACGAAGAGGCGGCGGTACAAGCCGCGGAAACTTTTCTCTCCGCCCATTTATAAAGGGAGACTGGAATGATGTCAAATCTGAGTAAGTATTTTTGATTTATGCTGGTAGGGTAGGAAGCTGCGGTTTTCTGTACCGTCTTTTTACTTTTCTTGCAGGAATGCCCCTGTGCCGTGAATGGTGCAGGGGCATTTTGATTACTCCATGCCCTTGTTCAGATAGGTCAGACCTCACCCTCCTTTTGTAGCCTCTGCGCCCCTTCACTCTTGCCATAACTTTCGCTATACTGGTTTTCATTATGGTTATTGCATTAAAAGCAGGCATTTCACGGGAACAAGCTCAGCCCTTCATCAGTTCTCTTGAGAAATACGGCGTAACAGTTCATGTCTCACAGGGAGCAGCGTATGTCGTTCTGGGGCTTGTTGGTGATACAACCGGCATTGATGAAGAGGCGCTCAAGGCGCACCATCTGGTTGATAAAGTTATTCGGGTACAAGAGCCGTATAAAATGGCAAACCGTGTCTTTCATCCGCACGATACCATCATCAATATAGTCGGACCAGATAAGGCAACCCGGCATATCGGCGCCGGATACCTGACGGTCATGGCAGGTCCCTGCTCCGTGGAAACTCAAGAGCAGATCAGCGCCATCGCAGCTCTGGTAAAAAAAGCCGGTGCCGGCTTCCTGCGGGGCGGCGCTTATAAGCCGCGCAGTTCCCCATATAGTTTTCAAGGATTGGGATTAGAAGGCTTGCACTTACTTCTGGAAGCAAAAAAACAAAACCGTATACCGGTTATTACCGAACTTATGGATATTAAAGATCTCCGGTTCTTTGATGATGTTGATATTATTCAGATAGGCGCCCGCAATATGCAGAATTTTACCCTGCTCAAAGAACTCGGACGCTGCCGCAAGCCGGTACTGCTTAAGCGGGGACTGGCAAATACCATTACCGAATTGCTCATGGCATCTGAGTACCTTATGATCGGCGGCAATGAACAGGTCATTTTGTGTGAACGCGGCATACGCAGCTTTGATACCTATACCCGAAACATTCTTGATTTAAGCGCTATTCCAGCTATCAAAAAACAGAGCCACCTGCCGGTTATTGTTGATCCCAGCCATGCCACCGGCTTAAGTTGGATGGTGCCGGCTATGACTAAAGCAGCTATTGCAGCGGGTGCGGACGGCATAATTATTGAAGTGCATAACGATCCGGAGCATGCACTGTGCGACGGCGATCAATCAATTACACCGGCGGTTTTTGAGCAGCTTATGCAAACCATACGCCGGTATGCAGCGATTGAAGAGAGACGTTTCATACAAGAGGAAGAGCTTTGTTAGCAATAGAACGATGCACCACCGGCATTGTCGGACTAGGACTGATGGGCGGCGCTTTTGCCTATGCGCTGCGCAGGTGCAAGGCGCAATCCATACTTGCCTACGATATTTCAGAGCCAACACTTGCTGAAGCACAAAGCAGAGGCTGTATTGACGAGGGCTTTACCGTGGCGCAGTCAATGCTGAGCCGGTGCGATCTGGTATTTCTCTGTCTTGCCCCCTCGACTTTGATCCGCTTTGTAGCGGAACAGCAGCATTCATTCAAAAGCGGCGCAGTGTTAAGCGATATAGCCGGCATAAAGGGCAGTATTGTTGCTGCCCTTGAAAGCAGTATGCGCGCTGATCTTGATTTTATCCCCGGACATCCCATGGCTGGCAGTGAAAAAGGGGGTTTTGCCTACGCACAAAACTGTTCGTTCACGGGGAAAAATTATATTCTTACCCCGCTTAAACGGAACAAACCGGAAAACCTTGCTTTTCTGAAAGACCTGATTCACAGGATGGGCTTTAGTCGTATTACTGAAACAAGCCCAGCGGCTCACGACCGCAATATTGCCTTTACCAGTCAGCTCTGTCATGTCATTGCAGCCTCTCTTATCGACTGCCAAAGTGATACGACTATCACGCGGTTTGGCGGCGGAAGTTTTGAAGATTTGACACGTATAGCGCAACTGAACGCCCCGCTCTGGAGCGAGCTTTTCATAGAAAACAGTACCGAGTTACTCAGGCGCATTGAAGAATTTGAGACGAGTCTTGCTGCACTCAAGACTTTCATCGCTGATAAGGATCAGAGCAGCTTGGTTAGAATGCTTCAGGCAGTACGGGAACGGCGTGCGGCGATGGATACTTAAAAACAGGCAGGGTATGAACGATCAGACGAGGAAAACCGGCGCTGCTCTACTGGTTGATGCCCTCATAGAAGAGGGAGTTGAGCTTATCTTTGGGTATCCGGGCGCTGCGGTACTTTCTATTTACGATGAACTCTACCACAGGCGAGATCGGATACAGCATATTCTGGTAAGCCATGAACAACACGCCGCCCATGCTGCTGACGGCTACGCCCGCGCAAGCGGTTCAGTCGGCGTGTGCCTTGCGACCTCAGGTCCCGGCACTACCAATCTGATGACCGGTATAGCAACAGCTTTTATGGATTCAGTGCCGCTTGTGGCAATTACCGGTAATGTCTGCACGACCCTGCTGGGCAAAGACAGTTTTCAAGAGGTTGATAGTACCGGCATAACCATCCCTATTGTGAAACATAGCTGGCTTGTCAAAGATGGGGCAGACCTTGCGTTTATTGTGCGGGAAGCTTTCGTGGTGAGCCGGACTGGTCGGGCAGGACCGGTACTCATTGATATTCCGAGCGATGTTCTCGAAGACTATTACGCCGTAAAATCTGTTCCTCATTGCAGGCTCAAAAAACTTTCAAAAACTATGACGGTGCATGATACGGCGCTTAAACAGGCAGCTCAAGCGCTGTGTACTGCACAAAAACCGGTTATTTATGCCGGAGGCGGTGTCGTCAGTGCGGATGCCGGTGCTGACTTACTGTCCCTTGCAGAACGTCTCAATGCGCCGGTTACTTTGTCGCTTATGGGGATTGCCTCTTTTCCCAGCCGGCACCCTCTCTGCGTCGGTTTAATCGGTGCATACGGTACGGATTATGCCGCTACCGCTATCAGGCAGGCAGACCTTATCCTTGCCTTAGGCGCCCGCTTTTCAGAGCGGGTAACGGGAAATGATCCTGAAGGTTTTATTCACGGAGCAACGGTAGTGCATTGTGATATTGATCCGGCGGAGATTAACAAAACTGTTCGGGCAACGCTTGCGCTCGTCGGCGATCTCAAAGAGACCCTTCCTCGTCTTCTTGCCCTCTTACCACCAGCACGCGACAAACCTCCTCCTGTATCTGTTCCCTCTGTGCCGCGCTCTCCTGCTCTTAGTCCTCAGTACATCATGGCAACTGCTGCCGCCGCCCTCGGTCCTGATGCTCTAATCGTAACGGACGTTGGACGCCATCAACTCTGGACAGCGCAATTTTATCCTTTTACTGGCAGAGCGCGCTCGTTTTTAACGTCCGGAGGCATGGGGACTATGGGCTTCGGTCTAGGGGCTGCTCTGGGAAGCGCTTTTGCGTGTCCTGATCGTCCGGTCGTGCTTATTACCGGAGATGGTTCTTTCCGTATGAACTGTTCAGAGCTGAGTACGCTTGTTGCCTACCATGTGCCGGTTTTAATTCTGCTCTTAAATGATCATGCCTTGGGCATGATAAAACAGTGGCAGTTTATCCGGTATGAGGGTAGGTATTCTGAAAGTATTCTCAATCGTCCGCCTGATTTTGTAAAACTAGCCGAGGCATACGGTATAACCGGATTTCAGGCAGCTACTGCGCCATCTTTTACCGCTGCATTGGAAGATGCAAACAAACTGCTCTCTGAACACAAATCCGCTCTTATTGAAGTACTCACCTCGGCAGAGCCAGAAATACATAGAAACCTATAAACCTATAGGTCACCTCGGCAGAGCCAGAAATACATAGAAACCTATAAACCTATAGGTCAGACCTCGGCTGCTGGGTTAGAGGGTTTCTACCTACACGGACAGACCTCGCCATCAAAATACACGGACAGACCTCGCCATCAAAATAAGTCAGACCTCGACTGCTGGGTTAGAGGGTCTCTGACCTATGCGTTAGAGACCTTCTAACCTATGCGTTAGAGACACTCTGACCTATGCGTTAGAGACCCTCTAACCTATGCGTTAGACCACCTCTAACCCGCCGCCGAGGTCTGTCCCTTCCTGAACAGCGGCACAGAAAGAGCGGCAGCTTCCCTTCTTCTGCATGGTCTGCTACACTAAACAGCAGAGCCGCCTGTACCTTAAATGGGAGCGACTCGGAGAGGCGGCTTTCCTTCTTACCAAAGAAGAAGAGGAGGATTCTTAATATATGGCAAAAAAACAAAAGATCACGGTCTACCGATGCACTGAATGTGGGCATGAAGAGGCAAAATGGCTGGGGCGATGCCCTGAATGTGGGCAGTGGAATACCCTGAACCAGACAGCGGTCGCTGCTACATCGGCAGTGCTGCACGGTTCTCCGGTTGAGTCCGTGCCTTTGTCAAGCATTGACCCGCAGGAAGGCACGCGTATTGCAAGCGGCATAGCGGAACTAGACCGCGTGCTTGGCGGCGGCATTATGAAACGTTCCGCTATTTTAGTCGGTGGAGAGCCGGGTATCGGCAAATCAACCCTGCTCCTCCAAGCTGCGGCTGCATCGGTAACTAAAGGGCGCATCCTCTATATTTCCGGCGAAGAATCAGCGGGACAGGTGCGTATGCGCGCAGATCGGCTCGGTATTGACGGCGCCCGTATTGAGCTGTGCTGCACAGGAAGGCTTGCGGATATTACGCCCCTCCTTGAGGCAGTCAAGCCGATTATAGTCGTGGTGGATTCAGTGCAGACTCTGCACAGTGATGAGCTGGGGCTTGTGCCGGGAACGGTTAATCAGATGAAGTACTGTGCTTGGGAGCTGATTTCTTGGATAAAAGAGCATGATGCGGCGCTCTTCTTGGTTGCTCATGTTACCAAAGAAGGCATTATTTCCGGTCCTAAGGCGCTTGAACACATGGTGGATACGGTGCTGTATTTTGAGCAGAATGATGCGGACAGTCGGTTTTTACGGGCGGCGAAAAACCGCTTTGGAAGCGTTGATGAGATCGGCATTTTTACCATGGGGGAAAAGGGATTATCCATTGTTGAAGATCCGTCCCTGCTCTTTTTGGTCAGCCGAGAGGGTGAATTGCCGCCGGGAGTTGCAACGGCGGCGGTACTGGAAGGCACACGCGCACTGCTTGTTGAATTACAGGCGCTTACGGTGCCGGCTAAGGGCTCAGTAAGTCGGGTTTTTGCTGATCGGGTTGATACTGCCAAGGTATCGCGGATTGCGGCAACTTTGGAAAAGCACGTGGGTATACGGCTTTCGGATCACGATTTATATATCAATGTAGCAGGAGGCATACGCATCGGTGAAGTGGGGGTTGATCTTGCTCTTGCCGCCTGCTTATACTCGGCGCGCACCGGTCTTGCGCTGCCGGCACGTACCGCCATAGCCGGCGAACTTTCTCTTGCCGGCGAGGTTCGTCCTGTACGCCGCCTTTCCGGACGGATAAAGGCGGCAAAAAGTCTTGGTTTTGAAAGCTTTGTTGGACCAGCCTCTGATGATGAGGCGGGAACAGGAACTGTGGCAACAATTAAACAGGCAATACGCTTATTGTTCAGTTAGAAGGATAGGGGGATGCCACAGCCTGCACAGTAGTAGTGGTTTTATATGGTTGTACCGGGATAAATAACAGCATTTTTGACAATAACAATAACGCCATCAATAATATGATAGCTTCCATAATCACCATCAGGACGGGGAATATCATCCACACCGATACGGCAGCTTTCACCTATGCACGCATTCTTGTCAATAATGGCACCTTTAATGATTGAGCCTTTGCCAATACCAATAATGGGGATGCGTTGTTCGCTCTTCTCATTTTTTTGCACCTCACTTTCATAGTAGTCAGCGCCCATACAGACCACACCGTTCAAGCTTGCTCCGTTTTCGATAACGGTACGCACCCCGACTATGGAATTGGTGATTGAAGCATTGGTAATGATACAACCTTCAGCGGCTAAAGCTTGGCTCATATTACTAAAGTTCATTTTTGAAGGCGGCAGATTACGCATATGCGTATAAATAGGACTTTTTTCATCGTAAATATCAAAACGGGGACGTACGCTTGTAAGCTCAAGGTTAGCCTCATAAAAGTTCTTAATGGTACCGATGTCTTCCCAATAGCCGTTAAACCGGTAGGCATGCACTTTAAGCCGGTTAATAACATGAGGAATAATCTCTTTGCCAAAATCTTTCAGTTCATTATCAAGGGAGCTTTCCATTGCTACGGCATTAAAAATATAAATACCCATGGATGCCAGATAGCGGTCGGTCGTACCGGGCGCCCTATAATCAGAAATATCTCTCGTCGGACCAGGTTTTTCTAGGAAATCGACAATCGTACCGTTCTTATCCGCCTTGAGAATGCCGAGCTGACTAGCATTCTGCCTATCGACTGTGGTACAAGCTACTGAAATAGCCGCACTGGATGCTTTATGCTGCGCTAAAAAGTCAAGTAAATCCATACGGTACAGTTGATCGCCTGATAAAATCATATAGTAAGAAGGATGGTGAGTGCGGAAATGGATGAAATTTTTACGCACTGCATCGGCTGTGCCTTCATACCAGCTTGTATGTTCAAAGGTCTGCTCCGCAGCAAGGATTTCAACAAACCCTTTAGAAAAGGTATCAAATGAATAAGTTTTTGAGATATGCAAATGGAGGCTTGCTGAATTAAATTGTGTCAAGACATATATCTCACGCAGATTAGCATTGATACAATTAGATATAGGAATATCCACCAAACGAAACTTCCCTCCAAAAGGAACAGCCGGTTTTGCTCTCTCCTGAGTGAGAGGAATCAACCGTGTTCCTTTCCCGCCGCCTAATATAACAGATAAAATCTCGGACATGATTGTGTGTCTCCTTTTAGGATTAAAGTATAGTTAATAGTTATTGTACTATAACCTGATTTCATTATTCTGTCGAGATGTTTTTGTGCATAATAGCAAGCAAGCACGAGACAGCGGTCAATCTCAGCCAGCGGCGGACAGTGAGCAGTAGCGAGTGATTGGGGTGTCCTCGAGGTACTCTAACGCCCGCCACTATTTTGACGGCGAGGTCTGACCTACCAGCCGAAGTCTTGTAGGTAGAGGACAGACCTTGGGAAAAGATGAGAGAGCGTTGATAAGGACGGGAGGTGGTCTTAGAACAGTTGATAAAATGAATCTTCGGGCGTATTGCTGCTGGATTCCAGACTGCCAAGTTGTTGGACAGCCATGTGTAGTCCTTTATACGCCCGTTCACTTATGAGCGCATGGGCTTGGTAGCGGGGAGCAAGCAGGGCAAGGAGCTTCGCCTGATTGACCGGATTGCCTGAAACCTGCCACTCTTTATCGATCTGCTTGAGGCTTACCGGTCCAGCATCAAGACCAAACCGCCAGTGGGCACTTTCTGTTTGGTTGCGCACGATGTTCATAATACAAGTGGCAGCCCGTTGTGCCGGGCTTTTTGCTTTTGCTGCTGTTTCAAAGGCAATAAAGATGGTATCTTCACTGCTGCCGGCAAGGTAAGCGCCGGCTTCTTTGAATAAGCGTCCGATCTCTGTTTGAAACAAAGCCGCATCTTTGTGGGGGTTTGTATCGTGTACCGCAACAATGATCATGTCTTTGGTAACCGGCTCTACCAGAACCCGACCGTTCCCCTGCTGTAGTGCATAGAGCAATGAGCAGATCACCGCGGCGGCAGCGGTGCCGGCGGGGATAAAGGGGTCTATCCAATACGCCGTTACGACAAAACTGAGGGAAAAGCCTATAAAAATCAGCATGACACAGAGCAATCCAAAGCCGGCAATCTTGCACGGTGAGAAGCGCCACAGCACGCCTATCACCAATACAGCACTGGCAAGAGAAAAAAGGACAATGACTATCCTTGAACCGAGGCTGACCGCATTGTCCATAAGGAGCGTTTGCGCCAAGACCGCCGAGACAAAAGCCGGCGGGTATTGCTCTGTGTAAAGAGGACCCATAATGCACAGAGCGCCCTGTAGATGCGACTGCAAAGCGCCGCCTTTATAGATGAGAGCCGCATAGGTCTTCTGAATACCGGCAATGCACGCCTCTATTTCATTACGCAGCGCCTGTATACCGGCTCGCTCTTGTTCAGATGCCGCTGCGATGCGCTTATCATAGGCTGCAAGCAACTCTTGGACCGCATGCTGAGAAAAGACCCGTTCAATGGAGTCAAAATAAGCGCTCCGCGCCTTGAGCCACAACTGCTTTCTCTTGTCGAGGGTTTGTACCCATTCTTTAAGCGTAGCAGGATCGGAATCCGGTGCAGGCGCTTCAAGCATAATGTTCCGCACGGACTGAACGTATTCGCCTAAGAAGCTGGGGCGCTCCATAATGCTCATCCCTTGGTAGATGTCCAAGCTATCGCTCTGCCACAAAAGCCGCTGTAAATCAAAGGCAAGCCATTCATAGGTAATAAAATCAGTGAGCGACAGACGGACAAAGGGCGCATCTCCGCGCGGCACGCGTACTAAAAGCGGATAAGAAGCGTGCCGGTTCTCTTTGAGCTTGTCTTTTAAGACACGGTAGACAGGATGTTCTCGGTGTCCGTCGGCATACCCAAGGGCAGAGTGCGCCGGCTCAACCGGCGCTATGCGGCGTAATACACCATCCGGATCCGTGTACTTCATCTTATAAAAAGCTTCATCAATGGCAACCGGTCCAAATGCCGTCATTGCTGCAAATACTTCGTTTGTTATATTTGTTATAGTAGTATGCGCCTCCGGCTCAGAGGGCTGCTGCGCATAAATCGGCACTTGCACTACGAGTGATTCAGCGCCTATCTCGATAAGATCGAGGAGCAGGGAGACGAACAAGGCAAGATCAACACTGCCTGTTTGTTGTTCAGGATTATGGCTGTCCGTCTCGATCAGTACTATATTTTGCAGAGCCTGCGGACTGAGCGCGCTCCTATTCAAGAAATCATAGTAAAAACCAAGCTTTGGTCCTTGTAAGAGCAGAATAAGGTAAACCATACCGGCAAAAGCTGCACAGAAGGGGAGGAGCATTTTAAGCATGATTGTGGTATCAAACGCAACCGGCTTATGCACCTGTATGCCCTGCTGCTAAGGCGTGCGCCTTGATGCGCGTCGTGGCTCTTTTGAGTGCGGCATGAGCCGCCATGCGGTCGATCTTAAAAGACTCGCTGTTGTTTATACGTTCAAGCGCGGCTTTTTCTGCTGCCTGCGCCCGTGCCAGATCAATCTCCGCGGGCCATTCGGCAGCTTCAACCAAAAGAATAGTATTATGCCCCTTTACTTCCAAAATCCCGCTGCTGATACAGGCGAAAAGCCAGTCTCCGTCTTTGTTCTTCATTTTCAGTATGCTTGTTTCTACCGGCGCAATAAAAAAAGAATGGGAGGCGTAGAGGGCAATTTCACCGTCGCTGAGCATAATAACCAAGGTTTCAATATCTCCGGCAAAAAACCGCCGGTAGGGTGTATGTATTTCAAAAGCAAACTGTTCTGCCATACTTACCCCTTATGTGCGGCAAGCACCTCATCTATGCCGCCTGCCATAAAGAAAGCTTGTTCTGGAAGCGCATCGGTATCGCCGTTCAGTATCATTTGAAAGCCGCGGATAGTCTCGCTCACCGGCACGTACCTGCCGGCAATGCCTGTAAACTTCTCACCGACAAAGAAAGGCTGGCTGAAAAAGCGCTGTACTTTACGGGCGCGTGAGACAATAAGCCGGTCTTCAGCGGATAATTCGTCCATGCCGAGTATGGCAATAATATCTTGTAATTCTTTGTAGCGTTGCAGTATCTGCTGGACCTGCTGGGCGGTCTTATAATGCTCCTCGCCGACAATGGCTGGATCGAGGATACGAGAGGTTGAGGCAAGCGGATCAACTGCCGGATAAATACCGAGCTCCACAATCTTACGGGACAAAACAGTCGTTGCATCAAGATGGGCAAAGGTCGTTGCCGGCGCCGGATCCGTGAGATCATCAGCCGGCACATACACCGCCTGTACACTGGTAATTGAACCTTTTGAGGTACTGGCAATACGTTCCTGTAAAGCGCCCATTTCATTGGCAAGGGTAGGCTGATACCCCACGGCGCTGGGAATGCGCCCTAGAAGCGCGGATACTTCAGCGCCCGCTTGGATAAACCGGAAGATATTATCAATAAAGAGCAGCACATCCTGCCCGCTCTTATCCCGAAAGTGTTCCGCCATGGTAAGACCGGCTAGAGCTACCCGCATACGTGCGCCGGGCGGTTCATTCATCTGTCCAAAAACCAGCGCGGTTTTGTTGATAACACCGGATTCATTCATTTCTTTCCAGAGATCAGCGCCTTCCCGCGAACGCTCGCCGACGCCTGAGAAGACTGAATAGCCTGAATGTTCTGTCGCAATATTGCGGATCAACTCCATGATGACCACTGTTTTACCCACGCCGGCACCGCCGAAAAGCCCTATCTTACCGCCTTTTGCATAGGGAGCTATCAGGTCTATGACCTTAATGCCGGTTTCAAAGACTTCAGTAGCTGGTTTTTGGTCTGCAAATGAAGGCGCTGCCCGATGAATGGAGGCATACTCATGCGCCGTAAACGGTCCCTTATCATCAATGACGGCGCCGGTAACGTTGAACATACGCCCTAGCACCTCCGTTCCGACCGGTACATGGAGGGGGGAGCCGGTATCGGTTACGGTCAGTCCGCGGGACAATCCTTCTGTTGCACTCATGGCGACGGTACGCACTCTGTTATCGCCCATATGTTGCAACACTTCCAAGAATACCGTTTTTTCCCCCTTGTGTACGGTCAGTGCGTTTAAGAGTGCTGGAACTTCAGCGTCTTGGAAGCGCACATCCACGACCGGTCCTACTATTTGGCTAATGATTCCTGTATATGCCATATCTTTTATCCTTTTCCGCAGCACTCTTTTGGCGGCGGACTATTCACATATCTTGCAAGTAGTGTAGCCTATAGAATCAATCCTATCAAGTGAGAACAACAGTCGAGGTCTGACCGTGGGAGGGCGGGGTCTGACTCTGACTTCAAGATCTGACCTGCTCTGTGCAAAGTGTTTAAGCGGGCAGGAAGGGAGGAGGTGTGAGGGGGCGAGGTCTGACTTACCCAACTTCGAGGTCTGACCTATCCTAGATCTTTCCGACCGTTGAGAGGGGAGCAGATTGAATAAGCAGAGCAGAAGCAGAAAAGAGAGGAATACCATGAAAATAAAACAAATCATAGGCGGAATCATTGCGTTTATACTCGCAGTCATTGCGGTCATGTTCATAATCCTGCCCCGGCAGCAGGACAATGAAACAAGCGCGGAGGTCGAAGAGTACACCGAGCAGAGCAGCGCGCAGCCATTGAGAATATATTCATTTAATATTCAAATATTCGGCGTGGCAAAGATGGCAAAGCAGGACGTGGTTGCTATTCTTGTAGACCTCATTTCCAGTGCGACTATTGTTGCGGTTCAGGAAGTCCGCTCCGTAAGCACCGAGCCGGTTGAACAATTCATGGCGCTGCTGCCGCCGCAGTACCGCTTTGTCTTAGGTCCGCGTGAGGGCAGAACTGCCTCTAAAGAACAGTACTGGATTATTTACGACAGCACGATGGTAACGGTCATTGGTGAGCATACCTATCCTGACCCGCAGGATACCTTTCAGCGAAATCCTTTGGCAGTCTACTTTACAGCCGGTAACTTTGACTTTATTATTATTGATAACCATATACAACCTTCGGACGCCGTAAAGGAGATTGCCGCTCTGCCTGAGCTTGTTCGCTACTATCAGGACTTGTGGCATGACACGGATGTCTTGGTTTTAGGTGATTTTAATGCGGACGGCACGTATTATGATGAAGAGGCATTGGCGCTCGTCTTCCCGCCTGAGCAGTATTACAGTGTGATAGGCAACGAATACGATACGACCGTTGCGCCGAGCAATAATACCTATGACCGTTTTATTATTACCAAGAGCGCTCAGCGCCATTATACCGGTAATTGCGGCGTAATCCGCTTTGATGAAATCTATGATCTGGGCAGCGCCGGCATTGCGCCGCAGGATATAAGCGATCACTATCCGATTTGGGCGGAGTTCAGCATGACGGCACAGAGCAGCCGGTAGCTTTCTATACTTAATTTACGAGGAGTCCTTCTTATGCCGATTAGTTTTGATCAGCAAACCAAAACAGTGCATCTTTACAATAGCTCTCTGAGCTATCTGTTCACCCTTCTTTATACCGGCGCTGTCGGGCAGGTTTACTGCGGTGCGCCGCTTGCACCGCGCAGCTACCCGTTCTTAGCCTTATCAGCCTCAGGCGGGGTCTTTCATCCTGATAAAAATACCGTACGCTTTGAGTATCCGGCTTACGGCACAGGCGATTACCGCACGCCTGCCTTTGTCATCCAAAGCCGCAACGGTTCTACGGTAACGGAGCCGCTCTATCAGAGCCACAAAATCTATGACGGAAAGCCGTCAGTGTCGGCTCTGCCGGCGCTTTATACCGAGCGAGAGGACGAGGCTCAAACCGTGGAGCTGACGCTCTTTGATGCGCCTTCCGGCGTGCGCATCATCCTTTACTACACCATCTTTACCGACCTGCCGGTTATAGCCCGCCGCGCCCGCTTTATCAATGCGGGGGAAGAGCCGTGTAGGGTGCGCAAAGCTATGAGCCTTAACCTTGACTTGCCGGATAGAGATTGGCACCTGCTGACTGTGAGCGGAGCATGGGCGCGTGAATTGCAGATAAGCGAGAAACCGCTCATGCCCGGTTTTCAAGGCATAAAGAGCAGCAGGGGTAATTCAGGGCATCAACAGAATCCTTTTCTGATTCTCAAACGTCCTGCTACGACTGATTCTGGAGGCGAGGCGTGGGGGTTTAGCCTCTTATATTCAGGCAATTTCAGCGCCACTGTAGAAAGCGACTGTTATGGTACCAGTCGGGTACAGCTCGGTATCAATGACGAAACGTTTTCATGGAAGCTGGAAAAAGGCGAGTCCTTTGATACGCCGGAAGCTGTGCTCGTGTATTCGCCTGATGGTCTTAACCGTTTATCGCAGGTTTTTCATACGGTCTACCAAAGCAGGCTGGCACGGGGACCGTGGCGTGATAAGGAACGGCCGGTGCTGCTTAACAACTGGGAAGGGACGTACTTCAATTTCACAGAGCATAAACTCCTTGCTATGGCGTCTGCTGCCAAAGAACTGGGCATAGAACTCTTTGTACTTGATGACGGCTGGTTTGGAGAGCGCGACAATGATAGTTCTTCCTTAGGCGATTGGTTTGCCGATACCCGCAAACTCCCCTCAGGCATAGCCGGATTGGCGGAGCAGATCACTGGCATGGGGCTGCAATTCGGTTTATGGATAGAGCCTGAGATGATAAGCAAAAAGAGCCGTCTTTTTGAGCTACATCCTGATTGGGCAATCGGTGTGCCGGGGCGCTGCCGCAGTGAACAGCGCAACCAGTACGTACTGGATATGTCTCGGCAGGAGATTGTTGACTATCTGACGACTATCATTACCGATCTTATCGAATCCGCGCCTATCTCGTACATAAAGTGGGATATGAACCGGTCGATTACTGAACCGTTCAGCCTGAGCCTTCCTCCTGATCGTCAAGGGGAATTCTTTCACCGGTATATTCTGGGGGTCTATGAGCTGTACGACCGCCTGACCACGCGTTTCCCGCAGGTGCTTTTTGAATCCTGTGCCGGTGGCGGCGGGCGCTTTGATCCGGGAATCCTTGCCTTTGCGCCGCAAGCTTGGCTCTCTGACAATACCGATGCGCTTGAACGCCTGCGCCTGCAAGCAAGTGCGAGCTTAGTGTATCCGCAAAGCTCCTGGGGTTCTCATGTCTCGGCTGTGCCTAATCATCAGACCGGTCGCTCTACTTCCCTGAACTTTCGGGCAATGGTGGCATTCTTCGGCAATCTTGGCTTTGAACTTGATCCGACTACACTTTCACCGGAAGAAAAGCAAGCGATCGCAAGCGTCTGTGCTTTTTACAAAGCGCACCGCAGAACATTCCAGTACGGACGGTTTTTCAGGCTTGCTGTTCCAGACCCTGCTTTGTATGCAGCATGGCAGGTCTCATCAGAGGCAGAAACACTGGTAGGCTTTTATAAATTACTCGCGCAGCCCAATCGCCCGCCGGTCCGTCTCCACCTTGCCGGTCTTGAGCCGGCTCTTGTCTACGATGTTTCGCTTTGGGAAGAGGGCGGTTTTGAAGAGCAGGACAAGAGCTATAACTGCGGTCAACGCGGGGGCGATGAACTTATGTACGGAGGGCTTTTGCTTGATGCGACCTATGTTACAAAACGGGGAGACTTTTTTGGAGAGCTTTTCGTTATTAGACACGGCACGGCGACTTTACCGGAAGAAGAACGGAAGCCTGCCGATAGAGCCGGAGACTCAAGAGGGGATTTTGGTAAGAAATTGAGCGTATAAGCTCTTCCTTCTCAGGCGGTTTTTATGCTATTCTTTGGTATTAGTGGGAACAAGTGGTATGGAATGGTTTCAAAGCTTACGCGGTATCTATGATTTTATTCGCCCGGTACTTGATATAGCGGTATTAAGTTTTTTAATATACGCAGTCTATGAACTTTTGATCAAAACGCAAGCCGCCCAGATGCTCAAGGGAGCTGGTTACCTTGCTTTGCTCTACGGGGTTGCGATTCTCTTACAGCTCAAGACGCTTTTATGGATTCTGCAAGCTTTGGTACCGGGCTTTTTGGTTGCAGTAGCGATTATTTTTCAGCCTGAGCTGCGTAAAATAATACTGCGGCTCGGTCAAAGTGAATTATTTCGCTCCAATAGTAAGCCGTTACCCGGTCATCTTGATGCTGTGGTCGGGGCGGCGGAAGTTTTATCGCGGGAACGCCGTGGTATGCTCATTGTTTTTCCTCGGCGGGTCAATATCCAACATGTCATTGATACTGGCACGCGTATTAACGGTGATATTTCTACGAGTTTACTGGTTGCCATATTCGAATTTGACGGTCCGCTGCACGATGGGGCAACGATTGTACAGAACGGCAAAATTGCTGCGGCTGGTTGTTTCCTGCCGCTTTCTGAACAGCAGGATATTAAGAAGAGTTTTGGCACGAGGCATAGGGCATCATTAGGTATGTCGGAGCAATCAGATGCGGTCGTGCTGGTTGTTTCAGAAGAGACCGGCGCGTTATCGGTGGCTTTTGACGGCAAACTGTACTACGATCTTTCTCCAGCGGAAGCAACGAGGAAACTTTCTGATCTGATTGAACAAGGCAAGGGGCAAATCTCCGGCAAAGGCGCCCTGTCGGTAAAACCGGATGCGGTGCAGCAATTTGCAAAGAAACTCTAAGGTCAGACCTTAAACTCCGGTACTGCAGGCACAAGCGGCGTCTTTGTTTTCAAATCGAATTTGCTCCAGAGGATGAGGGTGCCGTATATGCCTTGAGAACGGCGCATACTAAGAGTGCTTATGAATATTAAAGATATAGATACAAAAGCTTTATTAAATACCATTACAGAGAATTGGATAGTGAAAGTGCTCTGTATTGCTCTTGCAATAGTCCTTTTCATATTCCATGAAGTCGGCTCGTTAGGAGAACGCTTTTTCTCGATCCCGCTCATCATTGAAACGCGGGAAGGAATGATCCCTGCCTCATCCTATCCGCATGTGGTGCGCATTACGGTGCGCGGCGATATGACTAAAATCGGAATCCTCATTGAAGATGATATTGAAGCTTACCTTGACCTCACTAAACACAGCCAAGCAGGTTTTTACAAAGTGCCGGTACAGGTGCGTAAGAGAGGCAATGCAATCGGGCTTGCCCCCTTGGAAATAAACGTGGAACCAATGATGGTCAATATTGATTTGGATTATAATGTGAGCAAGATGGTGCCGATTTCGGCAAACCTAGAGGGGACAGTGGCAGAAGGCTATGAACTGATTGCCTACAGCCTCAATCCTATGCAGGTGCAAGTTTACGGTCCTGCACGGATTATAAGAAATCTTACAAGCCTTTCAACAGAAAGCATAGCTCTTGAAGGACGTACCGAAGACTTTTCGATCATGACAGCCATCCTCAACAGGGATCCTTTGCTGGTTATTCAGCGCGATACCTTTGTCGAATTTCGCTGTTCCATACAGAAAAGAGGCTCTGTAAGCCGTTTTGATGTTCCGATTACCATTACCCGGCTTAATACGCAGTTTACCGCAACCATGGATATCAGTGCTGCACAGGTAGAATTTGAGGGGAGCCGGCAAGATTTGGAACAATGGAAAGCGCCGCCTCGTTTTCTGGTCGCCGATTGCGTTACTATTACCAAACCTGGCACCTATACGGTCAGGCTCAGTATTCCTCAGCCGCCTTCCCAGCTTAAATTGCTGCACATAGAACCGGAAGCTGTTACCCTTGTAGTTCATACTCCCGAACCTGAGCCGGCAGAGCAAACGCCGGAGGATTTTGAATGATAATCGGTATAGGCACCGACATAGTTGCGGTTCATCGCTTTGAGTCTTGGCTTAAAAAAGACGGCTTTCTTGAGCGCTTTTTTCACCCAGATGAACTGAGTTACGCCCGCTCCTGTGGTAAAGGTCAATGTGAATCAATTGCAGCTCGATTTGCAGCAAAAGAAGCTTTTGGCAAAGCTTTAGGTATAGGATTGGTGGGGATACAGCTCAAGGACATAGCTGTTATGCGCCGGCAGGGAGAAAAACCAACCTTGGCGCTCTTTGGTAGCGCGCAGCAAAAAGCAGAACAAAACCATGTACGCAGTATCCACTTGTCGCTCTCCCATGAAAAAGACTATGCCCTGGCAATGGTCGTACTGGAGGGATAATGCACAAGAATACCAGACTCAAAGATAAACGAGAGCGCAGTCTGCGCTCTTTGCCGCTCATAGAACCAAAAGATGGGGCGCAATGGTGAAGAAAAGCAGTATTCCTCTGCTCCTCTTTTGTCTTTTTATGCTTGCCGGTTGCGAGGTGATCAGGACGCAGCTTGCCACTTTCGCTGTGCTGAAAAGCCCTGACACCACTACCGTACCGGTTTCCCGCTATTACCTGACCGGCAGCACCGTACAAAAAGCTGCATTATACGATTTATTTACGCTTTTAGATAAAGAAAAGGAAGCCGGTCCTTTGCAATTCGCCGTGGTACGAGAGATTGCCACCAGCTATCTCCAGCAGAAAGCTTACGGTCCGCTGGTAACTTTCTTACATGCGCGTATCAATGCACAGCCTGAGGACAATTACAATGCCTATTATCTTTTAATGATAGCTTATAGTTGGACAGAGCAGGATGCACAGGCGGTTGCAGCCCTCTATTTTGATATTATCCTGAAAAATTATCCGGATTTGATCGTTTCAGGGCAATCCATTCATTTAGCTTGTCTTAACCAGTTGATTAGTCTTGTCAAGGAGCCGGCACGGCTGGTTAAGTATTACCGAGAACTTATTGAACGCTTCTCGAACGATATTGATCTGGGGCTTGCGTACTTTATGCTTGCCCAAGCTTATGAGCAGACCGGTGAATGGAGCAGTGCGGTCGAAACATATGCACAGTATCTCTCCTTCAGCGACACTATTATTCCCGGCTTCCCTAATGCCGATCATTATGCTAAACAATTAGTGGATTTCAACAATTCTTCTAAAGATTGGACATTTGACAATGTAGGAACTTTGGTAGCTACCATTAAGGCTGCCCTTGATTCGGGGAATGCTACCCGTCTTTGGCAGTATCGGGCGAAGGTTAATTTTTTTGCGCGTTCATGGGCGCAAGAAAATACCGATGATTCTGGTATGGCAGACTTTAACTTGACGGAATTCATGCGTGGTAACCGGATTTATTACAACAGCACCCTTGACGCCGGTTCTAATGCCAGCGAAGTCTATTTGCGTACCTGGGGCTGGGCGCAATATTCAGTCTGGTATTTGTGTTTTCGTAAAATTTATTTTCCGTCTGATCCTGAAATACATGGACGTTGGGAATGGTCAGGCGTTTATTATGGAGAAAAATTTTGAATAAAATAATTCTCGTGTGTATTATCATAAGTTTTCCGCTCCATGCTCAAAGTGATGAGCAGTTTAATCGTCCGCTACGGCAGAAAGAAGAACTGCTACCGGAACGTTTCCTTAATTATCGGGCGCCGGCAGAACCAGTGCTTTTTGCCATACCCGGCAGAGAACAGGCGTTAACGCAAGATTACATTGCACAATATCTAAACCCCCGATGGTCGCAGTGGCTTGTAGAGATTATACAGCGCGCTGAACCATACCTTGCTTTTATCCGGCAAGAGATTGAAAATCGTAATCTGCCGCCGGAACTGCTTTATTTGCCGGTTATTGAATCAGAGTATCGGGTAAATGCAAAAAGCAGATCAGGAGCAGTCGGCTTATGGCAATTTATGCAGAACAGTATAGAACCTTTTGATATGCAGGTAACTGAATGGATCGATGAACGGATGGATTTTTGGAAATCGACAAGAGGCGCGCTTGACAAATTACAAGAAAATTATGCGTACTTTTCAGATTGGGCTTTGACGCTTGCTTCATACAACGCCGGCATGGGCAGCATACAGAAGATTCTTTCCCAGAATGAACTGGCTGATTACTGGCTTCTTTCAGAAAGAAAAGAATTTACCACTGAAACTATTCATTTTGTCCCCAAATTGCTTGCCGTTTCCTATATTTTATCACAGCCGCGCCGCTTTAATCTTGATTTTTTGTGGCCCCGATCAACAGAGTGGGTACTTCTCCCCGTTGATCGGCAAGTTGATCTTAGTCTCGTCGCAGCTGTGGCTGGTATACCGGCTGATACGCTTTCAGAGGCAAACTATGAATTGAAATACCGGGTTAGCCCGCCTGATACCACCTACCATATAAAGGTACGCGCAGTGCATGCTCAGGCAGTACGCGCTGCTTTGGAACAAAAGGATAGTTCGCTGATCAAGTACTATTTCTATACGATAAAATCCGGCGACACCTTATTAGCTCTGGCATTGCAGTATGGAGTATCAGTAGACACTATCTATGCCAACAACCCTGGTATAAGAGAGCGTGCCTTAAAAATCGGTTCTCGTCTGCTAATCCCGGCGTATAAAGACATCGATCCATACCAAGGAAAAATGGTTAAAATGGGAACGATGGACACGGGTAGTCATCTCGTCAAAAAGGGAGAGACGCTCTGGTCCCTTGCACGTATCTATAATACGAGTCCGGAAGCTCTTGCTGCAATGAATGATATGCGCTTAAATGATATACTCCGTGAAGGGAAAGTCATCAAAACGCCTGAAAAAGAATAATTCAGAGGTAACTGTGAGGAATACTATGCACAAAGCTTTTATATTTTGCGTCCTTATCGCCTTTGGTTCACCTTTATATGCACAGGCAGCAAGTATTACCGGTGCTGTTGACTGGGGTGCTCGTGAAATTAACGTAACCGTATCGCTTAACCTTAAGTCTGCCGGTATTCATATTCCTTCTGGAAGAGCGCAAGCTGCGCGTATCTTACACAGTGAATATGGTCATTTTATGAATTCCTTACTTTTATCATTGTCAGTTAATTCTGCTACTACTATAGGTGATTTAATCAATCAAGGAGAATTTTCTGCTCATCAGGTTGAGGCGCTGGTACAATCAGCCCGGTCAACAGGACCGGTACTATCAACCGACATGAGTAGCTTGCAGGACTGGTATACCATTGATATTGACACTATCAGCACCGCTCTTATCCGGCATACTACTGTTAGTAACATTCCACGAAGCCTTATGCCGGTGCCGACAGAAGCCCATACTGGTATCATTATTATTGCCAATAATCCGCTGCCGGTCCATGGGAGAAATAGCACAACACTTGCAGTGCCGACACTGTTTCCAAAGATTTGGGATACTAATATGAATTTGATCTATGAACGAAATACTGTTGAGCCTCTCAGGGCGCAAAGCAGCACGCTGGTTACCTACATTTCACCGGAACGCATATTCTATGACAGCCCTTCTGGTATGGACGAAGATTTGTTAAATTTAGTCGGTCCCAATCCCCTTCGTATTATAGCACGTTCTCTCTTCGGTATACGTCCTGCGGATCTGATCATAGACCGTGATGATGCGCTACGTATCATCAGTTCAGAAGAAAACCGCCGGCTGCTCCGTGAAAGTAAAATGGTTATTGTTCTTGATTCATCAGTATTGAAGGTTACGCTTCATTAGTATCGCTTTCTCTTCTTTTTGGACCATCATGTTCACTGTCTTCATTTTGATCTTCTTCAGGAAGGGAAGAAGTAGCGGATTTCTTGTTACTAGGCTTTTTTTCTTTCTCTTTTTGCTTCACAGCTACTCTGCGTCTTATCCGTAATTTTGCTACATAAGAAACGAGAAGAAAATACAGGGTCAGTACCGCACAGACACTAAGCAATTGCCATGAAGTCAGAGTTTTTATAATAACATCCTTTAACTCATCAGAAAACATGATTTTTAGGATAAGGAATGGCAGATCGATTACTGGTTGCTTTGCTTAAAATATTCTGCAATGACCAGTAACCCAGACTCAAACCTGATCGACCTCTTTGTAATATAAGATTAGAGTTGCCCTTGACCCAAAGGAAAGGGCTTATGGGGTTCTCTCAAGACATTCAATAAATGTATGAGAGTCCCCCAAAGTTTTGTAAAACTCCCCCACAAGATGAGTTTTACAAAAAAAGCTTGTTGGTATTTGTATTATAAATTATAGAATGCTTTCTTGCCGGCATACTGAGCACTGCCTTCTAGTTCATCTTCGATACGCAGCAACTGGTTGTACTTGCAAATACGATCGGTTCGGCTCATAGAACCAGTCTTTATCTGACCTGTTTCAAGTGCCACAACAAGATCGGCTATAAAACTGTCTTCAGTTTCACCGGAACGGTGTGAAACAACCGCGGTATAACCGGCACGCTTTGCCATTTCAACAGCTTCATACGTTTCTGTGAGAGTACCGATCTGATTTACCTTGATTAAGATACTGTTGCAAGAACCCTCGGTAATTCCACGGGCAAGACGTTGGGTATTAGTAACAAAAAAATCATCACCGACTATCTGTATTTTAGAGCCAAGAGCCGCAGTCATCTTAACATAACCATCCCAATCATTCTGATCCAGAGGGTCTTCGATAGAGATAATGGGGTATTTGTTTATCCAGTCGGAGTAAAGTGCAATGAGATCATCGGCAGTAAAGAGTTTATCCGGATTTGATTTCCAGAATTTATAGCCTTTTTTCCCGCCTTCTTCAAAAAGCTCGGAAGAAGCACAATCTAAAGCAATACCAAAATCATTTTTATCAGCTTTGTAACCGGCTTTTTCAATAGCTTTGACAATAAACTGGAGCGCCTCTTCATTGGCAATATCCGGAGCAAAACCGCCTTCATCACCAACTGCCGTGTTCTTTCCGGCATCTTTCAGTAATTTTTTGAGGATGTGGAACACCTCTGCTGTCCAGCGCACCGCCTCGTGAATTGAAGAAGCACCGACCGGCATAATCATAAATTCCTGAAAATCTATTTTGTTATCCGAATGTTTACCGCCATTGATGATGTTTGCCATAGGTACCGGAAGAAGATTTGAATGAAAAGTACCGAGATATTTATAGAGCGGTAACCCGGTAGATTCTGCTGCTGCACGAGCAACAGCCATAGAAACACCAAGGATAGCGTTAGCGCCGAGCTTGCTCTTATTGTCAGTACCGTCAAGCTCTATCATCGTGTGATCAATATCGACTTGTTCCGTTGCCTCAAGTCCCTCAATTTCAGGGGCGATAATGCCATTTACATTATCAACTGCTTTGAGCACCCCTTTACCTGCATACCGGCTTTTATCACCGTCACGTAATTCAACAGCTTCATGTTCGCCTGTTGAGGCGCCGGAAGGAACCGCAGCCCTTCCCTTAGCCCCATCATCAAGAACTACGTCAACTTCAACCGTGGGATTCCCTCGTGAATCCAAAATTTCACGTGCCTGCACATATTCAATGATAGCCATAAAATCCTCCAAAAATGAAAACTAAAGCGTTCAATCAAAATCCTCTGTTGTATTGAGCAAAACCGTTCAGGGAGATTAAAGTCCGAAGAGCATCTCCATCGGTACTACTCTCATATAACATCAATTCTTGATGATACACTTTTACTTATTGTCTATTGTTATTGCCTCTTCGTCAATACATGTCTTTATAAATTACTGTCTCTTTTATCTGTTCTTGACAGGCTCACAGCTTATCTTTCAGTTACGGCGTTCTTATGGGAGGTGTCGAGGTCTGACCTAGCCTGCCGACCTAAGGAGGAGCGTTGATGCTCCTCCTCTTGAGAAGGCTGTTAAACGGAGAATGGGCTTTGTGGTCCTCAAAATGCCCGATAAGCACAAAACCTATTGCGACTTTCTTCTTTTTCACTTTACAGTTGAGACTGTACTGAGCAAGCGCCACCGCCATTAGTTTAACACCCCTCTCAACATCTTTAGCTCTTAACACCTTTAGCTAAGAAAGAACGCTGAATACGGAAGTTGACCCTTCGCGTCAGTGAGTAAGAAGGTTTCAAGACGTTACTTGAGCGATACCGGTGTGAAACCTATTGACGCTGTAGGATACGTGGAAAGTGCAAATGAAGCGCCACCTGCGGCACGGGCTGCCTCTCTTTTCTCAAAAAGACGGAGAGGCGTATTAAGTTTTGCCATCCTATGCCACCCTAAATGAGGATTACCTCTGCCTTGATCCCCATTTATTGCTGCCCGATTAGATACGCCGCCGGGAATAGAACGATACCCTGTAATACCTGCGGCAATGACATATTCCTCAACAGCGCCTTCTGCGTTTCGTCCGTTTTCATTGACCGTAAAGTACCAAAAAATATCTATAATGACTATACGGGTCATATACTAAACGGAGATTGCCTATTGCCATGGGTTCGCTGACCGTTCCGTCCGGAAACTGGCTTTGTACCAACTCTATAACCTCTTGTTTTGTCATTATATGGTTATTAGCCCCGACAGGTTCTGATATAGAACGACCATGTACAAAAGATGCATTCATATCATCGCGCTTGGAGCTTCTATCTTCGCGGTCATTAATGCAGGATTATTTTGATACGCATAGTACGATGGATCAAGAACACCTTTTGCAATAGCATAATCCGCCGCCTTAAGCAGTACTTCTTGCTCGGATAGGACATTGAGCAAAGGACGTTCATCACTAACCGGAGCACCAGGAACTATGTAGTATTCCTGCATGATAGCCCATCGCTCTTCAGGCGTGCGGTGTTCAAAGGTTTCAAACACCGTTGCTTTTTGGAGGCATGCTGAACAAAGAAGTGCGCTACACATACACATTATAATTTTTCTCATCGCTTATACTCCTTGGGCATTATAGGCACGCCTCTAATCAAAGTTCAAGTTCTGTAAGTATACACCCCGGTCAGGCGGATTCAGGGGCTGTTGAGGACCGTCCACCACAGGCTTATCGAAGGTAATTCCCTGTCTGTTTCCGGCAGCGGGTGTGCCTCGCCCGGTGTCGGAAACCGCCGCTTACTGGACTGCTTGCATAGCTAATCATTTTTAGGGTACGGTTGAGCCATGATGACAAATCTCATATCTTCCAGTATAGAACACAAAGCGGCATTACCCTATTGCTATTACGATAGCACGACAAAAACTATTGTCTTACGGGTTATCACAACCGGTGAGCAGGCAAGCGGCGAGCAGGAGATCGGCGCTCTCAAGCTGATCTACGGCGATCCCCATGAATGGGAAAAAGGAGCGGAGCGGGTCTACGTCTGGCGCTTTCAGGAAAAGCCCTTGTACCCGCAGAGTATCGGAGCGTCCAAGACAGTCTGGCAGGTGGAGATTCCCCTTCCGCAGCAGCGGCGGCTAAAATACGCTTTTTTGATCAAGACTGCAAGCGGAGACTGGTATTTTTCTGAAAATGGGCTTGAACCCTCCAGCTCCGAGGCGGTCAACCGCCCCCACAACCATTTCTTCTACCCCTTTATCTACGAAAGCGAGGCTCCGTCGCAACCGGCATGGGTAGAACAGACCGTCTGGTATCAGATTTTTCCAGAACGCTTTTGTAAGGGCAAGCCGGCGCTCTCTCAGTCGGCGCTTGAAGATTGGGAAACCGGTACAAACTACCGCTCTTTCTTTGGTGGCGATCTGAGCGGCATTATCCAAAAATTACCGTACCTCACGCAACTGGGCATAACCGGTATCTATCTGACGCCGGTATTTCAAGCTCCGTCAGCTCATAAATACGATACGCAGGACTATTTTACGGTGGATGAACAGTTCGGCACCCTCTCTGATCTCAAAGAACTCGTTGCTCAAGCCCATAGCAAGGGCATTAAGATCATGCTTGATGCGGTCTTTAATCACTGCGGCGAAACGCACCCCTTCTGGCAAGACGTGCTTAAAAATCAGGAATGCTCTGTCTACCGGAATTACTTTTATATCCAGAGCTTTCCGGTCAAAGAACGGTATGCAGCGCATGAGAAAGTACCCTACGCTACCTTTGGCTTTACCCGTATGCCCAAATGGAACACCGAAAACCCTCAGGTGCGCTCCTACCTGCTTGAGGTCAGCGCCTATTGGATACGGGAATGTGATCTTGACGGCTGGCGGCTCGATGTTGCGAATGAGGTCTCTCTTGAGTTTTGGCACGATTTTTCCCATCAGGTTCGGACACTCAAAAAGGATTTCTATATAACCGGCGAAGTCTGGCACGATGCCTCAAACTGGATAAACAGACGGCTCTTTGATGCGGCTATGAATTACCCTTTGGGCGCTCTCATTGTGGATTATTTTATCAAGAAGACAGTGAGCGCCACGCAATTCTCCGACCGGCTTATCACGCTCCTTGCGCGCTACAGCGATCTGCATAACCGTCTTGCCTTCAACCTTTTTGACTCGCACGATACCGACCGTATACTCACGAGAGCGGGCGGCGACAAAGTGGCGGTGCGTAACGCCTTTACCCTGCTCTTTCTCCTGCCCGGCTCTCCCTGCCTGTACTACGGCACAGAGATAGGCATGGAAGGCGGGCAGGACCCTGACAACCGCCGTCCCATGGTATGGGATGAGGCGAAACAGGATAAAGACCTCTTTCAGTTTTTTCAGCGGCTCATTGCATTAAGGAAAAAGTACCATGATCTTATTGTGAGCGGTACTCTTGAATATGTTCCGCTGGAAAGTCTGCACTGCTGGCGCATTGCAAATGCTAAACAATCGCTGCGGCTCGTCTATGCTGAAGCGGAACGGGTGCCGCTGAGCGTTCATGATGAGACTGTGGTCTTCACGACCGGCGATGACAGTTCAGGTCTCTTCATGCCGTACACGCTGAAGGTCTACCATTCCGCTCACTCAGCCCACAAAAGCTGAGGCAAGGGCTTGTGCGCCTCTTTTGCAAAAGGCGCGCCTTCTGGTTGTCGCACCCGTGGCGCTTCGTGCCGGTCTTGCCCCGCCTGTTCCGGTACAACGCAGGCGTTACGGTGAGACAACCGCCTTCTGCGCCATAGACAGCTAGATATTCCCCAGCCATAACCATCCTTATAGGTCAGACCTCGCCCTCTGCGCCATAGACAGCTAGATATTCCCCAGCCGGCGCTCTCTTCCCTTATCGGAAAAGAGACACAAGGAGCAGGGAGCAGAGAAGAGAACCGTCGTGGGTAGCGCGGGAACAAAGGGCAGTGTCAAAAAAAGAACAGCGGACTTTGCGGGCTTTAAGCTGCGTGCAGCGGCGCATGCTTTAAGACGCTCCACTGCTGCTCTGGGGTTATTTTGAGCTTTTTGCCTTGTCAGCGACTTCAAGCTCTTTCAGACTCTGCCTGAAGAGCAGATCGGTGTTGATTTTGATTTCAGTCAGAGTAGCGTCAGGGCTGCGTAGGAGAAACTGCGGATGACCGCTATACGCCCAACTGTTTTCGTTATTGAGCATATAATCAAGAATCATGACTATAGACAGGGTAAAAAAGATAAGCAACGCATTGGTACGTTTTTTTTCTACAAGCAGCGCATTCAGGCGGACTGAAACAGAATTGGCAAGCTGAAAATTGTAGGGAGCCCAAGCATTGGCAATAATACCGCTGCTCTTCCGGTGAACGGCGTCTATCTCACAGGCGATAGTGGTTAGTATCCGCCGCAATTTCCTAATCTCAGTATAGATAGAGGTTAACCCTTCCCGCTTAAGCGGAGCGCCAAATTTCACATCAAAGTTATAATAAGGGAAGAAGAACAGGCGGCGTAGCCATTGGAGTTCACTGTAAAGCCGCCGTATATATATTGCATCCCGTGCGTTACCGGCGTTTTCATACATGGTATGGTACTCATTGAGTCGGGGCAGGTATTCTTTGGTAAACATCATGTCAAGAGCAGCGCCCCAGTTATTGGTAATAGTGGTGAGTTCCGTCTCAATGTTGTGGGGAGCGCTCGCTTTGAATTTAATAGAACGCATGCCGGTAAACATATTTTGCAGTACGTGCATTAAGACAGCCACCTGCAAGAGCGGATCATCAGGCGACATAAACTCAAAGCCATGTTTTAAGTTGAAAATATTGGTAAAATACGGGTAAATATCGGGGAACTCATCAATGGTTTTCCAGCCGGATTTAGGGAACAGAGTTTCCATAATCTGTAAGCCTTGTTGTACCGCTTTATATTCGAGTGCAACGCGTTCCTGCTCTTGCTCTTGGGGTGAGGCGACCCTTTCCGCCGCTTGCTCAGGTGTTTTTGCTTCCTCACTCGCTTCAGGTATATGGGACGGAATGGTATCAGGCGTCAAACGCTCTCCGTCTCGCACGCCCAAAAATGCCTTGTACCGCTTTCTCCTTTCAGTAAAGAACAGATCATAACTGATAAATTTGTTTGAAAGTAATTTTAAGAGCAGCGGATAGAGCAGGTAGTGTATTTCGTTGCGTAGGGTGCTGTAAGCTGACAGAGCTTTACCGATAAGCATCGGGCAATTTTCAGACAGTCCGTTTTTGTTTTCCTGCTCCAAAAGGACCTGATAGAGCAGAAAAAATGTCGCTTTAATATGCGTTTCAGTATCAAGCTCATCTAATCGAAAGAGCGGTTTGTAAATTATTTGGAGCATAACGGTAAAATCACTGACAATAATGTGGCGCGGATTAGCTTGGAGACGGCTTATCTCCCGAGCGAGCTGTTCTATGTCCCATGAGCGGATAATATCCACAATGGAAAAGGCAAGGGGGGAGATCGTCTTGAGCCGTTCATCAAGGGACTCATCCTGCTGGAAAAATATTTTGCGTGTCGAGATCACCAGCTGCTCAAGGGTTGCATAGTATTCATTTATGCGTTTCTGTACAAAAAGCGGATTAACATAATCCGGAGGCGGACTGATAAAACAGACTATTGAACGGAAGACCTGCGCGGGTGATTTTATCCCAAATTCCTCGTAAGCCATGTAGCGGTCAAGGCGGATCCGGTCAAAGTAGCGGACTTTTGGAGGCTGTGTAGGGTCATCTTCGACCGGCGGCTGAGCTTTTTGCGCGCTCGGCGCTGCTGATTGCGCTTCTTGTTCATGAGATTCGTCTTCACGGCGCTGAACAGGCGTATCCACCTCAGAGGCGCTCTTGTGCGCATCCGGTTTAGATGGGTGCAAAGCAGGCGGCGGCGGCGGCGGCTGTTCAACACCGACTTCACCACCGAGGAGTTTTGCAACTCGTACAGCTTCTTCTGGGTCTATTTCTCCTAAATGCTGTCGTACTTTTTCTAGTTCACCGTGGGCATAAACGGCTTTTTTCTTATCCATAATTTTATTATATAGTGATAATAGTGAAAGCTCAAGCTCTCTGTCATTCGTATAAAGGCATAATCAGTAACGCCTGCGCCGCACGCGTAAGCCTTGTATTTCTCATTTAATCCCTCTACAATAAATCCATGATACAGAACGATGCGCTTCAAGCTTTTTTCGACCGTAAATCAGTCCGATCTTTTCTGGACAAAGCAGTACCGCAAGAGATAAAAGAGCTTATCATTGATGCGGGAATCGCGGCTCCCAGCGCGGGTAATCAGCAGCTCTACACTATCATTGTTCTTGAAGAACAGGCGCTTAAAGAAAAATTGGCGCTGCTCTGTGATAATCAGCCTTTTATTGCCACAGCTCCTTTTGTGCTGGTGCTGCTTGCCGATTGCCGCCGCTGGCTTGATTGTTATCATTACGCCGGTCTCGATCCGCGCCGTCCCGGGCTGGGCGATATGCTTCTTGCCTGTGAAGATGCCGTCATTGCGGCGCAGAATATGGTCATGGCAGCCCATTTTTTAGGACTTGGTTCCTGCTATATTGGGGATATTCTTGAAAATCAAGAAGAGGTAGCAGCGCTTCTCCACTTAGATTCGTGGGTTGTACCGGCAACGATGCTCGTGTTCGGCTATCCCACTCAACAGGCGGCGGAACGGAACAAACCCAAAAGACCCCCGCGGGAATATCTTGTCAGGAAGAATTACTATTCCGCTCTTTCTGAACCTGAATTGCGCCGGCTCTTCAATGATTTATCTCCGGGCAGAGATTTCAACCAGTACATGACTGCCTTTTGTAAGCGGAAATACCTGTCTGATTTTGCGCAGGAAATGAATCGTTCTGTGCTGTGTTTCAGCGCACCATTCACCAAAGACCAAGAACGAACAGAATAAAGAGATATAAAGCCGCCGCTGATCGTGCAAATACGCCTTGCAGCACAATCCCCCTGTGGAGCTGTATAAGAATCGCTCATTTTACCTTAAGAATGACTCATTCTTGGTTAAGAATCGCCTGTTTTATGTTAAGAATGCCTCATTTTACCTTAAGAATGACTCGTTCTTAGTTAAGAATGCCTCATTTTACCTTAAGAATGACTCGTTCTTAGTTAAGAATGCCTCATTTTACCTTAAGAATGACTCATTCTTGGTTAAGAATAGCCTGTTTTACCTTAAGAATGACTCATTCTTGGTTAAGAATAGCCTGTTTTACCTTAAGAATGACTCGTTCTTGGTTAAGAATAGCCTGTTTTACCTTAAGCATAGCACGCTCATCGGGGATGCGGGCTTGCTTTGAGCGAGGTCTGACCGCTGAGAGACGAAGAGTCGTACACCGCTTTTGATACAGTGCCGAAACTTTGAAAAAGGATTATGAATACTGATTATGGCGCGCTTGATTTGACTTTTTTATCTATCACGTTTGTTGTATTATCCATTCACGGCTGATAAATACGAGTTAATATTAGAATACACGGTATTTCAAAGCAGACTACTCACTTTTGTCTTGCGTAATATAAAAGCATACTATAATCTATGAAGTATCCAAGGAGGATTTATGAAAGGTAAGAGTTTAGGTAAACTAATCCACAATAATATTTCAAGTTATGTTTTTCTTATTCCATGGCTTCTTGGTTTTTTTGTTCTCACTTTTTATCCTATGATTTACTCTTTGTACTTATCTTTTACCCAATACGATATACTGAGACCGCCGCAATGGATAGGAATACGCAATTTCTTTGTTATGTTTGGAGGGAATGACCAGTATCCCAAAGATACCCGTTTCCTTAATTCTTTGTTTGTTACGTTCCGTTTTGTGTTTATATCAGTACCGCTTAAATTGGTTTTCGCGCTTGCTGTCGCGATGTTGATGAATCAGAAGCTGCGCCTTATTCCCTTTTACCGAACAATTTATTATATTCCCACGCTGCTGGGAGGTTCTGTAGCTATTGCGGTTTTGTGGCGGCGGCTCTTTGCGGCGGATGGAATCATAAATGCCATTCTCCGCGCGGTATTTAATGCAAACCCGCCGGCATGGATTTCTAACCCTCAATACGCTCTGTATACCTTAATATTGCTGGCAGTATGGCAATTCGGCTCGCCTATGATCATCTTTTTAGCCGGTCTTAAACAGATTCCTCAGGAGTACTACGAGGCGGCAAGTGTGGACGGCGCCGGAAAAGTAAGACAGTTCTTGGCTATTACTCTGCCGAGTTTGTCCCCTATAATCTTCTTTAACCTTGTTATGCAGATGATAAGCGCCTTCCAATCCTTTACTCAGGCATTTATTGTCTCCGGAGGATCAGGAGGACCGGTCGATTCAACTATGTTCTACAGCCTGTACCTGTATCTCAAGGGATTTGCCTTCTATGAAATGGGCTATGCCTCCGCTATGGCATGGGTACTCCTGCTTATCATCGCTGGTTTAACGGTCTTGACATTCCGTGCATCAGGATCATTAGTTACTTACGGGAGTGGAGAATAATGAGACGGCAAACAACAAAACTGCTCTTTGCAGGTTTTTCTAATATAATTATTATCGTGCTGGGTATAGGAATGCTGTATCCGGTCATCTGGCTCATAGCCGCTTCCTTTAAGGAAGGCAATATGATTTTCAGCGACCCCAGTCTGATTCCGAAATCAGTAACACTACAGAATTACGTGAACGGCTGGGGAGGAATAGGTATCGTCAGTTTTGGCGCTTTCTTTAAGAATTCCTTTATTGTCTGTATTCTGTGCGTTATATGTAACGCGGTTTTTTGCACTTTTACCGCCTACGCCTTCGCCCGTCTCAAATTTGTGGGCAGGAATTTCTGGTTTGCTCTTATGATGTTGACTCTGATGCTGCCCGGTCATGTTACCACTATTCCCCGGTACATTATCTTCCGCGGCTTCGGCTGGATTGACAGCTATCTTCCCTTAATCGTTCCCAAACTGTTCGCTACCGATGCTTTTTTTATTTTTCTTTTAGTACAGTTTATCCGCGCTCTTCCTAAGGATTTAGATGAATCTGCGGTCATTGATGGCTGTAGTAAATTCGGCATCTATTTTAAGATAATTCTTCCCTTATCAATACCGGCTATTATCACAACCGTACTCTTTACTTTTTTGTGGACATGGGACGATTTCTTTAACCAGCTTTTGTATCTTAATTCGCCTGAAAAATATACGGTTCCTATGGGGTTGCGGCTCTTTATTGATTCTTCTGGTATGTCATCATGGGGTTCTATGTTTGCTATGGCGGTTCTTTCTATTGTTCCCTGCTTTGTGCTGTTCTTTTCATTGCAGAAGTATTTTGTACAAGGCATAGCTACAACAGGTATGAAGGGGTAAATCCCTCAATATAAATTTTTTGGAGGTTTTTATGAAGAAAATTGCATTTGTATTGTTGGCTCTTTGGGCGAGTTCAGCAATGGTTTTTGCAAGTGGTCGTACGCAGGGAGGTACGAGTACCGGAGGGGCAGCAACAACCCCCGGCGGTGCAACGGTTATCCGATGGGCATTTTGGGGCAGCGAAAGTAGAATAAAGGCAAGCCAAGCTGCTATTGACGTGTTTCAGGCTGCCAATCCGGGAATTATTGTTAATATAGAGGTTTCCGGTGGAACAGGAGATCACTTCAACAAGGTGGATACACAGCTTGCCGGCGGTAATGCTCCTGACATTATTCAGATGGGCGGCAATTATCCGGATTATATTGCAAAGGGTATCCCGCTCAACTTGGATCCTTATGTTGGAACCGTGCTTGATACATCAAAGATAGATGCGGGCGCTATAGCAGCCGGAACTAAAGAAGGGCACCTCTATGCTCTCTCCACCGGTGCTACCATACCGGCATTTGTCTATAACAAGACGCTTCTGACAAAAGTAGGTGCGCCTCTGCCGCCGGTTAGCTCAACATGGGAAGAATTCCGTGCATACTTGGCATCCATTAAGTCAAAACTGCCTGCCGGTGTATTCCCGCTTCAGGATTTTGGTTCTACAGCCTCCGGTTCTACCGGTTTTGGCTATTGGCTTCGCTGGAACGGCACACCAATTTATGATGAAGTATCCGGAACAACCAAAGTGAAAGCGGCGGATGCCCAGAAGTTTCTTGAGCTTTTCAAAGACTATCGGGATAATGGACTCATTCCTCCGGCTGATATAGCAGCCGGTTATGCAGAAACAGGCGCTGACAGCTCATCGCTTATTGCCGGTAAAGTTGCTATAGGCTTTATAGTGTCAAATCAATTTGCCGGTTATCAAGCAAATACAACCGATGAGTTGGATCTTATTGAGCTGCCCGGTGCTGTTGCGACTAAGGCATTGTGGCCGCAGTTGAGTCAGGTTTACACGATCAATGCGGCATCAAAAAACATTCAAGCGGCGTTGCAATTCGTCAACTTCCTTGTCAATAGTCCTGATGCTGGAAAGATCATCGGTAATGATCGCGGTATTTCCTCTTCGGCGACCTTCCGTGAAGGCGCTGCTGCTGTGGCAACTCCGGCAGACCAGAAGGTATTCAAATACCACGACATAGCAGGTCCGCACACCTCACCGGAAACAGCCCATCTGCCCAATGACACGGAATTGAACAGTACGCTTAACTTCATTTATCAGCAAGTGGCTTTTGGTCGGATCACCCCCGTGCAGGGCGGTCAACAGATCTACGACTTGCTCACCCGCTTATCTAAAAAATAAATAGAATAGTATAATAAAAAAGTAGAAAGCCCCCGTAAAGGGGGCTTTTCTTCTATATCTAAAAAAGCACTAGTTAGTTTTTAATTTCGTCTATAACTGAACAATAGAGTGTAGCCCATCCAATAATTTTACCGGGTATTGGGACAGTCTTAGTGCCGCCTGCCAGAAGATTGTAATCTACAGAGGTTTCCCGTTTTTCCCCTTCTGCATCTAGGTAATAAACACAAAGTTCACCTTCGAGACGTCCAAGATCCTCGTTTTTCTTGGGCGGTTTGGGATTTGTATTCGCTAACAGCAGCACCTTTGTCCCTTTTCCAGAGATCCTCGGTTCATCTTGCAAAGCATAAACACTTCCAATAACAAAAGTGATCAATAAGATCAAGGTAATAATACTCTTTTTTTTCATAACATATCCTTTCATAGTTTATCCTCATTGCGGAGCATTTGATGAGCTGCCGCAAGCTCTTCTTGTGGCAGCATTTGAACGATTACGGTAAAAGACTATCTATCGGTAAAGGTAAAAGTTGTGCCTGACTGGTCAACCTCTACAGGGGCGTCCGCGTCATACACAACATCGTAAATACTCGCGTTCTTGTTAAAGCGCGCGCTTCCCCGGCCGTTTGGTGCAATAGTTATCGCACCAGTTGAGTCCTGCACGGTAACCGGTACTGATGACTTGTTATAAATAGTATAAGTCAGCCCTTCTTCACTGTTACTGCTGTACGCATTGGTAAACTCATTATTCGCAGTATCAAGACTCTCCGAAACTGCCGCCCAATCAGTGGATTCACAGCCTGTAAGAACCATACCGATTATCGCCCCTATAGCGATAATACCTACTAAAAATCTGGATAACTTCATAGTCATCCTCCTTTTTTAGGAAAGGCACGGACACTGTGTACGCAACGCGCCCTTACGTGTCCTGTGCGTATATCCGCCCCTTGTAGGGCGGAGCATCAAAAAAGAGGACTGAATACTGTCGTTTTACCCAGTGAACGATCCTTATGGTCAAAGGGTTTCGTTCATAGTATTATAGTACCGTATTCAGTTGTACCCGGTAACCGGTGTCATCCTGCCAAGAATAAGCGCCGGTTGCTGGGGTCTCTTTTTTGTTATAGCCACACTTTGCAGTCAGCCACTCTGACTGCATCCAGTCAGCCACTCTGACCGCACCCAGTCAGCCACTCTGACTGCACCCAGTCAGCCACTCTGACACTAGGCAGTAACCGTGAGCGCTCTCTCAAAAGTCGCCGTGTGTACGCCCTTTGCAGGCTTCGCACTTCCGGTAAACTGCGTTACTAGTTTTACATAATACTCTCCCGGACTCAGCGTAGGGGTTATTATCATCACCTCAGTCGGTTTGTTTTCTATAATATCCGTCTCTTCCACCTTCACATCACCGCCTGCTCCAGTAAAATACACCCCAACAGACGGATCATCACCCAGTATCTTCAGCTTGCTGCCGTGAATACGCAGGTTCTTCCCCGGCGTCAAAAGGTTATTGACCGAGCCGCTCTTTACATCCGTGATTGACGTAATGTACGCGCTGGTTTGCAGAGGCAGTATCTTCTTTGTCTTCACCCGTTCCTCAACGGTTCGCAGCCCCAGCCCTTCGGTCAAATGTATCTTGACGCGGTGGCGCTTAGAGTCAAAGGAATCCTCCGCACCGATGAAGACCCCCTGTATGCTGGGGAAGGCGTTAAAGAGATCGGTGGTAACCGCAGCGCCTTCGGCTAAAAGGTCGTAGATGATCTGCCGCTGCGCCTCAAGCACGGATACCACATCGCTGCGGGTAAGACCTGCACCACTTTTTAAGATCCGCTCAATGATGTCTTCTTGATTGTAAGATATGACGTTAGCCGTCTGGGCGCGCATATCATCCGGATTGTCGCTGGTGAGCATATTAAGCTCCAAGAAATAGTCAAGCATAACTAAATCTCCTTTGTATGGATATGAGATAGAGTAAAAGGTACTCTGAGGATATAAGAAAGGAATTAGGCTGCTATGA
>JAISMB010000086.1 GCA_031276945.1 Spirochaetaceae bacterium | reverse complement strand
AAATAGACGGTTTTGCCCTGATCGCTTGAGTCCCACGCGAATATTTCGCGGGTCTTCTGGCTGAAGCGGGATTTGGGCAGGTCTTCGGACTTGACGGGGGGTTCGCCGCCGAGCTGCCACGCGTAGCAAATGCCGTGTACGTCCGCGGGCTTATCCCGTTTGTTGGTTGCGGGGTTTATCGCGGTAACCGTATGCTGGAACCTGCCTGAAGGACTCACTGTCGTTTCAGGACGGCTGGTGGGCGCGGGGTGGTGGGTGATGGTCGTGTCCCTGATATGCACGCCGAGATCGCGCATATCTTCAGGCGTGATGGTGCCTAAAGCGTTGGGCTTGATGTACGTGTTCACCATCCAGCGAATATTCGCCTTGTCCTCGCCGCGCAGCCGGCTGGCTTTTTCAACAACAAGCGGCGTACGGGTTTCGCGGTTGTCCGCTTCGTCCTGCACCGTTGTCCACGCCGTGTGTCCGGTTGTCAGTCGCTCTACAGCCGCGGCGGGAATCCCCCAAACCGTGGCTTTTTGCGAGACGACCTCAACAAAATGGTCGGAAAAACGCCGGTATTCGGCGATTGTTCCGGGTATATAATCGGTATACATAAAAAACTCCTTTTTTTATCTATCGGCAGTTCAATTCTTTTACAAAAGGTCGCCGTAAAGTATATACGGCGCAACGATACAGATACGTAACAATAGAGTGAAATAAGACTTGTCAAGAAAGACGGCGAGGTCTGACCTGCCTGCGCTTCCTATGTCCTCGGTGCGGGAGGAAGAACAAACTCATACTGGACAAGAGGTATACATGCGGATGCGGATATTCTGAAGAGAGAGATAGGAAGGCGGCGCAGTATACTACAAGAAGGAATAAAGATTCTTGCGGGGCGAGGCTGAAACCACTGTACTGATAAAGCTTGCTCTGTCGTTTTAAGTTTGGTCTGTGAAACAAGAAGCCCATCGCTTGAGCGGAATGTGTACTGATCTTCTGAATACGGACGGTATTTTTTACTATCAGCATTTCTCTCTCGTACATAAAATTTGTATTTTCGTGTATCAGAATTTTATTCTCGGACATCCGAATTTCTTTCTCGGGTGTCCGAATTTTATTTTCTGGTATCAGAATTTCTTTCTCGGGTATCAAAATTTTATTTTCAGGTGTCCGAATTTCTTTCTCGGGTATCAGAATTTTATTTTCGGGTGTCCGATTTTCTTTCTCTGAAATAAGAAAAACAGGTACAAATCGCCAGCGCCGTCTAATTGTGGGTGAGGTCTGTCCGTGGGCGAGGTCTGTCCGTGGTCTGTCCGTGAGGGGGCGAGGTCTGTCCGTGGGTGAGGGTGAGGTCTGTCCGTGGGTGAGGGTGAGGTCTGTCCGTAGTCTGTCCGTAGTCTGTCCGTGAAGGGGCGAGGTCTGTCCGTGGGTGAGGTAGAGGTCTGTCCGTGGGGGCGAGGTCTGTCCGTGGGTGAGGTAGAGGTCTGCTGTATTGACAGACTATGCTTCCAAGAGTACCATACTTTACACTATGGAGTTTTTTAAGCGTACCGTTAATTGCGGAATCTTACGGCACAGCGATGCCGGCACACAAGTAGTTTTGAACGGCTGGGTTCATCGAAAACGGGAACACGGCGGTATTTCATTTATCAATATGCGGGATCGCTACGGTATAACACAAGTCGTGGTGGACGCTCATGCGCCGCCTGAATTAGCGGCGCTTGCCGCCCAAGTGCATAACGAGTACTGTATCGCCGTTGAGGGAACAGTCAGAGAAAGACCGCCTGCTATGGTAAATCCTGAAATGCCGACCGGCGCGATAGAAGTTGCGGCGCAAAAAATTGTCGTGCTTAACAGCGCTTCAGTACTTCCCTTTCAAATTGACGAAGAAAGCAATGCCAATGAAGAGCTGCGCCTCAAATACCGCTACCTTGATTTGCGTTCAGGCGGTATGCAGAACAGAATCAGACTCCGCAGCGCCGTTACTTTTGCCGTACGTGAATGGATGCATGCGCAGGACTTTTACGAGATTGAGACGCCTACCTTTGTTAAATCGACTCCTGAGGGAGCGCGTGATTATCTGGTACCGTCCCGACTGTATTCGGGAAAATTCTATGCGCTGCCCCAGTCTCCGCAATTATATAAACAGCTTTTGATGGCTGCCGGTTTTGATAAGTACGTTCAAATAGCCCGATGCTACCGTGATGAAGACGCCCGCGGGGACCGACAGCCGGAATTTACCCAAATTGATATTGAGATGTCTTTTGTAAGCCGCGATGATATTTTAACTATGACCGAGGAACTGTTAGGCTCTGTCTTCAAAAAGACGCTTAATCTTGAACTTCCGGCACATTTTACGCGCTTGAGCTACCATGAGGCGCAAGAACGCTACGGCACTGACAAGCCTGACCTTCGTTTCGCCCTGCCCTTGCAGGATTTTAGCGCTTTTGCGGAACGCTCATCATTCAGTGCATTCAAAGATGCCCTTGCACAAGGCGAGGCGCAAAAGGCGGCGGGTCTTGCTCAAGGAATCACGATAGCCGGAGGCGCTGTAAAGGTTCTTGTTGTGTCGGGAGGCGCAGGCTATTCACGTAAACAGATCGAAGAACTGGAAGCCCAAGCAAAGATATATAAAGCAAAGGTGTTTGCATGGATGAAAGTAGCAGGAACATCGGGCGAGCCTGTCCTTGAAGGCGGCGCAGCGAAATTTTTCGCAACGCAAGCCGGAGAAATCGTCAAGACCCTCGGCGCTCAGGCGGGAGATTTGCTGGTAATGACAGCCGATGCGAAACGCCGGATAGCTAACAACAGTCTTGGAGCGGTACGTTCAAAACTCGGTAAAGACTTAGGCTTATGTGATCCGGACAAGTTTGAATGGGTATGGATTGTAGATTTTCCGCTTTTTGAATTTAACGAGGAAGAAGGGCATTGGGAGGCTGCACACCACATGTTTTCGTATCCGCAAGAGCGTTACCACGCTAGTCTGGAAAGCGATCCGGGCGCTGTAATCGGTGATTTATACGATCTTGTTCTTAACGGCTGCGAGCTTGCATCCGGCTCCATTCGTATCCACGAGCCTGTATTGCAGAAACGTATTTTTACTCTCCTTGGGCTTGATCCAGCCGAAGCTGAAGAAAAGTTCGGCTTTTTAACCACGGCTTTTAAGTTCGGCGCTCCTCCTCACGGCGGCATTGCACTGGGCTTTGACCGTCTTGTCATGCTTATGGCAGGACAGACCTCTATAAAAGAAGTTATTGCTTTCCCTAAAAATTCTTTCGCGCTCAGTCCTTTGGACGACTGCCCCAGCGAAGTTACCGCGGAACAATTACAAGACTTGCATATAATGCTTAAAGATAAAAAAGATAAACATTAAGATTGCCGTGATTGGGTCTGCCAGACGAGACTTTCTTCAAAGCCTTCTATTGCTTTAACAATAGGAAGCCAATACTCCGCTTCATTTTTAGAGGTGTAAGGACCAACTCGTACTCGATAAAACATTTCACCGCGGACATCGCTGCTTTCTATAATGGAGCTGAAACCCTTGGTCATCAACAGTTCTTTAGCGCTCTCCGCTCGTGTTAAGGTAGAGAATGAACCAGTTTGAATCCAATAGCTAGCAATTATCTTTGCCTGAGGTGCCGCAACAGATTTTGGTGTCTGTGTCGGCTTTGCCGCCGAAGCAGGGGAAGGACTTGCTTTTACAGCAGGAGTAACCGGTGTTGAAGTTGCAGGTTTTGTTACACGCTGAGAACTGCTTTCAGTCGCCGTAGTATGAGGCACACCGGCTGTGCTCGGACGCGGAACACTCACTACCGTCGTGCGTTCCTGTTGTTCAGGCAGCGGATTAACACTATCTTCAGTATAACCTGTAAAGGGAGGCTTCGGATCGAGGGAGGCGGTAACAGGTTCTTCTTCATGGGTAGCTGACAGTACAGGAGTAGTAACAGGATCAGAGGTAGAAGTAGAAGTCGGTTGTTGATCAGGAGGAGGGACAACGGAAACAGTGCGCGGTGAAAATAACAGTATAGAACCGCCGATAATTATGACCAAAAAGAAGCCTATGCAGATGACCATAATCAATAATTTTTTCTTATCCATAAAATTTATTCCTGTCTTTAATTTTTGACAGAATATCCTGTATTTGACCGTTCAGTTGGGTCGCCTTAAAATGCAATCCAAAAAATCTTTCATTAATTATAAAGTGAATATCGGCATTTTGAGGCATATCTTGAGCGGCAAAATGCTCCTGACTCTTAAAACGTTTGAGGAGAACAGAAAAGGGCAGGTTATCACGGCGTTTTGCCCGGATTAAACGGGTAATAAATGAAGCTTTAACGATAATAAGGCAGCGAAGGTGGCGAAAAAATGCTGATTTATGCAATAAAGCTGCATTAAGAACACAGATGCGTCCTTTATGCTCGTTCAGCCAGTCTGCCGTAACCCGATCAACTGCTGGATGTACGAGAGCCTCCAGTCTGCGTAGTTTTTCAGGTACAGCGAAAACAACGGCTCCCAGAGCTTTGCGATCAACAGACCCGTCTGCACGTACGACAGCAGCCCCGAATTCTCTGACTATCGCTTCTTTTTCTCTATCAAGCACCCGATGCCCGACCAGATCCAAATCCAGTACCGCCAATCCTGCTTCTTCCAAAAAAGATGCCACGTAGTTTTTTCCCGCGCAGCACAGACCGGTTAAACCGATAAGCGGTGGATTCGGCACAGAAAGAACATTATCCATAATGCAAACCGCTTTTTTCTAAAAAACCACGCTGTCTCCCAGCGCTGTAATATGTACCCGCTCACCGTCTTTGATTTTACCGGCTATGATTGCTCTGGCGAGCGGATTTTCCAGTTCAGCTTGTATGGTCCGTTTAAGCGTCCGTGCGCCGAAATCAGGATCGTAGCCGTGATCGGCAAGTACCTGCTTTGCTTCCGCGCTTAGATCAAGCGTAATATGCCGACTCAAAAGCCGTTCGCAAAGCCGCTTCAGTTGTATATCCACGATACGGGTTATTTCTTCTCGACCAAGCCGGTTAAAAATAACCGTTTCATCTATACGGTTTAAGAATTCCGGCATAAACTGCTGTTTGAGCAATTCCTGCAAGCTTTCTTTCAGATCAATACCTGACTGAGCATTGAGAATAAGATTTGAACCGAGGTTACTGGTCATAATGATAATGACATTCTTAAAATTAACGACACGCCCCTGACTATCGGTGAGCCGTCCGTCATCAAGCAACTGGAGAAATACATTAAAGACTTCAGGATGCGCTTTTTCAATTTCATCAAACAAAACTACACTATAAGGACGGCGTCTGACCGCCTCGGTCAACTGCCCCCCCTGTTCATAGCCTATATACCCCGGCGGCGCACCAATAAGCCGGCTCACCGCATATTTTTCACCGTATTCAGTCATATCTATACGCGTTATTGCCCGTTCGTCATTAAACAGGAATTCAGCGAGAGATTTTGCCAGTTCTGTTTTACCAACTCCGGTCGGTCCTAAGAACAGAAAAGAACCCAAAGGACGGGCGGTATCGGATAAGCCGGCTTTATTGCGCCGGATTGCATCAGCTACTGCCCGCAAAGCTTGCTCCTGTCCGACCACGCGCTCTTCAAGGACTTTTTCCAGCTCAAGGTACTTCTGCATCTCTCCTTGGAGCATTTTTGCAACCGGAATGCCGGTCCATACAGAGACAACCGTAGCAATATCCTCTTCGCTCACTTCTTCTCTCAGTAAAACCTTGCCGTGCGCTCTCTCTTGTACCGCCACCGTTAAGGTACTCAGCTCTCTTTCCACCTCTGGAATACGCCCGTACTTTAACTTTGCAGCTTGGGTCAGGTTTCCCTCACGTTCATGCCGGCTTTCCTCTATTTTCAGCTCTTCTATCTGTTGCTTTAAGGTTCTGATCTGCTCAATACTGTGTTTTTCATGCGCCCACTGTGCAGCCATCGCCTCCTTCTCAGCGCTCAGCTCCGCAATTTCACGCTTTAACTTTGTCAGTCTGTCCTGTGATGCCGGATCATCCTCACGAGAGAGGGCATGCTGTTCTATAGATAGCTGCAAAAGCCGGCGTTCTATTTTATCAAGTTCGGTTGGACGGCTATCAAGTTCCATTTTGAGTCGGCTTGCCGCTTCATCAACTAAATCAATCGCCTTATCCGGCAGAAATCGTGCGGTAATATACCGGTCTGAGAGCGTCGCGGCTGCCACCAGAGCTTCATCTTTTATACGCACCCCATGATGTATTTCATACCGTTCCTGCAAGCCGCGCAGAATAGCGATGGTATCTGCTACTGAAGGCTGAGGGGTATAAACCTGCTGAAAACGCCGTTCAAAGGCAGCATCTTTTTCAATGTGCTTGCGGTATTCATCAAGCGTTGTTGCGCCGATACAGCGTAATTCACCGCGTGCAAGGGCAGGCTTGAGTAAATTAGACGCATCGGTTGCTCCTTCGGCAGCGCCGGCACCGATAAGGCTATGCAATTCATCAATAAACAGAATGATAGTCCCCTGTGAGCCTTGAATCTCGTTGAGGAGCGCTTTGAGCCGTTCTTCAAATTCTCCTCTGAACTTGGCGCCGGCAACTAACGCCCCCAAGTCGAGCGATAAGAGCCGCTTATTTTTAAGCGATTCAGGCACATCACCGGCAACAATACGCCGCGCCAATCCTTCAACTATTGCCGTTTTACCCACACCCGGCTCGCCTATAAGAACCGGGTTATTCTTTGTCCTGCGGGATAAAACCTGCATGACCCTTCGTATCTCCTCATCCCGCCCTATAACCGGGTCTAGTTTTTCCTGATGGGCAAGGGCGGTCAAATCCCGACAGTAGCGTTCTAATACTTGAAACTGCACTTCAGCTTCAGGGTCGGTAATGCGGCTTGCCCCGCGCAGCTGTTTCAGCGCTTCCAGAATGGTATTACTACGGAGACCGGCTTCTTGCAGGAGTGCCGCAGCCTTGCCCTCGGAAGCGGCTATGGCGATAAAGATATGCTCGGCTGCAATATAAGCATCGTGGAGCAGTTCGGCTTGCGCCTGTGCTTTGGCAAGGATTTTATCAGCCGCGCTTGAGAGGTAGAGCTGGGCGGCTGAACCGTAAACTTTAGGCAAGCTTTCCAGCAATTCGCGCGTCGCCGCGATAAGGGCATTCCTGTCCGCACCGATACGCTCAAGCACCGCGGCAACAATGCCGTCTTCTGAACTGAGTAAAGCTAATAATATATGTTCTATTTCAATTTGCCCGTGATCCGCTTTTTGGGCATTTGTGCTTGCTTCACGCAGCAATTCTTGTGTTTTTACTGTCAGTTTTTCGTAATTCATAGCTATAACATACTGAAAAGCTTATACTGTGGCAAGAGAAAGCAGGAGGAGGGGGACAGACCTCAAAGGCAGGATAAGTCAGACCTCGGTGGCAGAATACAGAATAGGTCAGACCTCGGAAAAGCTGTTTTGCCTTAACAACACAAGGACTAGCCATTAGAAGCAGCGGACAGACCTCGCCCCTGCCCATGTAGCTCGGCTCCCTGTCCATGTACGCGACACGACGCCCGCCTCGGCGCTGTGGGTGCATAAACATTGACCGGATTAAGAAAAAAACCTACCATACTCACTATGAAATATCAGATAGTGTATGCGGATCCGCCGTGGAAATATTTGTGGGGGGATGGTAAAAATGGAGGGCATTTTGCACCTGAAAAGCATTATAAGACCATGGCAACGGATGAAATCTGTGATTTACCTGTTAAAAACTTATGTGATAAAAATTGTGCCTTGTTTTTATGGGTTACCATGCCGGTTTTGCCTGAGGCGTTCAAGGTTATTGCCGCATGGGGCTTCAAATACAAGACCTGCGCCTTTTGCTGGGTAAAAATAAAGGCAAATGGAGAACCGCTGCGCGGGATGGGCAGTTATACAAAGTCGAACATTGAAATGTGCCTTTTGGGAATGCGGGGGCATATAAAATCAGTCGATAAAACAGTCCCGCAAATTGTCATGCACCGGCGCGCCGGTCATTCAGTAAAACCGCCTATTGTTAGAAACCGCATTGTCCAGTTGTTCGGTGATTTAAGACGCATAGAACTGTTCGGCAGAGAAAGAACAGCCGGCTGGGACGTTGCTGGTTTTGATATTGACGGTATCAATTTACAAGAAAAAATCCCTCAGCTCCTCCATGAGGAACATCTCTATTCAGAATACCGTTGCACGGCAACTGAATAATCTCTGAAGAAAGACGCGTACTGCCGGCTCTAAAGCTGGCAGTTCTCATCTGAGCCGTGAAGAGGCATTCTTTGTTTATGCTTGATTTTTATCAATAAACCGATCATACTCATACTATGGCAGGCAGGAAAAATAGTACCAGTGAACCCGTTCCTTCCCTCATGCTCCGTGAGCATATCTTTAAGCTCTTTACCCATTCTGATGCGCTTGTATCAGTTCTTATTGTGTTTCTTGGCTTCTTAGTGGGGACTATTCTTATCCTTCTTGTGGGGCGCAATCCATCAGGTATGTATTCTTCTATAATACAGGTTGTAACCGGTTTTTCAAAGAACCGTGCCGGCGCATGGGTATGGAATTCCCGCTATATTGGAGAATGGCTTGTCTCCTCCATGCCGCTTATTCTGTGCGGATTTTCCATGGCATTTGCCGCAAGAACCGGTCTTTTTAATATAGGAGCAGAGGGGCAGTACATTATAGGATTAACCGCAGCACAGTTTGTGGCATTGTTTGGACCTCCGGTGCCGCTACTGCACTGGATACTTGCCGTAGCTGCTGCGATTGCGGCTGGCGCTCTGTGGGGAGGCATTGTCGGCTTCTTAAAAGCGCAATTTACTGTCTCAGAAGTGGTTGCAACAATTATGATGAACTATATTGCGCTCTATGTTTCCCGCTATGTAACCGTGCTGATCCCCGGCACTAATACCTTTCAGACAGTCCCTTTTCCCAAGACCGCGCGTCTTTCCAGCGCCTTTCTTGAAACAATTACGAATACCTCACGGTTAAACTACGGCTTGTACCTGACAATTGGGGCGATTTTTTTCTTTTGGATTGTCATGGGTAAAACGACCTTAGGGTTTTCGTTACGGGCAACTGGTTTGAACAAGGAAGCCGCCCGGTATAGCGGTATCAATGTCAATATCTCCTTGACGGCTGCCATGGCGATAGCTGGAGGTTTTGCCGGTCTTGCCGGCGCTATCGTTTCGCTCGGTTCATTCTCAGCAGGTCGTGTCTTAGCCGGACAGGACGGCTATGGCTTTGATGGAATCGCTGTAGCTCTCGTGGGGAACAGCACCGCATGGGGAACAGCCCTCTCCGGTCTGCTCTTCGGCATGCTCAAGTCCGCTCAACCGCTCATGCAATCCCGACAAATCCCCAAGGAGATTACCGCAATCATCATGGGGCTTGTGGTGGTTTTTATCAGTCTTCGCGCGGGGGTGCAGATATTTATAGATTGGCAGGCAAAAAAATTAAAACAAAAAGAATTGGAAAGCTCGACCGGTATGGAAAAAGGGTCGACTACCGGCTGAACCGGTAGCGAAGAGCTTAGGGTAGAAATACAGGACAGGGTTTAGTTGCCTCTCATACCGTTAATATTCTGTGTAGGATTATTGAATGCTCTTCGTGAGGACTGCTGTTCAAGAAGAGGAACAACAGGATGCACGGTCTGACTAAGAACGGTACAGACCAGCGCGGAGAAGTGAAGCTGTATCAAAGGAGAGGTACCGCTTTTTTTGAGAGTATGATACTAAAAAGGAGGAAGGGCTAAAGCATCAAAACTGTTTAGCCTCAGTATTTTTTATGAACATTGTTGTCATAGGCGCCCAATGGGGTGATGAAGGAAAGGGAAAGATTGTCGATTATTTGGCAAACGATTCACAAATCATAGTGCGGTATGCAGGCGGGGCAAATGCGGGGCATACCATTGTGTGCGACCAGGTGCAATACGCTTTACACCTTGTGCCATCCGGCGTGCTACATCCGGATAAAACCGTAATACTGGGCAGCGGCATGGTTATTGATCCGGCTGCACTCTTTGAAGAACTGTCCATGCTGGAAAGCCGCGGCATAGCTACAAAGGGACGTGTATTTATTTCCGACAGGGCGCATCTTGTGCTGCCGCGGTACATACGCATTGATAGAGAAAGGGATGCGATGCGGCAGAACCCTATAGGCACAACGGGTCGCGGCATAGGCGTTAGCTATGCTTTGAAAAGCGAACGTGAAGGAATACGCATTGCTGATCTGGGGTGGCAGGAAAAAATGGATGAACTGGAACAAGAAGACCGTGAATTCTTAGCGCCGTACCGTGATCGACTCCAAGCACTAGCGATAGATATATCCAGTTACTTATATCAGCACCGCAATGAACAGGTTCTTTTTGAAGGGGCGCAGGGAACATTGCTTGACCTTGACCTAGGAACATACCCTTTTGTCTCAAGCGGTATGTCATGCGCTGCCGGTGCTGCCATCGGCGCCGGTATTGGACCGCGCGCCTTGGATCATATACTAGGCGTCTTCAAAGCTTATTCTACCCGCGTTGGTAATGGACCTTTTCCAAGCGAGTTCGACAGCGATTCTGAGGATGCGCTCTGCTGCTTTATCCGCACGGCAGGGCGGGAATACGGTGTTACAACCGGCAGGGCGCGGCGCTGTGGGTATCTTGATCTTGTTGCCCTTAGGTATGCCTGTATAAGCAATGCACTGGATTCTCTTGTTATGACGCACCTTGATGTCTACGATACGTTGGATGAAATTAAAGCTTGTGTTGCCTACCAGATCGGGGACAGGCTTGTTGAAAACTTCCCGGCATCGGTTGCGATGCTCGCCAACGCCCGACCGGTTCTCCGCAGCTTTAGAGGTTGGCATGAGGATCTCTCAGCTCTCCAAAGCTACAAAGACTTTCCGTCAGCTGCAAGTGCGTATATTGAATTTATTGAACGATTTTGTGAAACACCAATAAGCATGGTTTCAGTCGGCTATGACCGAAACCAAACCATTATCCGTAAAAATCCGTGGAAGGAGACTGTCTTATCTTAACGCGGACAGACCTCGCAGGCTCTATAAAAATGCCGGCTCTTGAGAGCCGGCACGTATACCTGATCTGTTCCTGCTTCAGGAATGGATAGAGCTAGTCTGTGTAGCCTAAATCTTTAGCTTTCTTTCTTAAATCATCAGCTTTCTTAAAATCAGCTTCCGCTCGTATACTGTCGCCGCGCAGGTGGTAGACCTGTGCGCGGTAATCATAGACAGAAGATAGCCATTCCAGTTCTGTCGGATTGTCCGTCTCAGGCTTAATACGAATTACATTGGTAAAGTCGGCAATGGCACGTTCGTACTCGCCGTAATAGTAATAAGCTTCACCGCGATTATAGTAGGCATCGGCATTACGCGGCTCAAGCCGGATAAGTTCAGTGTAATCGGCAATAGCCCTGTTATAGTCGCCTTTGATGTAGTAAAGGGCGGCACGTTTAGCATAGGCGGGCGCATACTGCCGGTTAAACCGGAGTGCCTCGCTGTAATCAACGATTGCCCGCTCAACTTTTTTCTTTTCGTAATAAACATCAACACGGTGGTAGTAAGCCTCCGCCTTTTTTGGATCAAGACGCAGCGCCTCGCTATCTTCAGCTTTTGCCTGATCGTAATAAACATCAGCGCGGTGGTAGTAAGCCTCCGCCTTTTTTGGATCAAGACGCAACACCTCGCTATAGTCAGCTATTGCCTGATCGTAATCAGCTTTTTGAGCGTACTCAATGCCTCTGGCAATATGCAGGGCAAGGTACTGTGCGTCCTCTTGAGGGTTATAGCGGATAGCCCGCGTGTAATCGCTAATGGCTCTCTCATGATCGCCTTTCGTAGCGTACACAGCGGCACGGTTAGTGTATAAGACAGCGGTAGCCTGCGGGTTAAGAGCAATAGCTTGGGTGTAATCGGCAATGGCTTTGTCATAATCGCCTTTCGTAGCGTACACAGCGGCACGGTTAGCGTATAAGACGGCGGCATCCTGCGGGTTAAGAGCAATAGCTTGGGTGTAATCGGCAATGGCTTTGTCATAGTTGCGCTGTGCGGTGTACAAAGTGGCACGTGCAGTATAGACGTTGCCTGCTTGATGGTTGAACCGCAGCACCTCGGTATAATCGGCAAGCGCCTTGTCATAGTCGCCCTGAGCGATGTACACAGCGGCGCGTTCAGCATACGCGGTCAAAGACTGCGGCTTGAGCTGGAGCGCTTGAGTATAATCGGCAAGCGCCTTATCATAGTCGCCCTGAGCTGTGTACACAGCGGCACGTTCAGCATACGCGGTGAAGGACTGCGGGTTGAGCTGGAGCGCTTGAGCATAATCGGCAAGCGCTTTGTCATAATCGCCTGTGCCGGCGTAAGCTGCCCCTCTGTTGAGGGAGGCGTTAGCAGCCTGCGGATTGAGCCGCAGCGCCTCGGTACAATCCAGTATACTCAGCTCGTACTTGCTTTGGGCAAGATAGGCTGCTCCTCTGTTGATATAGGCAGCACTCATCAGCGGATCGCGCCTGAGCACCTTATTGTAATCGGCTATTGCTTCATCATACTTGCCACTGTAGTAATAGGCGTTGCCGCGGTTGGTAAGCGCTGCAAGCATGCGCGGGTTGTCGTCAAGTGCCTGGGTATAGTCGGCAATGGCTTTTTCATACTCGCGTTTATTCATTAAGGCATTACCGCGACCGTAATATGCGTCTTTGTAGTCAGGGTTAAGCCGGATAACCTCATCATAATCGGCAAGGGCTTTGTCGTAGTCCTTCTTCAGATCGTTGTACAGAACGGCACGGTTGTAGTATGCGTCTTGGTGTTGCGGGTTAAGCCGGATAACCTCACCATAATCGGCAAGGGCTTTGTCGTACTCCTTCTTGGCACTGTAGCACAAAGCCCGATTGTAATAGAGCTGGGGATTGTGCGGACTCATCGTGATGGCTTGGGTATAGTCTTCAAGAGCGCGGTTATACTCTTTCAAGGTCATGTAAAGGGCGCCGCGGGCGCTGTAGGCTTGCAGCGAGCGCGGATCGTACTGCAAAGCTTTGGTATAATCATCGCGGGCATTGATATAATCGCCGGCGCTCGTGTACATCATGCCCCGACCGACGTAAGCTCCCGCATTCCTCGGATTACGTTCAAGCGCCTTGGTATACTCTTGTATTGCCCGCTGTGAATCACCTGCATTAAAGTAAGCTATGGATTGCCCTGAATAAGCAGCGGCATTGTCCGGATCAAAACGTAATACCTCGGCATAATCCGGTAATGCCTGTTTGTAATCGCCTTTTTCAGCGTAAGCTTCGGCGCGGGCAAGATAGGCTTCAATAAACTGGGTATCCTGCCTTAGAGCTGTCGTATAGTCGCGTATTGCCCGATCATAGTCGGCAAGGGCTGCATAAGCCTTACCGCGTCCTAAGTAGCTCTCAATTAAAGACGGATCGCGCCGGATCACCTCGTTATAATCGGCTATTGCTCCATCATAGTCGTACTGCAAGAGGTAGAGCGTTGCACGACCGTTGTACGCATCCACCGCATTTTCCTTATTAAGGCGGATAACCTGAGTATAATCAGCGATTGCCTCGCTGTAGACGCCCCGACTAACCTTGGTCTTGGCACGCTCAAGGTACGTGCGCGCTAATGCCGTTTCGTAGGTCCTGTTAAGTCGGGCGGCTTGGCTATAATCGGCTATTGCCTTATCGTAATCCTTTTTATCGGTGTAGTACAAAGCCCGATTGTAGTAAGCAGCGGCGTTTTGTTTGTCAAAACGAATGGCATCGTTAAGATCAGCAAAGGCGTCCTCAGTCATCCCCAGCTTTTTGTAGCATAAAGCCCGCTGGTAGAAGGCGGCGGCATTGTCAGGTTCAAGCTCAAGAGCCTGTGAAAGATCGTCAAAAGCCAAATCATCCTGTCCGATCTTGAGGTAGCATAAAGCCCGCTGGTAGAAGGCGGCGGCACTGCCCGGCTCAAGCTCAAGGGCAGCGGTAAAATCCTCCAGTGCGGAGTAGTAATTATCAGTCTCGTAGTAGCGAGCGCCGCGCGTGCGGTAAAGCTCCGCGGCTATCGCTTTGTGCGCCGGATCGATCTGCGCTGCCTTCCCATAGTCTGCTATGCTCCTGTCCCGATAGTCCCTGCTGTATTCCATGGCTTTGTACGGATCATAGCGGGAAGGAGGCTGCACGGCGGAGGTGTCAAGCTCAGCGGCATCTTCATCTAGGTCTGCCGGCTTGTATTTGCGGTAGAATTCTTCCAGCTTTGTATTCCAGCTCCGCTCTTCTGTCGAACGTAGTGTGGGGTAGTCAGCGATTGTTTTATACAATGCCCCGCGCAACGCCAAAACTTTAGCCGGCACAGCGGCAAACGCACTATCATACTCGGCAGCTTTGGTGTAATTGACGAGGGCATGGTTCAGTCGCCGCAGGGCTGCATAATAATCGTGCGGATTGATCCTGAGCGCCTCAAGGTATTCTTCAACCGCACCCCGGTAGTTGGCGTTTTTACGGTAGGTTTCGGCGCGGTCGTAGCGCCGTTTTGCATCCGCCTCATCTGCCTTGTACGGTATACCACTGAAAGCTTCCGTACCTACCTGCGCATAGAGCTGGGCAAGGTTTGCCTTGTAGCGCGGCTCGTACTGGACTGCCTGCGTATACGCGGTAATAGCCGCCGTGGTATCGCCCTTTTCAAGGGCTTCTTGCGCCTGCTTTACGTGCAAGGCTACGAGGTCCTGTGCATACTGTGGATCGCTTTGGGCAGCTTGGGCATAATCAGCAAAGGCGGTTTCTGTATCGCCGGCTTTCAGTGCGGCTTCAGCGCGCGCCACTTGAGCTTGGGCGGAGGCGCCTTTGAATTGAACGGGATCGTACTGTTCTGCAAGCTTAAAATCGCTTATTGCTTGGGCATAGTAGGCATTGTTCAGAGAGCTTTGTGCGCGCGCCGCATAAGCTGTGGCAATACCGGTTTTGTACTGTGCCAGCTCGGTGGAATCTTTTCCATATTCAAGCGCTTTTTGGTACTGCTCAATAGCCGTGTCGTAGTCTATCTTTTTAACGGCGATAGCTGCAAGTGCGGCGTAGGCGTTAGCGTCCTTGGGCGTTAGCTCTAGTGTCTTTTTGTAGTCATCCAGAGCCGAATCATCATTACCCTCTGCGGCAAAAACCGCTGCGCGTCCGGCATAAAAGGCGCTGTTCTGCGGTTCAAACTGTAGCGCCGTAGTATAATCGGCAAGGGCAAGGCTGTACTCGCCTTGCGCCGCATACGCCTGCCCCCGTCCCGCATAGAGGCGGGCATTTTCCGGCTCAAGGGCTAATCCTTCGCCATAATGTGCTATTGCACCGGCGTAATCCTTTAACTGCGCTTGTTTCTGTGCAAGATCATAGTAATCAGCGGCGCTGAAAGACTGCGCCTCCTGTTGAGCCGCTTCAGGCTTTGGCTTTGAAGCGCATCCTGCTGCCGCTGCCAGTATTACTGCATAAAGCAGCGCTTGTTTTGCCCATTGCATGTATAACTCCTTTGTGTATGGTCGCACGGGGAAGAATATAAAAAGCCTTTTCTGCATTGTTCATAAAAGAAGGCTATTTTGTTCATAATTAGTATAATAACGGCAACCCTCTGATTCTGCAAGACAGGAATAATGCTGTTCAGCGGCAGGCTACCACAAAAAAAGTAAAGGCAGGGGTTCAGCCCCTCGGCTCTTGAGCTTATGCGGACAGACTGTATAAGTGTCGTCTGTCCGTGTCAGTGCGAGGTCTGTCTTATCCTGTCGCGGGCTAAGGTGTGGTCATCACAGGTCATTGCCCGCTTTGCAGGAATTGTTTTTAACTAACGGTCAGACTTAAATCATAGATGACTGTGCGTGGTTCTTGTACTACTGTGCTTG
>JAISMB010000030.1 GCA_031276945.1 Spirochaetaceae bacterium | reverse complement strand
GAAGACTGGCAGTACAGCGGCGCATACCATAGAGAACATGGCATTGTCAGCATTGTCTCGCTGGTAACTGACACAGCTTGGCGGACAGACCTCAAGCTGCTTTTGTGAAGGTCAGACCTCGCCTGCTGATCCAACATAGGTCAGACCTTGTAAGAGTCCCTATAGTTCATACAGTTCGTGGAAAAACAGCGTCGCACACTGGGCAACATTGAGACTGTCTATAAGACCGGTTCCGGGAATACGCATGAGGAATGAGCAGTTGTTCCTTATTTCCTCGGGCAATCCTCGCTCTTCATTGCCGACAACCAACGCAACACCGGGTCTTGCCTCAGGAGAAAGATCGTGCAGTATGCCGCCCATATCACGAATACGCAGACGCGCCCGCGGTGTCGTTCCAATAACCACAATACGCTGCATTGCCGTTTTAAGAAAACCGTTCAGGTCATGCACACAGCGCAGCGTAATGTGTTCCATGCCCCCCTCGGCAACTCTATAGGCGCTCGTCGTTAGTTTTGCTTCTGCATCGCCTGTGTATATAATAACAAAATGCACTTCAAAGAAGGCAGCAGAACGAATCATAGCGCCAAGGTTATGATCGTTTCCCACTGAGTGAACAATAAGACCGGTTAAGCCTTCCCGTTCCCAGACCTCAAGGTCATCGCGGTTAATCGGTTCAAGAACCGGCTCCTTAATCATAGCAACCACTCCTTGATGTCGAGAACTTTTACAAATCCGTTCCAGTTCTTCATCTTCACAGAGTTTATACGGACGTTTCCGCTCCGCCAAATCTTTACACACACCGGTTAAGAAAGGCAGACGGTCGCTGCGTAAAAACAAGCGGTTTATGTTTTCAGGATGGTATTGCACCAGTGCAGACACAGCATTGAAACCGCAGACTGCCAATTCATCGGTAAGTTTGTTGCGCATTGCGTTAGTATGCAGATAGTTTGATCCCCTGTCAAGATTAACAGGAATTAGCGCAGACCAGCACAAAAGAGCCTGAGCGCCTGACGTGCCGACTCAAAGGCAAGGTCAGCTTCATTAAGATTGCTATACGTTATGACATGGATACCGGCGCATTCGTGCGGGTCCGGGTGCAGGTCTTCTTTTTTTAAGTCCGGTGCAGCACCTGTGAAAAACAAGTCGCAGGTGCGATACACAATCCCCCGATACGGATACACATTAGGAAAGGAGGCAAAGAACTGCACGCAAGAACCCGGATCAAAGCCGATCTCTTCAAGACATTCACGGCGCAAAGCTTCGACAGCTCCTTCACCCGGATCGACAAACCCGCCCGGAAAGGCAAGTTTCCCCCGCGCCGGTTCCTTTGCCCGCTCTAAGAGTAGCAGAGCGCCTCCCCGATCAATGATGCCGGCTACTGCCGCCGCATTGTTATGGTAATAGACAAAGCCGCAGTCGGCGCACCGAAAAACTCGCTCCCGTTCAAACCGTATGGACGGAGACGCACACGCAGGACAATAGGTAAACATAATTTCCTTATTTAAGCACGATATTGACCAGTTTATCAGGCACGGTGATTATTTTAATGATTGACTGTCCTGTCGTCCATTTGCGGACGCCGGTCAGCGCAAGCGCCGTCTGTTCAAGCAGCGCAGGCGCCGTGCCGGCAGCGGCAGTGAATTTATCCCTGACTTTGCCGTTGATCTGCACGACAATGGTAAAGTCTCGGTCGGCAGCAAGAGCCGGATCGTAGCTCGGCCACGCTGCTTTTGAAACCGATTCGGTAGAACCGAGCTTCTGCCAAAGTTCTTCGCCCAGATGCGGTGCGTATACGGCGAGCATCAGTACAAAAGGTTTCCATAAAGAGAGCGGGACTGCCGGCAACTTTGCCAATTCGTTTGAATAGACCATCAAGGAGCTGATAGCCGTGTTAAATGCTAAAGAGGCTGTGTCCTCAGATACTTTTTTTATGGTCTTATGCAGGACTTGGATGAGCGTATCGGGTACTGCCCCGTTTTCCTGCGTAAGTTTTTCTCCCAGCCCCCAGATCCGCTCCAAAAACCGTGAAACTCCCACCAAACCAGCCGTTGCCCACGGTTTGCTCACCTCAAGAGGTCCCATAAACATTTCATAGATCCGCATGGAATCAGCGCCGTATTGGCGGATAATATCGTCAGGATTAATAACATTGCCGCGTGCCTTCGACATTTTCTGCCCGTCTTCGCCGAGTATCATGCCTTGGTTGACAAGACGCTGAAACGGTTCAGAAGAATTCACCAGCCCCAGATCAAAGAGAACCTTGTGCCAGAACCGACTGTAAAGCAGATGGAGAACCGCATGTTCTGCGCCGCCGACATAAAGATCAACCGGCGCCCAATAGTTAATTTTATCTGAGCCGGCAAAGGCGCTGTCATTATGCGGATCGAGGTAGCGCAGGTAGTACCAGCATGAACCAGCCCATTGCGGCATGGTATTGGTTTCACGCTGCGCCTGACCCCCGCAGCGCGGGCAGCTCGTCTCTACCCAGTCGGTAATGCCTGAAAGCGGCGATTCCCCGGTACCGGTCGGCGCATAAGACTGCACTTGCGGCAGCAGCAGCGGCAGCTGCTGCTCCGGCACAGGCACAACGCCGCAGTGCGGACAATGTACCAGCGGAATAGGCTCACCCCAATAGCGCTGCCGACTAAATATCCAGTCGCGCAGTTTATAGTTGACCGTCCGGTTGCCTATGCCCTGCTCGATCAGCCAGTCTGTTATCGCAGCTATCGCCTGCTTGGTGGGCAAGCCGTTAAACTGACCTGAATTGATCGCCCAGCCTTCAGCGGCAGTGCAGGCAGTCGGCTCAGCCGTATAATCACTGCCGTCCTCCTGCGCCGCAACAACCTGACGTATGGGCAGGTTAAAGCGTTTGGCAAAGTCAAAATCCCGCTCATCATGCGCCGGCACCGCCATGATAGCGCCTGTTCCATAGGATATGAGCACGTAATCGGCAATCCAAACCGGAATACGCTCGTTATTGACCGGATTGATCGCAAAAGCGCCTGAGAAAACGCCGGTCTTGGTCTTGGCAAGGTCTGTCCTCTCACGTTCGCTCTTTTTTGCCGCCTCGGTCAAATACGCTGCGACAAACGGTTTTTGTGCGGCTGTGGTGAGTTGCTCAACGAGCGGGTGTTCGGGGGAAAGCACCATATAGGTAACGCCGAAGAGCGTATCAGGACGCGTGGTATAAATTGCCAATCGTTCAGCACAGCCTTCAAGGGCAAAAAATACGGTAGCGCCTTCCGACCTGCCTATCCAGTTGCGCTGCATGAGTTTGACAGGCTCAGGCCAGTCAAGCCCCTCAAGGTCTTCGAGGAGCCGCTGCGCATAGGCGGTAATTTTCAAAATCCACTGGCGGATACGCCTGCGGGTTACGGTCGTGCCGCAGCGCTCACACTTTCCCTCTTTTACCTCTTCATTAGCAAGACCGGTCTTGCAGGAAGGACACCAGTTAATGGGAGCGTCAGCCTCATAAGCAAGCCCTTTTTCAAAAAGTTTAAGGAAGATCCACTGGGTCCAGCGGTAATATTCAGCGCTTGCCGTGTCAATTTCCCGGTCCCAGTCGTAAGAAAAGCCCAATTGTTTGATTTGCGAGCGGAAGCGGGCAATGTTTGCCGCGGTTGTCAGCGCCGGATGCGTGCCGGTTTTAAGCGCATAATTTTCCGCCGGCAGCCCAAAGGCATCGAAACCCATGGGATGCAGCACATTATAACCGTTCATACGCAAATAACGGCTGTAAATATCCGTTGCGGTATAGCCTTCAGGATGTCCGACATGCAAGCCCTGCGCCGAAGGGTAGGGAAACATATCCAATATGTAACGCCGCCGTTCCGGTGCGAAGGCTTCATCTTCATACGCCGCGAAGGTTTTATGCTCTTCCCAGTAGCGCTGCCATTTTTGTTCAATCGTTGCAAAAGGGTACTGTGCCATAATGGATAGAGCATACTCGGTAACGCACCCTTTTTTCAAGGGGTCGGCGCTTTCTCCGCTGCTCTCCTCCACGCCCAGAGATGCGGCAGTCTCGCCTGAGAGATGCGGCAGTCTCCGCCGAGAGATGCGGCAGTCTCGGCTCAGAGATGCGGTATCTCAAACTATAGGACAGACCTCGCACCTTCACGGTCAGACCTCGTTACCAAGATTTGCGGGAAGCTCGCCTGAGAGATATGGTATCTCAAACCATAGGACAGACCTCGCACCTTATTGCCAACGAATGACTCAAGATTGCCAACGAATGAGCTAGGATTGCCAACGAATGACTCAGAATTGCCAACGGATGAGCTAGAATTGCCAACGAATGAGGCATTGTCTAAAGACAGCGGGTCATTGTCTAAAGACAGTAGGGTTTTGAGTTGAAGGGGCAGTCTGACTGTGTAACAGGCAAGGCTGCATTGCAATCAATACAATACTGACCTTATGGTGCGGCACAGTGCCGAAAACCTTGAAATAGTTCAGCAGTCAACTTTTAATTGACATATCCTTTAAGAACATGCTATGGTTAGTATTATGAATCTTGAGGCTTTTAATCGTTTCGCCAAAGTTTTTCAAGATGGGCAGATAATATTTTCTGAATTCGAGCTCGGTGATACGTTTTATCTTATCCAATCAGGTCAAATAAAGCTGGTAAAGTTAATAGGCGGCACTGAAAAAGTTCTTGATATATTGCAGTCCTCTGATCTCTTTGGGGAGATGGCTATTCTGGATAACTCTCTCCGCTCGGCAACGGCTATCGCCATCGGCACGGTTACCGTGCTTGAATTTAACCGGCAAAACTTTGAAATTCTTATGCAAGGGAATCCACAGGTAGCGCTCACTCTATTAAAGACCTTTAGTAAACGGATTCACGATCAGAAAAAACGACTTATGATTCTTACCCTTAAAGACCCTACTACAAAAATTGCAGCCGTCTTCCTTATGCTTAATGAATTACAGCCGCCTGCCGATCCGCATAGTCCTTATCGTGAGTTTATCGCGACTATTGACGATATTGCTCATTGGACGGGAATGAGTAGCGCACAAACTAAAGATACTCTCATGTACTTTATCAGGCAGCACCATATAGAAGTCTATGCAGAGAGCATTATTGTTAAAAATATCAATATGTTTGACCGCTTAGTTACTATGAATCGCAAGTATACGACAGCACGCTTTCTCAACAGCGCTGATTTCAACAGCGCTGATTTTTCTAAGTCAGACTTGGTAGGGAGAAAGATATTTTTATTGTACCCCTCACCGCTCATATATGAAATTGCCTATGATCTCATTCAAGAAGAATTTGAAGTGTACCTCATCAAGGATCATCAGATGGTGCATAAAGCCATTGAGCATTTTCCGGATTCAATTATTTTTGTGAATATCAATGCGCAGCTTTCAGAAAAAGAATGGCAAATGTGGAGTTTAGAATTGATGCTGCACAAACCGGATAAACAGTTAGGCATAGGCATCTTGACAAGCACGAATGATGAGAATTTGCAGGCGGTATATCTTTCAGGAATTAAGGTAAACTGCGGCTTTTTACGGGTACAGACTGATTTTAAGAAAACCACTGCCCAGATGCAGTCTATTCTTGCCCATGCCAATGCTAAAGGGAGAAGAAAGTATATTCGTTTAGTAGTAAAAGACGAATCCATCGCCACTATCAATATTCCCTGTCCTGATGGAACCTTTATACGCGGCTCGATTCAGGATATTAGCGCAGCCGGCGTCGCCTGTATCTTTGAAAAAGACCCGCATCTTGAACAAAATATGGTGGTCAGCAATATGCAGCTAAAACTGCATACCATGCTGATTAAAACTGAAGGGACGGTTTTTGGTGTGCGTATTGATAATAATGTCAAAACGTACGTGATGATGTTTTCGCACCATAGTGATACGAGCGTCTCTTATAAAATCAGAAAATATATCCATAATCTGTTGCAGAACAGAATGAATACACTGCTGAAATAAAAGCTTAAAGCTTAATGATTTTATTTTTTAAGGATGGTTTACATGGTTATTTTAACATTGAATTGCGGCTCGTCGTCTGTAAAGTATCAGGTATACGACTGGGAAGCTAAAGATGTATTAGCTGTCGGTGTGGTTGAGAAAGTTACTTTTGACGGTTCTTTTATTACCCATAAAGCTAAAGGAAAGTCGGAGTGGAAAGTACAGCGTAACTGCCCGACGCATACTGATGCGGTTGATCTTATTATCAAAACGCTGACGGATTCGGCATACGGGGTCATCACCGATATGGCGGTCATAAAAGCTGTGGGACACAGGGTAGTCCATGGCGGTGATAAATTCACCAAATCGATCATTGTTGACGATAAGGCAATGCAGGCGTTTAATGCCATTAAAGATCTAAGCCCCTTACACAATCCGGCTAATATTATGGGAATAGAGGCGGCAAAAAACATTCTGCCGGCTGTGCCGCACTGTGCGGTTATGGATACGGCTTGGCATCAGACAATGCCTCCTGAAACATTTTTATACGCGGTGCCTTACGAGTGGTACACGCAGTACGGGGTGCGCAGATACGGTTTCCACGGCACTTCATTTCTGTACACGGCAAAGCGGGCGGCAGCTCTGCTGAAAAAAGATCCGTTTAAGACTAATCTCATCATAGCTCATCTGGGCAATGGCTCTTCGATAAATGCGGTAAAAGACGGCTGTTCTTTTGACACGTCTATGGGGATTACCCCTTTAGAAGGGCTGATTATGGGGACTCGCTGCGGCGATGCCGATCTTGCTCTGCCTTTTTATGTTATGCGTAAAACAGGTATGAGCGCCGCGGAGATGGAAAATACCCTTAACAAAAAGGCAGGACTTTTGGGGATTACCGGTTCCTTTGTTGACCGGCGGGACATACAAAAGGCAGCTCTGGGCGGGGACAGTCAGGCGCTTCTAGCTCAAGCAATGGAAGCGCACCGGGTTAAAAAGTATATCGGGGCTTACCAAGCTGTGCTGGGGAGGGTTGATGCGTTGGTATTAACAGCCGGTGTCGGCGAATTCGCTTCATTTATGCGGGCGAAAATACTTGACGGGCTTGAGGGCAACGGTTTTGTCTACGATCCGGCAAAAAACGAACTTGCCCACACCCGAAATGCAGAGACGCGTATCTCAAAAGACGACTCGCCTATTCCCATTTACGTTATTCCCACGGATGAAGAGTTGGTAATGACAGAGGACACGTATGCGCTCATGCAGGGGACATACGATATACATACCCAATTCACCTATTCATTCCAAAGCCCCTCTTATAGCAATAAAGGCAGAGCAGCAGGACTAGCAGAAGAATTACAGAAAAATCCGCAGTTAAAAACAATTCTCGCCACTGCATAATCAATAATGCCGGCTGCTGATACGGCAGCCGGAACAAAAGACAATTCCCGCCTTCTAAGCCACTGTAGCGCATCCCTTTGAACCAAGCCATTTCAGCTTCCTGATCCGCCTTCAGGCAGACTTCCCCTTTTCTTTAGGTCAGACCTCGAAAGCTGGGTAGGTCAGACCTCGGAAGCTGGTAGGTCAGACCTCGAAAGCAGGGTAGGTCAGACCTCGGAAGCTGGGTAAGTCAGACCTCGAAAGCAGGGTAAGTCAGACCTCGAAAGCAGGTAAGTCAGACCTCGAAGGCAGGTAGGACAGACCTCGAAGGCAGGTAGGACAGACCTCGAAGGCAAGGTAAGTCAGACCTCGAAAGCAGGTAAGTCAGACCTCGAAAGCTGGGTAGGTCAGACCTCGAAAGCTGGGTAGGTCAGACCTCGAAAGCTGGGTAGGTCAGACCTCGAAAGCAGGGTAGGTCAGACCTCGAAAGCTGGGTAGGTCAGACCTCGGAAGCTGGGTAGGTCAGACCTCGAAAGCAGGGTAAGTCAGACCTCGGAAGCTGGGTAGGTCAGACCTTGAAAGCGGGAATAGACCGATTATTCCTTTTGGTTATATACTTATAGCAAAGCCTCTCGTAGTGGAGGCGTTACCTTACAGTTAGGAGTGTATAATGAACAGGCGTCTTTTGAGCGGTTTTGCGCTCATCACGGTATTCTTTCTCAGCATTGCAGGCTGTAAAACAGCATCGCCGCCAGCCTCTCCCGCGGATACTGAAGATTCATCTGCGCAAGGACCAGGCGGGCGGTTAATTCCCGGTAAGGAAAAGGAAACATTGGCTATCCTGCCCTTTACCGGCGCGCAAGGAGAGGACGGTGAGACTATTGCGGAACTCTTTTCGTTTCAGAAAGATTTGACCGCCCTCTTTAACCCCGTGCCGCGTACCAGTATTACCCGTGCGATACGCAATGAACAGGGCTTTCAGATGACTTCCGGTATGACCAACCCGGACACTATCGCTGCACTCGGTAAGCAGCTGGGCGCACGGTATGTCGTTTCCGGTACTATTACGCAACTGGGCGAGCAGAACCTGCTGGTTATTGCGATACTGCACACGGAAGATTTGCGCCAGATAGCCGGCGACATTCAGACCTACCGCACGATTGAGGAGATAGAAAGCAAGCTGCCGGGTATGGCACGGAATATTGCTGCGGCTGTTATGCTTGATGCCTCAGAGCTGCCGCTGCTTGCTATTCCACCGGTGCAGTGGTCAGGCGAGACGGATAATCGGGAGGCGGACACGCTGGCGCAGATACTCGCGGTACACCTGATACGCAGCGAGAAATATGCGGTCTATCCACGCACGAAGAGCCTAGAGCAGGTGCAGGAAGAATACAACAACCAGTTTGGCGGGGATACCGCTGATGAGTACCTGCCGCATATAGGGAAGGCAACCAATCCGCGGCTGGTGCTGTCGGTAACCGCGCGCAAGCTGGGCAGCCTCAATAAGTTCAATGCGGCGGTGATAAACCTTGAGACCGGTATACAGGAAGCCGGAGACACGGTGAATTATCAGAGCATTGCGGACGGCATGAGTGTAATGGAAGAGCTTGCCTTGAAACTGACCGGACAAGAGAAGGAAGTAGCAAGGCTGGGACTGGAACGGCGTGATTCGGCGCAGGCAGAGCGGGAACGACGTGAGGCAGAGGCGGCGCAGGCAGAGCGGGAACGACGTGAGGCGGAAGCTGCGGCGCAGAGAGAACAGGAACGCCGCGCTCAAGCAGCAGCGGCGGGTATGGTACTGGTGCCGGCGGGGACGTTTATGATGGGGAGTAATGAGGGGGATAGTGATGAGAAGCCCGTGCATCGCGTCACCATAAGCAAGCCGTTTTATATGAGCAAGTATGAAATAACGCAGCAGGAATGGAGGAAGGTGATGGGGAACAATCCGAGTTACTTTAAGGGCGACAACCTGCCTGTGGAGAAGGTGAGCTGGTATGATGCTATAGAGTACTGCAATAGGCGGAGCGTCAATGAAGGATTGACGCCGGCGTATATGATCAACGGGAGCAGTGTAACGTGGAATCGCAGTGCGAACGGGTATAGGCTGCCGACTGAGGCGGAATGGGAGTATGCGGCGCGCAGCGGCGGGAAAGATACCTATACTTATGCCGGCAGTAATAGTGTGGACAGTGTTGCATGGTACGATGGTAATAGTGGAGGCAGCACGCAAGCCGTAGGAACGAGGGCGGCAAACAGTCTAGGGCTGTACGACATGAGCGGGAACGTGTGGGAGTGGTGCTGGGACTGGTATGGTTCGTATGGGAATTCTGCCGTGACTGATCCTATGGGCGCCGCTTCGGGCAGCTACCGCGTGAGACGCGGGGGGGGTTGGAACTACGATGCGCGGGACGTGCGCTCTGCCTACCGTAACGACGGCACTCCTACGAATCGGCTCTACAATCTGGGCTTGCGCGTGGTGCGCCCCTGAATTCCGCGTTGCGCTGGCGGGGCGTGAAGGTTGCGGGTTCTCCCTGCGGTTAGGGGGGATGCAAGGGGGCTAGCCCCCTTGCACAATTCTTGCGTATTGTAGAAAACCCTTAATTCTTATGGGCGGGCGGCAGGCAGGGTAGGTCTGCGTATTGTAGAAAACCCTTAATTCTTATGGGCGGGCGGCAGGCAGGGTAGGTCAGACCTCGGAGGCAGGTAGGTCAGACCTCGGAGGCAGGTAGGTCAGACCTCGAAGGCGGGTAGGTCAGACCGCGAAGGCAGGGTAGGTCAGACCTCGGAGGCAGGGTAGGTCAGACCTCGAAGGCGGGGTAGGTCAGACCTCGCCCCTTCCTCTACCGCCCTCCTTCCTGCCCGCTTAAACGCTTGATGCAGTAGTGCAGCAACGCTTGATGCAGTAGTGCAGCAACGCTTGATGCAGTAGTGCAGCAACGCTTGATGCAGTAGTGCAGCAACACTTGATGCAGTAGTGCAGCAACACTTGATGCAGTAGTGCAGCCGGACTTCGCAAGCAGGGTAAGTCACAAGCAGGGTAAGTCAGACCTCGAAGGCAGGTAGGACAGACCTCGAAGGCAGGGTAGGTCAGACCTCGAAGCTGGGTAGGTCAGACCTCGAAGGCGGGTAGGTCAGACCTCGAAGCTGGGTAGGTCAGACCTCGAAGCTGGGTAGGTCAGACCTCGATGGCAGGGTAAGTCAGACCTCGCAGGCAGGGTAGGTCAGACCTCGCAGGCAGGGTGGGTAGGTCAGACCTCGAAGGCTGGGTAGGTCAGACCTCGAAGGCTGGGTAGGTCAGACCTCGAAGGCTGGGTAGGTCAGACCTCGAAAGCTGGGTAGGTCAGACCTCGAAGGCAGGGTAGGTCAGACCTCGAAGGCAGGGTAGGTCAGACCTCGAAGGCTGGGTAGGTCAGACCTCGAAGGCTGGGTAGGTCAGACCTCGGAGGCAGGGTAAGTCAGACCTCGAAGGCACGCGGGCTAGAGTGTGTCTAACACGTGGGCTAGAGTGTGTCTAACACGTGGGCTAGTGTGAGCCTAACACGCAGGGCTTGAAGGTCGCGGATTCGCCCCGCTGAGGCGAGGGATGTAAGGGGGCGTTGCCTCCTTGTACAATTCGCGGACATGCTTACCCGCGCAGCGGGTGATTTTAGGAGAGAAGACGATATGCCTTTATTAACGCACTACCAAACGTTCTTTATTAGCCCCTTTGGGGAGCCTTCAGTCTGTGATGAACTAAACAAATTTCTCTCATCTCACCGTATCGTCAATGTGGAGAAACGCCTCATTGACGGCGAGCGGGGAACGGGCTGGCTGTTTCTTGCGCCGTATGAGTGGTCTATCGTAGGAATAGGCGTCTCCGGCTCGCAAGATCAATCAATAGCCTATGCAGCAGGCGCAGATTCGGGCGCGGGTAGGTCAGACCTCGAAGGCTGGTAGGACAGACCTCGAAAGCTGGTAGGTCAGACCTTGAAGGCTGGGTAGGTCAGACCTCGCCCCTTCCTCTACCGCCCTCCTTCCTGCCCGCTTAAACGCTTGATGCAGTAGTGCAGCCGGACTTCGCAAGCAGGGTAGGACAGACCTCGCAGGCAGGGTAGGACAGACCTCGCAGGCAGGGTAGGACAGACCTCGAAGGTAGGTAGGACAGACCTCGAAGGTAGGTAGGACAGACCTCGAAGGTAGGTAGGACAGACCTTGAAGGCAGGTAGGTCAGACCTTGAAGGCAGGTAGGTCAGACCTTGAAGGCAGGTAAGTCAGACCTTGGAGGCAGGTAAGTCAGACCTCGGAAGCTGGGTAGGACAGACCTCGAAGGTTGGGTAGGACAGACCTCGAAGGCGGGTAGGACAGACCTCGAAGGCGGGTAGGTCAGACCTCGGAGGCGGGTAGGACAGACCTCGAAGGCAGGTAGGACAGACCTCGAAGGCGGGTAGGACAGACCTTGGTGGCAGGGTAAGTCAGACCTCAAAGGCGGCTTGGGTTAGATTCCGATTCCAGTTGATGAGACAACCTGCAATAATAATCTCTTTTTCTTCAGCATTTAACGACGGCATGCTCACTGAGAAAGACAACGCCTCATGGTTTAGTACATATACCGGTAGCGAGGCAACACCTTCCACCAGACTCTGCCGTATATAAGGAATAAATAGGTAGTCTTCATTGACAAAAGGCGGCTCACTGTCAATGATAAAGGGCAGAATACCCCAGTTAATCAGGTTACTCCGGTAGCGTTTGGTAGCATATTCGTTGGCAAAATTCACGACCCCGCCGAGTACCCGCTGACAACTGGCGGCTTGTTCACGGGCGCTGCCGTCTCCGGGTTTTTTGGCAAAAATACCAGAACCTATCTGGAGCGCATCAGCCCCTATCTTGAAGTCGCTCTTTATACGTTCAAGGAGCGCAGGCAGCTCCGGCGCTGTCCGTTTTTGCACAGCTTGCGCACGGGCAACGTAAAGCGGATCCTTGCGAGAGAGGGTGTATGCGGCAAGCTTGAGCGGGTTCGACCGAAAACTTGCAGTCTCACCTGAAGGAATGATCTCATCGGTCGTCGTTACCGGATCCGTGATAAACGAGACGATTTTTATCAAAAGATGCTCGCCTAAAGCCGGTAAGGGAGGCCAGTCGGCAATATTAGGACCGTAGTGGAGAGGAACGGACGGCTCAGGTTTGCCAAACCCATAGTAGACTTGATTGCGATACGGCGAATCATCAAAGTGATAGGGCTTGATCGTATCATCAAAATCAAAAAACTCTGCCGAGCTCAAAATGTTGTTATGGGCGGCTGTTGCGGCTATGCTGCGCGCATCCATCAGCGCAACAGAGGCTATCTGCCCTTCAGCCGGCTTTGAGCCTTCACGGTGCGGGAAGTTCCTCGTACTGTGTCGGATAGAAAAGCCTTCATTGTGGGGAACATCGCCGGCGCCAAAGCAGGGACCGCAAAATGCGGTACGGACAAGAGCGCCTGCGGCAAGCAGGGTGCTTAAACCCCCGTTCTTGCTTAACTGGAGAAGAAGAGGCTGGCTTCCCGGATACACAGACAGGCTTCCTCCGGCGCAAGCTCTTTCCATTATTGCGGCGGCTGCCATAATATTGTCAAACGTACCGCCGGCACAGCCGGCTATGATCTCTTGATCGACTATAATTCTGCCCTTATCATCAATTTTATCCAGCAGCTTCAAACTGAGCGCAGGGTTTTCAAGTACCATAGCCGCATCTTTCTCAACCTGACGGAAAATATCGCCCGGATTTGCGAGCAGTTCATCAAGATCATAGACCTGAGCCGGATGAAAGGGAAGGGCAATTTGCGGCTTTACTGCCGCAAGATCAAGCACAATCATACCATCGTAACAGGCAACCGGCTCCGGACTCAGTTTTTGGTAGTCTTCTGCCCTGCCGTGTACTGAAAAGTACTCACGAATGGTTTCATCTGTTTCCCAAATTGAAGACCAGCAGGTTGTTTCCGTCGTCATAACATCAATGCCGGAACGAAAATCAGCCGGCAACGCCGCTATGCCATCGCCGACAAATTCCAAAATAGCATTTTTTACCAGCCCGCTCTTAAAAGTCGCCTTGATAAGACTCAGAGCGACATCATGAGGTCCAACACCATGCCGCGGCTTTCCGGTAAGGTAGATCGCAATAACCGGCGGCTGTTCTATGGTATAGCTCTGTCCCAAAAGCTGCTTAACCAGTTCGCCGCCCCCTTCGCCGACTCCCAGCGTTCCTAAGGCGCCGTAGCGGGTATGACTATCACTGCCCAGTATCATTTTCCCGCATCCTGCTACTGTTTCACGGATAAACGTATGGATAACAGCAAGATGCGCCGGCACGTAAAGAGCGCCGTACTTTTGAGCGACTGATAATCCAAAGGCGTGATCGTCTGCATTGATAGTCCCGCCGACTGCACAGAGTGAATTATGGCAGTTTGTCAGAATGTAGGGCATGGTAAAATGATCTAAGCCGCTCACCCGCGCTGTTTGTACGATGTTGACATAGGTTATGTCATGGGAAGCAGCCGCATCAAAATGCAGCTTAAGGACAGTCCCCGTTCCTTTATTGTGCGCGGCTAAAATACGTCCGGCAATACTTCCCTGCGGCGACTGGAGACCAGCCGGTATTTTTTTAGCTATGGTATGCTGGTTTTCAGGAGTATCGGCTATAATCTCTCTACCACCGAGTAGATAGACTTTGTTCTGTATGATCTTCATAGCGATAGTTTACTACAGGGAAGCGGGGGCGCGCAAGCTTGGACTGTTTAGGCAGATTTTTCCGGCATGGTGCATAATCCGTTAAACAAACAGCCGGCTTCAAAGGCTATCTGCGGTGCGTTGATATTACCCACCAGTTTTCCGGTTGCGCTGATCTCAATTTTTGCTGTTGCGTTGATATTTCCCCGCACCGAGCCTCTGATTACTATTTTTGATGCATTGATGTCAGCTTCAATAACTGCATTCGTATCAATAACGAGGACCCCGGTTGCTTGTATTAAACCGGAAACTCTTCCCTGAATAAGCAGGGACTTTTCAAAGAAAATAGTGCCGGAGAAATCAATATCCGGCGATAAAATCGTATCAAAATCATCGATATCTAGGTTATCTAAAAAATCACTATGCAAATCAGCCATTCTTTTTTCCTTTTCTAATATAAAGTGGTATGGAGCTTATTTCTTTGTCATCAATATACAGTACAAAATTGATAATGCCCTCATGGGGAACACGAAAATTAGAGACAGAAAAGACCAAGTGCGATACAGTCGTTGCATTACCGGCATCTTTAACGTCTATAGTACCGGAGATGGGGTCCATACGGACCATATTGTGCAGGGACTGAATCTCAATGCGGAAACTATGCTGGGTAAATTCCCATATATTAAAACGTATCCGGATAACTACCGCTAACTGCGGATGGGTACAGGGAAAGTTATGGGCAATGATTGTATCAAAGGTCCCAACGATAGTCAGTTTTCCTCCATTATCTTGGGCAAAATCACAAAATGTAAAGAGTTCTATTTTCACACCATCCCTCAGTGCCTGTTATGATACAGGCATAGACCGCATTGTGCAAGAGGATTCTGAGCGCCGTGTCAGGGTAGGTCAGACCTCGCCCTGCTCTTGGTATAAGCCTTGCGTCTATTAAAAGAATGGGGGTGATCCACAAAGTATGACGGAGGGGTAAAGACAACAAGGGCATAAAGAGATATACCATAGAACTTATCTGCCCCCATTGCCATAGCTCCACCATGACCAGAAACAGGAAAAGAACAAAGGAAAGCAAAATTACCGTTGTAAAGACTACGGAGGTCAGTTTATAAGCGACTACTTATACAATAAGACCGAAGAGAAACCACTATGATCAGCTTGAGAAAGACTGAGTTCTGGACCTATGGGAGAAACAAGAAGAACAAGATAAGGCTTATATACGCCTATCATTGGGAAAGCGGGACCTGAAAACCGCCAAAAAAAAAATTGAGCAAGAGGATAAAAAGGCTGGGGATAAGCTATGAAAGGATAGCGATGGACGATGAGGACAGCTTTTGGGTAGCCTTTGCGGAGGACAACCATAATAATAGAGGGGAATAATTGTTGATTGAGGCATCGGGTAAGGCGGAGGACCTGTTGTTTTCCAAGAAGCTGTTCAACCACTGGAAGGCGTTTGATATGGCTTTCTTTTCCATCAATTACGGCGTTGTTTGAGGCTCATCATACTTTGTGGATCACCTCCAAAAAATGTTCTTTATTAAAGTAGGCATCTTTATCTTCCTCGAAACCCTCACCTTCGGCTTTAAGCATAGTGTAGTGCGCCTCAAATGTATCAGACAGGTATTTGGAGAAAGATAAGTCCCATAAGGATATGCTTATACTCCGCAGTATACACATTCCCGCGTAGAATGCAAGCGGCATCCCATAACTGCTTCTCAAAAGCAGTTTCAGTACTGTTCTCTTTATCCATTCACTCGATCTCTCCCGTTTAATTTAAGAGCTACTAGGGGGTGTCGTTAAAAGGAAGGAAATAAAGTAAGATAACAAGATGAAAGAAAACGGAAAAGCACTGCACAGACACGACATCAGTGATACGCTGTGGGAAAAAATAAAAGACTTACTTCCAGGAGCGGCAGGTAAACAGGGTCGAATGGCTCATGACAATCGACGCTTTATCAATGCTGTATCTTGGATTATCAGAACCGGCGTTCCAGACAGAGATTTGCCTCCTGAATACGGCAACTGGAAAAATACACACCGAAGATTTTCCCGCTGGCGGGATAGAGATGTCTGGAAAACAAGAGCCGCTGAACTTATCGGGGAAGTAGATACCCAATGGCTTATGATAGATGCAACTTATAGTAAAGTCCATGCGGACGGATGTGGAGCAGTCGGAGGAAATCAAGCAATAGGGCGTACAAAAGGGGGCTCAATACCAAAGTCTACCTTGCTATAGATAAGAAGGGAAAGCCGGTACGTATCATAGTTTCAGCTGGGCAGGAGGCTGATTGCACCTATGCGCCGCCCTTAATGGCAGGGTTATCGGTAAAAGTCTTGATTGCCGATAGAGGGTATGATGTGAACCAGGTAATAGACACAGCCTGTGCAGGAGATATTAAGGTAGTTATTCCTTCCAAGCGTAGTCGGAAGGTGGTAAGGACTTATGACACAGAGCTGTATAAGAAGTGCCATCTCATTGAGAATGTATTTCGGTGGCTTAAACAGTACAGAGGTAGTACTACTCACTCTGGTCAACGTTTTGATTCCTTTCTTGCTTGAAACAGGCTGTTTATGCAAGGTTTCAAGAAACCGTTCAAAGTAGAAGGACTTGAGGTCTGACCTATCACACACAGCTTTCAGATGCACGCCGTGTTGACGGTCCGTTGTACCTCATATAAGCACAGCGGACTATGTTTTATTTTCGTGCGATCAGAGCTGCCGTCTGTTTTTTACCACTTGATCACCAGCGGAACGTAAAATGCGAAAGCCGCCGCCGGTAGTGCCGCCGTCTCCATGAACATCCGGCATATTGCCGCCGCGGGTAGCAGAACGCACGCCATCGGCAGGTTCGCTCCAACCGCCCCCTCTGAGCACCCGGTATAAACTCTTTTCAGGACCGACTGGATCGACCTGTGCTTCAGTCGGATACCAATCATAATAATCCCAGCACCATTCCCAGACATTACCGCTCATATCATACAAACCCAGTTCATTAGCCTGTTTCATGCCAACAGGATGCGTCATGGCATTGCTGTTTTCAGCATACCACGCCACGCGATTGACATCGCTGCTGCCTGAATAAGCATAGTTCTTCTTTCTCAATGCTCCTCCTCGTGCCGCATATTCCCATTCCGCCTCAGTCGGCAGCCGGTAGCCGTTGGCAGTCCAATCACAGATGACAGTATTATTGTCTTTGTCGATAGTATACACGGGATTCAAGTCTTCAAGCGCACTACGCCGATTGCAGTATTCAAGAGCATCAAACCAGCTAACCTGTTCAACCGGTAAATCATCCCCTTTGAATTGAGACGGGTTAGTTTCCATGATTTCCATCCATTCTCTTTGATTTATTTCGGTTGTTGACATATAAAAAGGACGGCTAATCGTTACTTGATGTTGAGGACCCTCATCTTTATACCGCCCCTCCTCATAGTCCGGACTGCCCATCACAAAAGTACCGGCTTCGATTAACAAAAAATGAAGTTCTGAAGGAATGGCAGGCGCTGTCTCTTCAGGTTCTGCCGCGCCGCTGTTCGGTTCAGGCTCTTGCGGCACGCGCAGTTCAGGCTCCGCTTTGACGATTTGCGGCTGAGACTCTTGCTGTTTGTGCTCTTGCACAGGAGTAATCTGCGGTTTCTCCTGCTCGCTCTCTTGTTCTACCAGTTTTAGCGGCACAGGCAGTACTAAGCGAAAGCCGATATAACTATTCCGGGTTGACGGCGTATACTCCCCTTTATTGCTCCGGTTAGCAGAGCGTATATTTGCCCCGCTACTGCCCCAGCTCCCTCCACGGTAGATCCTGTAACTGGCAGATTTATTATTAAGCGGATCGATCAGCATAAGCTGCGTATCCCGCGGGTAAAACCCATGCCAATCCCAGCACCATTCCCAGACATTGCCATGAACATCGAATAAACCCCACGGGTTTGCCTCAAATGTTTTTACCGGCGTGGTCTGCGTTCTATACAGTCCCTTTTCACCGGTATAGGGATAGTATCCATTGTAGTTTGCCTGATCAGTAGTAATGGTATCACCGGTAGAAAACGGACCTGTCGTGCCGGCACGGGCTGCATATTCCCATTCCGCCTCGGTCGGGAGCCGGTAGCCGTTGGCATTCTTATTCCACGTTATGGTATTTCCCCGCTTTGTGTAAGCCGGTATCAGCTCTTCTCGTTCACTCCGTTTAATACAATAATCTATAACATCATACCAACTCACGTTCTCTACCGGCAGGTCATCGCCCTTAAAACGCGAAGGATTGGCATCCATGATTTGTTCCCATTCATTTTGCGTTACCTCAGTTGCTCCTATATAAAAAGGACGGCTGATCGTTACACTGTGCTGGGGACCCTCATCAGTATAGCGTCCTGCCTCAGAGGGCGGACTACCCATTATGAACGTACCGGCGGGAATCAATACAAAGCCGGCTGGTGTTTTTTCTGGCGGGGGGAGTATGAAAGAAACTTCACCCCAGATACCCGATCCTGTACAACAAATAAACAAAACTATGCATATATCACTCACTGTAGATTTCATCTTCTTTCCTTTTCTTATAATATCGAGTTTCTTTGCCTCTTATCGCTGGCAAAAAAACAGATCGTGCGTCTTATGATCTGCACGCTGCGTAACCATACGGCGACTGCAAGTCTTCCGAGGTCTGACTTACCCAAGCCGAGGTCTGACTTACCCAAGCCGAAGTCTGACTTACCCAAGCCGAGGTCTGACTTACCCAAGCCGAGGTCTGACTTACCCAAGCCGAGGTCTGACTTACCCAAGCCGAGGTCTGACTTACCTGTCCGTCAATGGGATATTCTCTATGTATCTTTCAGGGACCTGCGCATAGTACCGGTGAGCCTCTTGCCTTGAGGAGGCGGCGTACTATTCAGCGGAAAGCCGGCGTAAGAAGGCACGGGTTCTTTCTTGTTGCGGATTATCGATAAGAGCTGCTGCCGGTCCCTCTTCAATAAAGAGACCTCCGTCCATAAAGAGCACCCGGTCAGCAACCTCCCGGGCGAATGCCATTTCATGGGTTACTATAACCATGGTCATCTGCTCTGCTGCCAAATCACGGATAACCTTCAAAATCTCACCGGTTAACTCCGGGTCCAAGGCGCTTGTCGGTTCGTCAAAGAAAAGCACCTCTGGATCCAAAGCAAGGGCGCGGGCAATAGATACTCTTTGCTGCTGACCGCCTGATAATTCAAAAGGGTAGTTTTTTGCTTTTTCCGCTAATCCCATCTTCTCAAGGAGTGCTAAGGCGCGCTTATGCGCCTTATCTTTGTGCCGGTGCAGGACGTGTATCTGTGCTTCGGTAATGTTCCGCAGCACAGAAAAATGCGGGAACAGATTGAAATTCTGAAAGACTAATCCAACTTTAAGGCATATACGCCGCAGTACTGGAGCCGGCGCATACACGCCATCCTTTACCATAACAGAGCCGACAAGGGTAATAGTCCCGGCATCAACTAACTCAAGGTGGGTAATGGACCGAAGCAGTGTTGATTTGCCTGAGCCTGAAGGTCCTATTATGGCAACCACTTCCCCTTGGGCAACGCTAAAGGAAATACCTTTAAGCACCGCTGTTGTGCCGAAGGCTTTTGCAACATGTTCAACACTCAGTATATTCATACCCTGTTTGCGGCGCAGAGCCTACCCCTTATAATACGATAATTTCTTTTCTATCCATACAAAGCCGACCGAGACTGCCCAGTTCATAACAAAATAAAATACACCGGCTATGAAGATAGGGACGGTAGAGAATTCCCGTGAAGCTGCATTTTGGGCGGCATGGAAAAGTTCCGCAACACCGATGGTTTGCGCTAAGGCTGTGTCTTTTACCAGCGTGATCACTTCATTGCCGGTTGCCGGCAGAATTCTCTTGATGACCTGAGGCAGGATCAGACGACTGAAGGTCTGCCATTCGGTGAAGCCTAGCACCTTTGCCGCCTCGTACTGTCCCTTGGGAATGGACTCTATGCCTCCCCGGTAGATTTCAGCAAAATAGGCGGCGTAGTTCAGCACAAATGCCAGAATGACCGCGGTAAACCGATTGTAAGACAAGAGCAGTTTGAGCGCCTGCCAAAGGTATACAGAAGGAAGAGCGGAAGACAAATGCGTGTACAAGAATTGGTAGAGGTACTTAGGCGCGAAATAGATAAAGATAAGCTGTAAAATCAGGGGTGTTCCGCGCATAATAAGCAAATACAGATTGATTATAGTACGCAGCAGCCGATTTTTTGACATACGACCAAGAGCAATCGGCAATGCCAACGGAAGTGAAAAAAGCACGGTCAGGGAAAACACTGCAAGTGATACCACAGCCCCCTGTGCCATAACGCCCAGCATTGTAATCACAAGAAACTATAGTAGTGTTTTCAGGTAAGCTTGTCAATCTGAGGACAGACTTCGCAGAGTAGGTCAGACTATCTCTAACCCAAACGTTAGGGCGTGTCTTCAAAAGAGAGGGAGATAAAGAGATAGGACAGATCTCGCCGTCAAAAATAAATAAAAATATTGTGATCTCATTGAATCAAAACGCAGAGTCAGCTCCATTATAGAGGTATTATGGCATCACATAATTTGCCTCGTGGGCTTACAGACCAAGGTCTGGTCTGACCTATCATGTTACTTCAAAAGTAAACAGAGACGCTTTTGAAGTAGAGCCGGATGAGATGAAAAAACTCTTTCTCACCGTGATTGCAGAAGCTAAAACCTCCAAAGGCTTCAAGTTTAAGCTGTGGAACTTCTGCATCATAGGTAATCATTTTCACTTTCTC
>JAISMB010000149.1 GCA_031276945.1 Spirochaetaceae bacterium | reverse complement strand
TCTTATGGTGCTTCTTATTCCACCGAATAGCGAAAACCATCTTGATCCACTTCAATATCTCAGAGAGACTCTGCCCTTTTTCAGGCGTGATGAGAAAGTGAAAATGATTGTCCATGATGCAAAAGTTCCACAACTTAAACTTGAAGCCTTTGCTCGTCTTCGCTTCTTCAATCACATCAAGGAAAAGTTTTTTCATATCCTTTGACTGTAATTCAAAAGCGTGCCTATTTACTTCCGAAGAAACATGATAGGTCAGACCTTGGTCTGTAAGCCCACGAGGCAAATTATGACTAGACATAATACTTATATAAGGGAGCTGACTGTGCTTTTTGATTCAATTTAGAGCAAAATATTTTTTATTTATTTTGAGGGCAAGGTCTGTCTTATCAATTGCACAATTGCAGGCTGTCCATAGTAGGTCAGACCTCGCTGACTTTGCCATCTTGCATAAAGTTCTTGAAAAGGTTAGGGTGATAGAGGATATAAACGTGAAAGAACGATTAGCCCGCCTGCGGGTTGTCCAAAAATTGATAAAAGCTCACTGTATAGAGTCGCAGGAAGAACTCCTCTGCCTCTTACACAAAGAAGGCTTTCCCGTAACTCAGGCAACACTTTCGCGGGATCTTAAACTACTTAAAGTGAGTAAACTATTAAATAATTACGGTGGCTATTGCTATAGCCTTCCCACCGAAGACGAAAAACGAGAAAGTGCCTCTGTTCATGATTTCCTTGAAGGCTATATCTCAATAGAATGGTCAGGCAACCTTGTGGTTATAAAGACCTACTCAGGACATAGCGCATCTGTAGCACTTGCCATAGAAAATCTCGGAGGCAGTGAAGTACTCGGTACTATCTCAGGGCGCGATAATACGGTATTTGTATGCCTGCGTGAAGGAGTAACCGGCGAAATGTTCATGTGTCAGATGAAAAAGTGTATACCAGAATTGGAAAATTAGAGCAATAGACTTACTAAAAGTAAATAGAATGAATTGAATACTAGGAGGAGTTTTTATGGATTTTGATCAAACAAAAGCGTACGAAACCTTACGCACGTTATCGGTCGGAAGAGAATCTTTTGATTTCAGCGAATTAGATGCCAAGCGGGTAGAGAGCTTTACCGTTACTATGGCAGCGGGTCTGTGTTATTCCTATGCAGCAGCTCCAGTGGATGAAGCTGTACTAGCGGCATTGCAGGATAGTGCAGATGAACAGCAGTTAATCAATAAATATCGGGCAGTGCTTTGTGGACAGATTATGAACACAGGCGAAAACCGGAAAGTGCTGCATCACTTGACACGGGGACAAGTAGCTGAACCGGTTATACACAATGGCAGGGACCAGCGGGCTTTTTACCTCAGCCAACAGGAACGAATTGCAGCTTTTGTAAAGTCAGTGCATAACGGAACAATCTGCGGCAGTACCGGCAAACCCTTTACCACAGCCGTACAGATAGGAATCGGCGGCTCTGATTTGGGACCGCGCGCTTTATACCTTGCTCTTGAAGGCTGGGCAACAACAGTTGGTAGGAAACGGATGAATGGATATTTTATATCCAATGTTGATCCGGATGATGGCACACAAGTTTTAAGCGCTCTCCCTTTAGAACAGACGCTTTTTATACTGGTCTCCAAAAGTGGCACCACGCAAGAAACACTAGCCAACGAGCTTTTAGTCAAGTCGTCATTGCAGAGGGCTGGTTTGGATCCGGCAAAGCATGTGGTCGCCGTTACCAGTGAGACAAGTCCTCTTGCTAACAATAAAGCGTACTTAGACTCGTTTTATATTGATGATTTTATAGGCGGTCGGTATTCATCAACCTCATCTGTGGGCGCTGTTATTTTATCGCTTGCTTATGGGAGTATGACTTTCACGGAGCTTCTTGCCGGTGCGCACGAGGCTGACCGTCTTGCACTTGAGCCTTCAATACAGAAGAATGCCGCTCTACTTGATGCTTTAATTGGAGTCTGGGAACGTAATTTTCTCAACTATGCAGCAACGGCAATTCTGCCCTACAGCCAAGCTCTTTCACGATTCCCAGCTCATTTACAGCAACTGGACATGGAATCTAATGGTAAGCGGGTCAACAAAGATGGGCATCTGGTATCATACAAAACCGGACCGATTGTTTTCGGCGAGCCAGGCACGAATGGGCAGCACTCGTTCTACCAGCTTCTCCATCAGGGAACGGATATTGTACCACTCCAATTTATCGGCTTCAGCAAGAATCAGCGGGGGGATGATATTATGGTTGAGGATTCAACAAATCAGACCAAGCTGCTTGCAAATCTTGCCGCTCAAATTGTCGCTTTTGCAAAAGGACAACCGGTAAGCGGTGCAAATCGTACTAAAGAATTTCCGGGCGCTCGTCCTTCAACACTTATTTATGGAAAGACCTTGAATCCGGCATCTCTGGGGGCTTTGCTCTCGCATTTTGAAAACAAAGTTATGTTTCAAGGTTTTGTGTGGAATATCAATAGTTTTGATCAAGAGGGTGTACAATTAGGCAAGATACTTACCAAAAAAGTTTTATCTGGTCAATCCGGCGATACAGCTCTTGATGCGTACAGTAAACTACTTGGAATCGAGTGAATCTTTTTTCACCGCTTAGTCCAGAGGCGCTGCATTCTATAAATACGCTGACTAAGCGGGTAGAAGCGCTGTTTCCGATACCTGCACGCTTTCAGGGAAAGCTGCTACGGACCGTAGCAGACCTTTCCCAGTTGTTTACCGCTCATCGCCCTGTGCGAACCTGTATCTACCTTAACGATCCACCCAAACTTTCAGCTTATCTGCGGTATTTTCTCCCTTGGAATGTGTACCGTCTGTGCCGGCTTTTACCTTCATTGCCTCTTACCTTACAGGATGGGGATGCTCTTACCGACCTTGGTTCAGGTCCGTTGACTTTTCCTCTCGCGCTCTGGATAGCCCGTCCGGATTTGAGAACAAAGCACCTTGAATTCCGCTGTCTTGATCGTGCCGGAGCAGCTCTTGAGGCTGGCAAAAAACTCTTCTCTTCTCTGCTGGACTGTCCGCACTGGCATATAAAAACCATCCGTGCATCGCTCTCAGCACCAGTTCACGGACCTAAGGCAGCGCTGATTACAGCGAGTATGGTCTTAAATGAAGAATACGAATCGCCTCACACAGCTCTAGCTGGCATTGCAGAGAGAGCCGCACACCTGCTTACGGCACGTACCACCCCTGATGGCATGGTATTGGTAGTAGAGCCGGGTATTCCACGCTCCGGCAAATTGATAAGCGCACTCAGAACAGCGCTGCACACTGCCGGCTTTCCCTGTCTGTCGCCGTGTCCACACACCAGCACTTGTCCCTGTCCAGACAGTCCAGATGCTAAATGGTGTCATTTTGCCTTTAGTACCGATGACGCTCCGCCGGCGTTACTCAACTTGTCGGCTGCGGCAGGGATTCCTAAAGAGAGAGCAACGCTCAGTTTCCTCCTTGCCGGCAGTACCGGCAGTTGTACGAAAGGCTTGCGGATTGTATCAGATGCTTTTCCGATTGACCGTGCTGACCATGCTCAGTACGGACGGTATGCCTGCTCTGAGCGCGGACTTGTTTTATTAACCGGTAAAAAAGCTGCTATCAAAGCTTACGATTCTGGTACGCTGCTTCCTCTTCCCGACCGTGCGCCTCAAAAACGCGATCAGAAAACCGGTGCATTCATAGTTGAGGTCAGACCTTAACAAAAGCAGTTTAAGGTCTGACCGCCAAGCTGTGTCAGTTACCAGAGAAACTATCTTTGTAATCCCGTGTTCCCGATGGTATGCGCCACTGTACTGCCATTTAATGAATAGCTTATTGAAGGGCGTAAACTGCCCGCGCCATCCTCGTTTCTCGCATTGCCAGTTGATATTCGCAGGATGAGGCTTATTCAGAGACCCATCACCGCACGAAACGCGGCAGGCATAGGGCGCACTGTTCTACACCCTAGGGGGTGTCATAGATAGATAGGACAGACCTTGCCGTCAAAAATAAATAAAAAATATTTTGCTCTAATTGAATCAAAACGCAGAGTTAGCTCCATATATAGCTAGTATGTCTACACATCGTTTGCCCCGTGGGCTTACAGACCAAGGTCTGACTTATCATGTTACTTCCAAAGTAAACAGAGACGCTTTTGAATTAGATCCAGTTGATATGAAAGAACTCTTTCCCACCGTGATTGAACTAGCAAAAACCAAGAAAGGTTTCAAGTTTAAGCTGTGGAACTTTTGCATTATGGGTAATCATTTCCACTTTCTCATTACGCCTGAAAAAGGGCAGAGTCTCTCTAATATATTGAAATGGATCAAGATGGTTTTTGCCATCAGGTGGAATAAGAAACACCATAAAACCGGTTATTTCTGGGGAGATCGGTTTTATTCACGCGAGATCAAGGATGAGAAGGACTTTTGGACTGTGTATAACTACATTGATCAAAACCCTGTCGCAGCAGGATTGGTGCAGAAGCCTGAACAATGGCAGTACAGCGGTGCATACCACCGTGAACACGGCATTGTCAGCATTGTTTCTCTGGTAACTGATAGTGCATGGAGGACTGACCT
>JAISMB010000148.1 GCA_031276945.1 Spirochaetaceae bacterium | reverse complement strand
ATGGCTGCTTAACGCACTGCATGCCGCAGCTCCCGCTCGACCGCCGGCAGAGCCGCGGGTATGGACAAACTTTATCCGCCATCTGTAGCCGTCACTGCCCGCTCCGGTTGCCGTTCAGGCGGGCTTGCGACTAAAGGAGATAGTGTTTCAGTTTTGTCATCATTTCTTCTATATCAATGGGTTTGCCCAGATGGTCATTCATGCCGCTGGCAAGGCATTGTTCAATATCTTCACGGAAGACATTGGCAGTCATGGCAATAATCGGGACGGTCTTTGCCTGCGGATGCGAGAGCGCCCGGATTCTTTTGGTAGCCTCAAAGCCGTCCATTTCAGGCATGGAAATATCCATTAAAACAAGGGCATAGCGTGCCGGCGCCGCCGCAAACATTTCAACTGCTTTAAGACCATTGTCAGCGCAGGTAACGGTAACGCCGGTCTCTTCAAGCAGAGCTATCACAATTTCTTGGTTAATCTCAACATCCTCGGCAAGCAGTATCTCTAAACCGGCGAAGATCTCAATGATACTCTGCTGCTCCTGCTCAGAGATAGGTGCGGTACTTTTTCTCATAGAAAGATGATCATTGATACAATTCACCAAGACTGAAGGAAAGAGCGGTTTGGCAATGAATCCATCGACACCAGCCTTTTTTGCCTCATCTTCAAGGGTAGCCCATTCTGTAGCCGATATCATAATGACCACTGCTTTATGCTTATAGTCGTGCTTAATCTTCTGGGTCAATTCTATGCCGTTCATAACCGGCATTCTCCAATCAACAAAGATTATGTCAAAAGGCTCTGTATGCTCAAGGATACGGCAGGCTTCTGCGCCACTCAAAGCGGTTATGCACTGTATATGGATTGTTTCTGCAAAATACTTAAAATATTCAAGAATATCAGGCGAGTCATCAACCACAAGAACCCGCAATTTATGCCAGTCTATGGGGTATACCGTTTCTTCTGCAACCTGACGCACGGCAACGGTTATCTCCACAATAAATGCCGCTCCCTTCCCTTCTTCCGACTCGATCCAGATTGCACCGCCCATAAGATCAACAATATTTTTCGAGATGGCAAGCCCCAGACCGGTTCCGCCAAACTTCCGTGCTATACTGCCGTCAGCCTGCTCAAAAGAGGTAAAGAGTCGTTTCTGCTGCTCGTGCGAAATGCCGATGCCGGTATCAACGACCGTAATCCGCAAGTTGCTCTCTACCGAGCGATCCATCGTTTCCGGGGTAGTATCTTCCACAGAAAGCGTAATGCTTCCGTTTTCCGGTGTAAATTTAACCGCATTGGATAAGAGATTAGTGATGACCTGAGCTAGGCGCTGTTCGTCAGAATAAATCCATTTCGGTATAGTACGATCAAGATGAACGACAAAATTTTGCTGTTTTTCATCAATCCGGAAATTCATAACATTAGTTACGCGCAGGAGCATCTTCTCAAAATTAAATTCAGAATACGACAATTCAAATTTACCGGCTTCAATTTTAGACATATCAAGAATGTCATTGATGACACCGAGCAGATGTATTGATGCGTCGTTAATCTTGTTGAGGCAGTACTCCATACGCTCTTTATCATGGGAGGCTTGAGCTATTGCGGTCATCCCAATAATAGCATTCATGGGAGTGCGCATTTCATGACTCATACGGGAAAGAAAGCTAGTTTTCGCCTTATTTGATTGTTCTGCCAGTTCTTTTGCCGCTATCAATTCTTGCTGTAGGAGGTGTTTCTCGGTAATATCTAAACCAATTATACCAATGCGATCATTATTAGAAGTAACGGTGAAGATGGTAAAGGAAAACGTGCGCCTCTCATTATCCTTCCGTCTTACAGGCAAGTCTATTTGGAGATACCCTTTTTCATATATTATTGGAATATACGTCTTTTTGATGAGATGAACTGTTTCATCATCAAACATGAAATAAAGCCCGCCTTCCATAAGCTCTTCGCTTGAATAGCCGGTTAATACTGATGCTCCGGAATTAAAATATTCATACTGACCGGCAGGGGTGATATAGGCAATATACTGAGGTGAACTGTTGACAATGTAAGACATACGCATCAGTTGCTCTTCAGCTTGGCGGCGGATAATACTACCGGCAAGAGAACTGGCAATAAGACGGAAAACCTGAATATCGCTTTCATCCCAGGAGCGCTGTTTTTGACATTCTTCGATAAAGAGAATGCCCCATAATGAATTGTAGGTAATAACAGGAATAATAGCGGAAGATTTTACTATTCCCGGATCGGACATGGTTACGCCGGGGACTTGACTGCAATCATCACAAATATAATACACATCGCCACTGGTTACAAAGCTATCATAGAGCAACTGCCCTGGACCAAAATAAAAAGAATGCCCCAATAACTCATTCCGGTGTCCTTCATTATGCCAGGTGTATTCAAATACAATTTTCTGCTTTTCTTTATCGACCCGTGCAAGTTCTAATTTAGTTACCTGCAGAAACATACCCAGCATCATCAGCGTATTTTCAATGGTGTCTGAGAGATTTTCAGATGAAACAAAGCTTTGTGCAATAGCCGCCAAGAGCTTCTGTTGCTGTAAACGTCTCTTGATAAGTGATTCTGCCTCTTTTAAGTCTGTAATATCTATCAGGTGTTGCAAAACTGCCTGCTTGCCGTTAACCCAGTTAATAATGCCTGTTGCTACCCGGTAATACCGGTTTGTAACGGAATTGAACTGCTCGTAAATCAGCGATTTTGTATTATTTTCTGTTTTATGCTCAAGTATCTGGGGCACCGGACAGAAAGGACAGCGCTCAGTCATTCCTTTTTGCATAACTTTCCAACAGATACTGCCGATGACTTCATCATCAAAATGGAATTGTTTCTTTACTTGATTGTTAAAAAAGAGCAGTTCATCGGTATTCATATCAGTAATAATGATACAGGCGTCTATCTCGTTAAGAATATAGTGCAAAAAGGTAGAAGAAATCGTGGACTGTTCTATTTTTTGCAGCATAGTATTGATTGAAGTAGTCAATAACTGCAATTCAGTATTGAGTGCATAATCATCGGCGGCTATCCGTTTTTCAGGGTCTATTTGATATATATCGGCAATAAGCCGTTCTATGGGCTTGATGAAGTAGCGGACTATAAGAGCATACAAAATAAGGGAAAAGATTATAAAGCCGCTTATCAATGCCGTCTCAATAAGATTGAGGGTTTTTTTCCCCTGCGAGTACAAGCTGACTGTGGTTTTTATATGCAAGTAAATAGGATTACCGAAGACATCAGATAAGCTTAAGGAAGGCAAGACGATCTCTGTCTTCAAGGATATAAAAGAGTTTTCAGGAGGGTTTTGCTCCGGCTCTTGGCTCATCTTAAAAGACATATCGGTGTGTCCGGTAATAGACTGTAAATACTCATTATTCAGCACCGTAATAAAAACCAAGGTGCCAGCCGGTTCACTGGCGGTCATGGGTATGACCGGCATAATGCTAAAAAAATACGGTACGGTACTGTAAAACAGTATACCGGCATAGAGTATGTTTTGTCCGTCCTTCTTTGCTGCCTCAAGCGCATGATACCGCTTTAAGGCTTCGTCTGAAAACGAATTGAAATATTCAAAAAAGCCGGCAGGAATAGCAAGCGGCTGGCGCTGCATAAAATCATAACCTTCGGCATAGACAGTGTTGCCGGCAGTATCGTTTATGAACACAAAGTTCACCTTGTACAGCTCCGCAGGCGAGCTGTCTTTCCATGTTGTCTCAATGAATTGCGGGTACTCACCCTTAATAAACCGCACGGTATCTATCCAGACAGCTATATCTTCAGTGTGTATGGCAATACGGCGCTGCTCGGCTTCAAAGAGCTGCTTTATCGCCCCTTGTTGACTATACGCCCTCTCTTTCTCTGACTGGATGAGGGTAGTGGGGATAATACCTTGGGCAATGACAATAACAATAACGGTAAAAATCAAAAACCCTATGATAAACAGCAGTATAATAGAAGCGCGTAGGGACAAAGTTTTCTTGCTTATCATGCTCAAGCCCGCCTGTTCTTCAGGGTAAAAACGTTTCTTGGAGGGGTCTTTTTTCTTTCGGACAAGCGGTTGGCGCACAGGGCTGGACAACAAATAAAGGAAAGAAAGGGTCGAGAACCTTGCTGGTAAAGGTGTGTATTATGCACCATGACAATTCCTTATTCTAAGGAGCATGAGAATGATACTATCTTTTCTTGGGTGCTTTGTCAAATAGGAAATTGAACGCTCAAAGGGCTGGTCTCTGACCTTCGGAGGCAGGGTAGGTCAGACCTCGCCTAGTCAGCCACCCTGACCGCACCGTGTCAGCCCTCTGAACCTATCAACGGGGCATCCGGCACGAACAGCCGCTATTGTGCAGAAAGCCATTGGTATAGAGCCAGAATTACCGGTAGACTTAGCATGGCTTCACAGTCAAACAAAACCTCTTGCCTCCATC
>JAISMB010000068.1 GCA_031276945.1 Spirochaetaceae bacterium | reverse complement strand
AGAAATATGTTCAAGCACAAGCCCAAACGTATAGATAAGAGGACGAACACGAAGTACGCATTGACGGAAAATATTGTTTGTAAATATATTGGTCTCTGCACTTCGTGTGCGGTTTACCGTAGCCAGAACAACTTTGGTAGGTAGAACTGGCTGCGGTCCTCTTAAACACAAAGTAAGTTAAGAAAACCTAAATCTTCATCTGTTTCATAGTCTGCGAACGGTTATTGTCCGCCTTTTTTTTGCTTATAATAATATATACATCAGTCTTGCGATTCTGTCAAGGCTATTTTGAAAGTTTTTTTCGGTCTGACCTATCCTGAGGACTGACTTTTGATTCCATTAGGCTTTGTTTCCATGGCGGCGAGGTCTGTTTCTTTGAAGGCGAGGTCTGTCCTATGAGGTGAGCGAGGTCTGACCTATTCTTAATTCCAACAAGGATGGTAGCTCACGGGCAGAGAAATAAAAGATTTGCGAGGATACTAAACAAAAAGAGGGTGCAGCGGGCGGGAAAGCCGTTATTCTCTGCGCTTCCTTACCCACTGCACCCTGCCTTAGTTCCCGTTCTTTTTTATCAGCCGTACGTTGCAATCATAACGCCGGCTGCAATAGCCGTACCAATGACGCCTGACACGTTTGGTCCCATGGCGTGCATAAGCAGGAAGTTGCCCGGATCATACTCAAGACCGACCTTGTTAGAAACACGCGCTGCCATAGGCACGGCGGAAACGCCGGCGCTTCCAATAAGCGGGTTGATCTTCTCTTTGAGAAAGAGGTTCATAAACTTGGCAACCATCACACCAGTGGCTGTTGCAATGCAGAATGCCACTAAGCCTAATGCCACAATAGAAAGCGAGGCTGGATTGAGAAACTTCTCAGGGGTCATCTGGCTTCCAACACCGAGCGAAAGCAGAATGGAGACAATATTCATAAGTTCATTCTGCAATGTTTTTGAAAGCCGCTCGACCACACCGCATTCTTTTATAAAATTGCCGAACATGAGACAGCCTATGAGCGGCGCCGAAGAAGGCAGGAGCATAATAGCCAGTCCAAAAACCACCATCGGAAAGAGAATACGTTCTACCTTCGGTACCGGTCGCAACTGTTTCATGCGGATGAGCCGTTCTTCTTGTGTCGTCAGAGCCTTCATAATAGGCGGCTGAATGAGCGGTACAAGCGCCATATACGAGTAGGCGGCAACAGCAACGGTTGCAAGGAGCTTGGGGGCAAGTTTTGCCGCAATATAGATAGTCGTCGGACCATCTGCACCGCCGATAATGGCAACGGCGCAGGCTTCCTTGAGGTTGAAGTTGACCCCCGGGATCAGATTCATTGCAGTAACGCCGAAAAGAGTCCCGAACACGCCAAACTGGGCGGCGGCGCCTAAGAGCGCGGTCTTTGGATTAGCGATAAGCGGACCGAAGTCCGTCATAGCGCCTATGCCCATAAAGATAAACAGGGGGAAGAATTCGTTACCGACACCGGAGTTGTATATAAGGTCAAGAAAGCCTTGTCCTTCACGATAGCCGGTTTCAAGCAGATGTCCCGGATTGCCGATGCCGGCAAACGGAATATTAACGAAAATCGTTCCAAAACCTATGGGAATGAGCAGGAGCGGCTCAAAGCCTTTCGCCGCACCAAGCCAGACTATGAGAAACCCCACAGCCACCATAAGCAGTTCCTGCCAGCCGAAAATAGTTATGGGCAGTCCAGCCGGAGTAATAAGCTCGTTTGCATCGGTGATAAAAGCCGACAAACCGGTTGTTTCCGCAAATTTCTTGAGGAAGCTTCCGACCGAAATATCCGGAATTGCGCCGTTTTCTGTGCCGGGGATAAGCCCTTCCATGTTGTTAATTGATGCCGGATCATAGATACCGGTCTGACCGTTTACTTGGGCTGCTATGCGGGGCATAAGTGAGAAGATAAACGCCCCGCCAAGCATAAGAAGACAGACTTTGGTAACCCATACCGGATTCTTTTTAGTGCTAAGCATACACTTTCCTTTAAGATCGGCTAGGCAATTTCTGCCAAGGGCTGCTGGGCGGTAACCTGTGTTCCGGTGGGAACAAGGAAATGTATCTTACCGGCACTTGTTGCCTTGATTTCCAATTCCATTTTCATTGACTCGATAATAACAACGGTATCACCGGATTTAACCTGTGCGCCTTCAGCCACTGCATACCGGATTATGGTACCGGCAACAGGCGCGGGGAGGACTGTCCCTCCGCCAGAGGGAGCTGCGGCAGGCTGGGGAGCCGGCGCCGCAGATGAACTTTGTCCAGCCGGTGCCGGGGCAATAGCCACTGTGCCAGCCGGTTGCACAACAACATCGTAATTGACACTATTGACTACAACGGTATACCGAGCAGCTACATCCGGTGCCGGCTGAGGAGCCGGAGGCTTTGTAGGCTGAGGAGCCGGCGCTTCAGCAGTGAATTGGATAGGTCCCTGACTGCGCTTCTTGAAGAAATCAGGCGCAACTTTGGGGAACATAGCATAGGTCAAGACATCTTCCACAGAGACAGACTCTGTTCCCAAGAGTTTCTTGGTTTCCTGCTCCAATTTGTCGTATTCATGAGGAATATCATCAGCCGGACGGTGGGTAACTTCCGTTTCGAGCTTCAGTTCTACCAGAGCTTTTTTGACCACCTCAGGGTTTTTGGGCGCTGGGCAAGCGCCGTACTTTCCAGCAAGCAAGTCCATAGACTCAGCGGTCAGCCGGTTATACCGACCGAAGAGTACATTGAATACCGCCTGAGTGCCGACTATCTGACTGGTTGGAGTAACCAAAGAAGGATAGCCAAAATCCTTTTGGACAATGGCGATTTCTTTCAGCACATCATCCATCTTGCTGGATGCGCCCTGCTGTTTAAGCTGGCTTTCAAGGTTTGAAAGCATACCGCCGGGAACTTGCGAGACGAGGATGCGCGTGTCTGCACCAAGGAAACTTGATTCAAACTGCTTGTAATTCTTGCGCACCTCACGAAAATAGGCGGCGATTTCAAGGAGGAGCGTAGAATCAAGCTCAGTATCATACGGTGTTCCCTTGAAAATCTCAACCATAGTTTCGGTTGGACTATGACTGGTGCCCATCGAGAGAGAAGAAATAGTTGTGTCAAGAATATCTGCACCAGCCTCGGCAGCTTTAACTAAAGCTGCTACCGACATACCGGTTGTAGCATGGGTATGGATTTCGATGGGAATAGCTATTTCTTTTTTTAAGGCTTTTACCAGCTCATAGGCTTCGTAAGGCTTGAGCAGTCCGGACATATCTTTAATTGCTAAGGAGTCTGCACCGATTTTAACATATTCTTTGGCAAGCTCCACGTATTTCTCCCGTGTATGGAAGGGCGTAACCGCATAAGAAATAGCAGCTTGAATATGTTTGCCGGTTTTCTTCGCCGCATCGGTCGCCGCCTTAAAGTTACGCGGATCATTGAGTGCATCAAAGATCCGGAATACATCAACACCGTTTTTAGCCGCTGCCTCAACAAATTTTGCGACAACATCATCGGCATAGTGCCGGTAGCCGAGCAGATTTTGACCACGCAAGAGCATCATAATTTTAGTATTCGGCAGAGCTGCCTTGAGCTTACGGAGTCGTTCCCAGGGATCCTCGTTCAAGAACCGAATAGCAGAATCGAATGTTGCCCCGCCCCATGCTTCGAGTGCCCAAAAACCGACTTTGTCCAGCTTTGGCGCAATCGGCAGCATATCCGCCGTTACCATGCGGGTTGCAAAAAGAGATTGGTGTGCATCGCGCAGTACCAAATCAGTAAGTTTAATCTTTGCCATAATTCCCTCCGGGGGTATCAACTGTTCCCCCTGTATTAAGATTTAAAAGATATAATAATGAAAAGTATTCATTATTAAGAGTGTGTTTTACGGTACTCGCTTACGGCTGCACTAATTGCAGCTGTTACTGCGGCACCCTGTGCCGTATTGGCAGCCGTAACGCTTGGAGTAGCGCTCGCTGCTGGAACCGGTTTTTGCTGTAAATCCTTGTCCAAGCCTAAAGCATGAATAATCTTACCAACTACCGTTATGCTGACTATCATGATGATTAAAAAACCAAACACAATCGCCATGCCGAGTAAGGTAAGTATACCGCTTTGCCCAAACATCTCGTTTATTGTCATAAAAACCCCCCGTATATATGGTTAGGGTATATTACCAAAAATAGCTCAGGGTATGCAAGGTATTGATACGCAATATAAGACCATAACAGACAAAAACCTCAGGTCAAGAAACGCTTTTCCTCTTGACAAAACAAGCGATGTTTACTATGATTGAACAGTTATTCAATTATTCAAGCATTCAAGTAATTAAGGAGACCTTATGGCTTTAGTCGTCTTTCATCAAGAAAAAGTAGAGCAGGCAACGGAAACACTCCCGCCGCAGCAGGAATTAGAGGCATTAGGAACTTTTTTTAAGGTTCTCACCGATCCGACCCGCTTGAAGATTCTGTATGCGCTTGGCGCGGGAGAACTATGTGTCTTTGATCTGTCTGTGAGTATAGGCGCCGGTGTTTCTTCGGTGAGTCATCATCTTGCAAGCTTAAAACAAGTACGGTTAGTCAAAAGCCGCCGGGACGGTCGCGTGATTTACTATTCTCTGGATGATGATCACGTTCATTCTATTCTTGATTTTGCCCGAGAACATCTGGGCGAGGGGAAATAAGTATGAAAAATGATGTTTGCTGCCATAACCATGAATCGGAAGAAAACACTCGCAGCGCTCAGCTCCGCTTCAGAGGCTATACCATACCGGTAAGGCGCATTCTTGTTTTTGCTCTAGCTCTTGCCCTCTGGGGTGCAGGCTTTTTGTTTCTCAAGACAGCGCGCGTGGCAGCTCTGCTCTGCTATGTCGGCTCATGGCTTCTTGCCGGCTTGCCGGTACTCAAGAAAGCTTTTTGCAATATCCGAAACGGGCATCCTTTTGATGAGAATTTCCTCATGTCAATCGCTACTATTGGGGCTTTTTGCATAGGCGAATGGGAAGAAGCTGCCGGCGTTATGCTCTTTTATCTAGTCGGTGAGCTTATCCAAGATGCAGCGATTGATCGCTCTCAAGACGATATTAATGCGCTCCTCGCGCTTAAACCAGATACAGCACGGATAAAAACCGCTGACGGCTGGGAAGAATATCCGGCAGATACGGTCGAACCGGGGGCGACTATCTTGGTACGGGCGGGGGAACGCATCCCTCTTGACGGTACTATCATTGAAGGAAGCGGCTTGGTCAATGAAGCTATGCTTTCAGGGGAATCAAAGCCGGTTCAGGTCAAAGCTGGTACTACAGTCTATTCCGGCAGCACCTCAATTAACGGGGTCTTGATTATGACCAGTACAAAAAAGGCGGACGAATCCTCGGCTGCTCGTATCATAGCCTTGGTTAAGGATGCGCAGGAAGCTAAAGCCCGTCCGGAGCGGTTTATTACTGCCTTTGCCCGTGTCTATACGCCCATCGTGGTAGCTCTCACCGTGCTTATTGCCGTGGTGCCGCCGCTTCTCCTGCCTAACGCCGCCTTGAGCGACTGGGTTTACCGCGCCCTTATTCTCTTGGTCGTCTCTTGCCCTTGCGCGCTGGTCGTGAGCATACCGCTTGCGTACTTTGCCGGTATCGGAGGGCTTTCACGCCGCGGCATTATGGTAAAAGGGGCGGTGCACCTTGATACTCTGTGCAAAACCCGCTTCCTTGCTTTTGATAAAACCGGCACGCTCACCGAGGGGCAATTTTCAGTTACGGCGGTAGAACCGGCTCCCGGTATTACCGTAGCGGAACTTTTCACCCTTGCCCGCACGATTGAGCAGGAGTCAAACCATCCTGTTGCCCGTGCTGTGTGCGCCTATGCCAAGGAAAACGGCATAGCGCCGTACGCTGGCATAGGCAGCTTTCATTTTCAGGAAATCGCCGGACAAGGGGTGGCAGTGCAGGATGAAAAGACGCTCATGCTTGCGGGAAACCGCCGACTGCTTGAAGCGCGGAACATAGCGCTCCCGGAGGCAGAGAGGGCATCTGAGACGGTGGTTTATGTTGCACGGGACAGTGTTTTTTACGGCAGAATACTGATAGGCGATAGGCTTAAACGGGGTGCGGCTGCGGCAGTGCGCTGGCTCTCACAGCTCGGTATCGCCCAGACGCTTATGTTCACAGGCGATTCTGCTGCCAGCGCAGAGGGCATTGCGACAGAGGTAGGCATAGGCACGGTTAAAGCGGGCTTATTACCAGCGGATAAAGTTACTGAAATTGAAAAACTGACCGTGCGGGGGACGACTGTTTTTGTTGGCGACGGCATAAACGATGCGCCGGTCCTTGCCCGTGCGGACTTGGGGATTGCTATGGGTTCAGGCGCCGCTGTGGCAGTAGAAGCGGCGGACGTGATCATCCAAACAAGCGATCCCTGCCTTGTGCCTGAGGCAATAGCCGGGGCAAAAAGGATACGCCGCGTTGTTACGGTCAATGTAGTCTGCGCTTTAACCGCAAAACTGCTCTGTATTACCCTTGCGATTGCTGGTTATATGAATATGTGGCTGGCGTTAGTTGCTGATGTCGGCGTAATGCTGCTTTTAGTATTCAACGCATCGCGCCTACTTTCAGTCCGCAATCCGCCCGTCCGCCCTGTTCAAAGTGAACTAAGCTTTCGAGGTCTGACCTAGGGGGTGTCGTCAAAAGGTAGATGGTAGATGGTAGATAGGACAGACCTCGCCGTCAAAAATAAATAAAAAATATTTTGCTCTAAATTGAATCAAAAAGCACAGTCAGCCCCCTTATATAAGTATTATGGCAGCGCATAATTTGCCTCGTGGACTCACAGACCAAGGTCTGACTTATCATGTTACTTCAAAAGTAAACAGAGACGCTTTTGAATTAGAGCCGAAGGAGATGAAAAAACTCTTTCTCACCGTGATTGGAGAAGCAAAAACCTCCAAAGGTTTCAAGTTTAAGCTGTGGTGTCTATTACCTGGTTCACGTATCTTTTCCCAAGCCTATCACTGTATTCAGGTGGTAAATCTCTCCAAGGAACGCCGGGTCTGATAATCCACGATACTGCGTTGATAAACTGTCGACAGTCCTGAGCCATCCGCCCCCGTTTCCCTGCCCTTCCCGGCAGTAATTCTTTTATCTTTTCCCAAGCCTATCACTGATGTCGTGTCTGTGCAGTGCGTTCTGTTTTCTTTCATCTTGTTATCTTACTTTATTTCCTTTAGGCGATATTTTCTTTTATGAAAGACAATATTTCGAGAACAAATATTTTATCCCGATTTTCTATATCTTTTCTTAACCAGTCGTTTTGAGATAATCTACTTAATTCAAGTACTGCGGCAATTTTAGACTTTGCATATCGACCTTTTTTTAAGCCAAAATATCCATTGCCAGCTTGAATATTTAATTTCTTCTCGAGAACAATTTTATTTCCAAAATGCTCAAGATAAATTTGAGCATCATTATAATTC
>JAISMB010000114.1 GCA_031276945.1 Spirochaetaceae bacterium | reverse complement strand
CGGACAGACCTCACCCACCCACGGACAGACCTCGCCCACCCACGGACAGACCTCGCCCACCCACGGACAGACCTCGCCCCCTCACGGACAGACCTCGCCCACCCACGGACAGACCTCGCTCCTTTGACGTTAGAACCGCCCCGTTCTTAATCAAGAATGGATCATTGTACATTAAGAATAAGTCGTTTTACATTAAGAATAAGTCATTGTACATTAAGAATGACTCGTTTTACCTTAAGAATGGATCATTGTACATTAAGAATGAGTCATTGTACATTAAGAATGACTCGTTTTACGTTAAGAATGGATCATTGTACATTAAGAATAAGTCATTGTACATTAAGAATGACTCGTTTTACATTAAGAATGAGTCATTGTACGTTAAGAATGACTCGTTTTACATTAAGAATGAGTCATTGTACGTTAAGAATGAGTCGTTTTACATTAAGAATGACTCGTTTTACACTAAGAATGACTCGTTTTACGTTAAGAATGAGTCGTTGTACGTTAAGAATGACTCGTTTTACCTTAAGAATGAGTCGTTTTTAATGAGCAGGGAGGCTCAGAAAGGGTGTACGCCGATTCGATAAGAAAAGAGCGGCTGATGAATGTGCATGCTTTTCTCTTTTCTGTAAAAAGGTGTATAGTTTTACCCATGAATCAGCTTTTTTCTTGGCTTATCCCGCCGCTTATGGGAGCATTTATCGGCTATGTTACCAATGCGCTGGCTATAAAAATGCTTTTTAGACCTTTGAGGGCATGCTATTTAGGCAAAATACGGGTTCCTTTTACGCCGGGTATACTGCCCCGACAGCGGTATAAACTTGCCGACAACATCGGGTCAATGGTAGAACGCGACCTGCTCACACCGGAGCTGCTGCGTGAACGCCTCAGCCGTGCTGATGTCAAAGCTGCCCTCACAAGTTCAATCGCCTCGTATACGGAACAGGCGCTCAATAAGCCGCTTTCTACGGTTAAGAGCGCGGTACAGGTTGATAATCCCTTCTCCCGCCTCTTCCGTGATTTCTTTAATTCACCGGCTTTTGATTCTTTTGTCGATACGCTGCTTGAGAGCATTCTCAGCTACCTAGATACCAGTACCGACCTGCGTACTCAGAGCATAAAGGACATTCTGGGCGCTGAACAGGTGGATACCGTGCAGGAACATCTTGAGCAACTCCTTAAAACACAGGTGCAGGCGCACGCACAAAGCATAGCCGGCATGGTTATTGCCGTCGTGCAGAAAGAAATGCCCCAGTTTACCGCCGCGCTCATCCAATTCCTGCATAAAAAGGAAATCCGTAACGAACTTGAAAGCCAAGGACAGCGATTCCTTTCCCATGTTTTGTTAAAGTTAGGGACATTGCAGCGTCTTTTCTTCTCAATGGGAGGGTACAATGACACCTTAAAGGAGCGTATGCCTGAAATCATTGACGATCTTATCGCGCAAATCGAGGGCATGGTGAAGGACAAGCAGAACTGCCAGCGTTTTTTAGACTTCCTCTTTGGTGTAGTAGAGCGGTTTTTATCGCATACGGATTCGGCGCATTCTCTTGCGGAAGTCTTAAGCGCCTATCTGGTCCGTTATGCTGATGTACCCTTGCACAAGCTCCTCGGCGCTCTGTCCTCTCTTAAGATAAAGGACCTCGTCGCTTCTCTTCTGCATACAATACGGACAAATACTCTTTCCGCTTCTCTCTGGGCATACCTCTTTGAGACCTATCAGGAGAAGAGCCTTGCCGAATTCTTCTCCCTTGACCCTGCACGGAAAGAAGAAATTGATTGTTTTCTGGCTGATAAGATTTTGGCGCTTGCGCAGGATGAAATCAGTGCGATCCTTTCTTCTATCAATATCAAGACTCTCGTTTCTGATAGGATCAACGCTCTTGATATGATCAGGGTAGAGCGTATTGTCTTAGACGTTATGGCGCATCAGCTTAAATGGATCAACCTGTTCGGCGCTCTCCTCGGCGCTCTCATAGGCGTATCTCAGGTACTTCTGAACAGTATAGGACGGTAAAAATCGTCTTGAGAATGCGGGGTTCTGCGGTGAAATACCTATTGCTATATTCTTTCAATATGCTATACTGTCCCTATGGTCGTCGATAAAGCACTCATCAACGGGCTTAATTTTCACGCCCGCGAACTTGCGGGACGATGGAAGGATAAAATCCGTAAGTCCCCCCAGCTCAAACACTACAATTCTTTGGATGATATCCAGCTCATTGAGATAGATACTACCTTTTATCCGCTTCTTGCCCGCACTCTTGACCGTGGTTTGGATCGTTCTCTGGTTGGCAGTTTCTTTGTCAACATGGGTAAAGACCGTATGCGTAAAAATTTCCCCATTTCTGAAGTTATTTACGCTACTAATTTAGCCGAGCGTACGGTGATTGAGTATGTTATGACGAATTTTATCTACGACGATCCGCTTAAAATGTACGCGGCTATAGGGTTCATCAGCGATATTTCAGAATTCTTTATCCTGGGGTGTTTTTACCTGACCAAGGGCTTTTTAGAAGAGACGTATACGCACATGAACAAACACAATGTTTTGTCGGAAGACCTGCTTAAACAGTACTTCAAAGATGATTTCTTCTTCAGAAAGAATTGAGGGCAAATTGTGAATATAAGAGAGACGCTTGAAGAATTCAAAGTGGTTTTTTCAATTCCGCTGCCGGAATCTCTTGCATTTACGTTTCTGGGAGAAAAGATCACAGCAATAACTATTAACGAAACAGTCGTCCTTTCATGGGTGGTTATGGCGCTTCTTATTGCTGGCGCACTGCTTATCACCCGAAAATTACAGGAAATTCCCCGCGGCGCCCAAGTTTTTCTTGAGTGGGCAATAGAATTCTGCAATACCTTTTCAGCGCAGTATTTGGGTCGGCGGGCGAAGGTCTTCGCTCCCTACATAGGAACGGTGTTTTTGTTTTTACTGACCGCGAATATCATTCCGGTTTTATCGCCGGTTTCTATTGCCGCCTTTAACATTGAGCCGCCCTTTAGTATTAAGCCGCCCACCCGCGACATCAACCTGACGGCGGCTCTCTCGCTCTTGTCTATCGTGCTGGTACTGTTCAGCGGCTTAAAGGTCCGCGGGTTCAAAGGCTGGTGTAAAAATCTGCTGCATCCTGTTCCCCTGATGCTACCGTTCAACCTGATGGATTATATCATCCGCCCCGTATCATTGTGTCTGCGGCTTTTCGGCAATATTCTCGGCGGTTTTATTATTATGATGTTGATTGAAGTATCGCTGCCGGTGCCGATTTTTGTGCCGGTTATTCTTTCTTTGTATTTCGATTTTTTTGATGGTCTCATTCAGGCGGTTATTTTTACGTTTTTAACGACCTTATTCGTAGCAGAGGCGGTTGAATAAAGGCTTAAAAGGTTCACACCAAAAGACCGGCGCTCAACGCCTGTCCCGCGAATTATCACGGCGCTAAAGCGTATCCGTCGTGTAAATATTATTATTTTTAGAAGAGAGGAAAATATTATGGAATTTCTTATTGGAGCAGGTATTGCAGTTATGGCCGGACTTGGAGCCGGTATTGGTATTGGTATTGCAACAGGGCGGACCGCTGAAGCAATAAGCAGGCAGCCTGAAGCTTCCGGAAAAATTATGACCGCCTTCTTTTTAGGTATAGCCCTCGCTGAAGCGACTGCTATTTATGGTTTTGTTGTCGCTATACTTATCTTTACTAAAGCATGATCACCCCCTCACTGTGGACCTTTCTCATTACCCTTATCAATATTGGGGTACTGTTTCTGATCTTGCGGGTAATACTTTTTAAGCGGGTAACTGCCTTTATGGATAACCGGACTGCAAAGATTCAAAAAGCGCTCGATGAATCAGAACAGTGTAAAAAGCAAGCGCAAGCTTTAGTAAAGCAATACGAAGAACAGCTAACCCATGCCGCAGAGGAAGCGGAGAAGATTATCGTGCAGGCACGAAAAGATGCTCAACAACAAGCCGATCGGCTTGTTGCTGCCGGACGGCAGGAAGCTCTTGCGCTAGCTGCCGCTGCTCGCAAGCAGATAGAAGCTGACAGACGTGCTGCTCTCATGGTTTTTCGTGCTGAAGCTGCGGCTTTGGTTGTACAAGCCGCATCGCAACTCGTACAGCGAGAATTGAGCGGTGAGGATAACCGCCGTTTTGCAGCAGCTTTGATAGAAGAACTGAATAACCATGTTTAGTGCGGATCGGTGGGTGCAGGCATTTTTCAACAATGCCGGCACGAGTGCTACCGAAAGTTTATCTGTGCTTAAAGCTCTGATAAACGGTCTTGGCATTATGTACTGTGAGGGGACTAATGATGCACAGCGTCTTGAGCCGATACTGCGTTCTGCCTTGAAAAAAGCAGGTGCAGAAAGTTGGGGCGCTGAACTTGCCTGCCGGACCGTGGTGCTTTTGGTGCGAAAACATCTGTTTAACTACAGCCAAGACCTGATAACAGCGCTGGAAAAAGAGTTAAACCGGCGCTCAGGTATTGTAACGATAATTCTTGATTCAGCTTCTCCTCTTGAGCCTGAGATACGTTCAAGCTTCATCAAAGTTCTTAAAGAAAGAACAAAAGCAGATACAGTACACATAACAACACGGATAATGCCGGCATTAGGAGGCGGGTATCGTCTCTTCATGGATAACGAAGTCTTTGATGCAAGCGTAAAGGCTCAAGTTATGCACATGAGCCGTAGCATAATGAAATTTTGACCACACGGGAGTTATCGTCTCGGCGCTACCTACACCTCGTTTTTGCTGCTTCTGAGACACAGTATAAACAGTATAAGTGGATTTACAAACTATCAGGAGTATGGTATAGTTAATACATGGTCATAGCCATAGACGGGCCTGCCGGCTCTGGAAAAAGTACTGTATCAGAAATGCTTGCAGAAAATTTCGGTTTTACCTACATCAATTCCGGTAATATCTACCGTGCCTTTACCCTCGCTTGTATCCGAGGGCAGATCGCGGTAACAGACACTGAAGCAGTATGTGCGTATGTACAGACTGTGCAGATCGATTACCAAGGAAACGCACTTTATCTTAACGGGGAAAATGTAACCGAGCTTTTACATACCGATGAAATAGACCGACAAGTTTCAATATTTTCATCTATTGTGCAGTTGCGCCATCGTGTCAACACTCTTATCCGCCGCATCGCACAGAATACCAATGCAGTGGTAGAAGGTCGTGATATAACCACAGTGCTTTTCCCTGATGCCGAATACCGATTTTACCTTGATGCCTCTCTTGATGCACGGGCGCGGCGCCGGTTTGAACAAGGAATATCTAGCGAAAGTTTGGAAGAAATTCAGCGCTCCCTAGCAGAACGAGATTCCTTTGATCAAAAAAATGTTGAAGGAAGCCTGAAAATTGTACCGGGTGTTTGTATTTTTGATACATCACTCTTGACCATACAAGAAGTTTATGACACATTAGTAAATAAAATTCAACAAAAAGGACCAATTTATGGCAGAGGTGGAAGTGGCAATGGATAAGTCAAAAAGCTCCTCGGACAGTATCCAGACACAATTACAGGAAGAATATCTTAAATCTCTTGATGTAGCAGAAGAGGGGCAGCTCGTTGAGGGTGAAGTTATTCAGATAACGTCTGATCATATCTTTGTAGACGTAAATCTCAAGTCGGAAGGAAAGATTCCTATAACCGAATTCACAACAAATCCTAAAATTGGAGATAAGGTTTCTGTAATTCTGATTTCCAAGGAAGGTCGGCACGGAGAAGTCATTGTTTCCAAGCAAAAAGCTGATGTTAAGCTCTTTTGGAAACGAATCAAACAAGCCTTTGAAAATCATACTCCGGTTGAAGGATTCATCGAAAAGCCGGTAAAAGGCGGCTATGACTTTCGTTTGAGTCCGGATGTAACGGCATTTCTTCCTGTTAGTCAATCAGATGTTCAGCGGGTGGAAAAGGTTGAAAAGCTGCTTGGAGTAAAATCGCTTGTTTATGTTGAGCGTATCTATTCTGAGGGTAAAATCAATATAGTTGTGAATCGTCGTAAATGGCTTGAAGAAGAAATTGAGCGCAAACGGAATGAGTTTTTTGCAAATACCCCGGTTGGTACCGATATAGTCGGTATAGTTAAAAGCTTTACATCTTTCGGCGCCTTTGTTGATTTAGGCGGTTTTGATGGGCTTCTCCATATTAATGATATGAGCTGGGGGCATGTAACCCGTCCCAAGGATTTTGTACACAAAGGACAAGAAATCAAGCTCAAGGTTATTAGAATCGATCCGGAAGGCAAGCGTATTAACCTTTCTATAAAGCATTTTACCGATGATCCGTGGGTGCATTTTGAAGATAAGTACCATGTCAACGATATTGTAACCGGCACGGTAACTAAATTGACCGAATTCGGCGCATTTATTGAGCTGGAAGAAGGAATTGAAGGACTTGCCCATATTTCAGAATTTTCATGGATCAGGAAGATACAAAAACCTTCTGATGTAGTCAGTATAGGAGATCGCGTTGAATGTATGATTCTCGGCTATGATTTGCAGGCAGGTCGGGTCTCATTAGGCTTAAAACAAGTTACGGCAAATCCATGGAATACTATTGACGAGCGGTATCCGGTCGGAACACGGCTGAGACGGAAAGTAGTTAAACTTACCAATACTGGAGCCTTTATCCAACTGGAAGAAGGAATAGACGGTTTCCTTCACGCTGAAGATATTTCATGGACCAGAAAGATAAAACATCCAGAAAACGATCTGCATGTAGGGCAAGAGATCGAGGTTATAGTGATTGCGGTCGAGCGGGATACACGGAGTATACGCCTTGGAATTAAGCAATTATCCGAGGATCCGTGGTATAATTTTGCCCGTACGTACAAACCGGGTAGTCTTGTTGAAGGTGAAGTCTCATCGGTAACCGATTTTGGTATTTTTGTCCGTGTTCCCGGCGGTATTGAAGGATTGGTTCACAAAACCAATCTTGTTGAAAACCGTGAAGAAAATCCGGACGAAGCGCTCAAGCGCTACCATACTGGTGATAAAATACATGCAGTAGTCCTTGAAGCACAACCGGATAAGCAAAAAGTAGCTTTTTCTGTTCGCGACTATCAGAAAAAAGTGCAGCGTGATGAACTTTCTCGGTACATGGCAAGTGAAGAATCTGACGGTTCAACCTATACCCTTGGAGATGTATTCAAACATTGAGACTCAAACTATAGAGTATGCCATGTTGTCAACGATTGATATTCAGAAATTTAATACGCTTATTGAAATTAACACAGCACTTAATTCTGACTATCAAGATGTTCATACCTTATTGACCGGTATTCTTGAATCTGCCGCACGATTATGCGGCGGAGAGGCAGCTAGTTTACTGTTGCTGGATAAAGCAGACAAAAAGCTCTATTTTGAAGTTGCCCTCGGTTCAAAAGGTGCCGAGGTGCAGCACTTTACCGTGAGTGCCGGTCAAGGAATAGCCGGATGGGTTGTGCAGCACAATAAATCGCTCATTATCAACGATGTAGAACATGATCCAAGACATTTTAAGAGCATATCTCAGAAGATAAATTATCCGTCGCGGACCATGTTGGCTGTTCCTATGCGAGTAAAAGATGAATGTATAGGGGTTATTGAGCTTATCAACAAAAAGAATGGAGCGCTGTTCGTTCAGGATGATCTTGAATGGCTTGAAATATTTGCTAATCAAGCTGCTTTAGCATTGCTGCATACCAAAACCCTAGAACAAGCACGGAATAAAATCAGCTTCATGCAAGATCAGATTGATTCTGGTTATCATACCATGATAGCTAAAAGTCAGGCTATTCTTGAAAAGTTAGAGATTGTTGACAGGCTTGCTAAGACCAATTCTTCAGTACTTATTCTCGGTGAAAGCGGGGTTGGTAAAGAACTATTTGCTGAACAGATACATTTGCGGAGTAATCGCACTAATGCGCCATTTATACGGGTCAACTGTGCTGCTCTACCGGAAAATCTGCTTGAAAGTGAGCTGTTCGGACATATAAAAGGAGCATTTACCGGAGCAATTAATAACCGGCGTGGACGTTTTGAAATAGCAGAGGGCGGTACTATTTTCCTTGATGAGATTGGCGATATGCCGCTACAGTTGCAGGCAAAACTACTGCGGGTTATTCAAGAGCATACTTTTGAAAGACTCGGTTCTGATATATCGAAAACCGTTGATGTGCGGATACTCACAGCGACTAATAAAGATATTGAAGCTCTAGTCGCCAGAGGGCAATTTCGCGAGGACCTTTACTACAGGCTGAATGTGCTACTTCTGAACATTCCTCCCCTGCGGGAACGAAAGGAAGATATAATTGAGCTGGCTGATTTCTTCCTCAAGAAATGTATGCGAGAAATGAAAAAACATTTTGAGGGATTTTCTGATTCTACTCATGCCGCTCTCTTGGCATATTCATGGCCGGGCAACATTCGTGAGTTAGAAAATTGTATTGAACGAGCCTGCGTTATGGCGAAAAACAAATGGATACAGCCTGAAGATCTGCTGCTTAAAATACCGGCTGAATTAGATAAGAACCGGGATCTTAAGCAGGCGGTACATAAGTTCAAAAGGCAATACATTCAAAAAGTATTGGAAGAAAATAGAGGCAATCAGACCGAGTCGGCGCGTGTTATGAACATACAGCGCACGTATTTATCACGGTTGATTAAAGAATTAGAAACTAAGAATTAAGGGTGCTCTTATGCAGACAGAAGAGAAATTAAGCTTTAAAGAAAGATTAGCTGACTTTGTACAAAAGAAACAGAGACTATTCTTTATTGCTACTATGGTATGTGCCGTTGCCTTGATCGGCATTATTGTCGGGGTGATTATTCATAATGCGTTCGTCAACAAAGCGTTTATAACGCTTGATGCGTACACCAGTCGTTATGAAGCGCTACGGTTTGATATTACTGATCCTGAACAAGAAGCTGCGGTAACGACCTTGCTAGACGAAATTACTGCTTTTGCTAAAAGTCATATCGGTTATGCCGGCGCCCGTGCCTACACTATCATTGCCACTATGCAAGCTGATCGGAAGAACTGGGCTGATGCGGAGTCAGCGTGGATGGCAGCGGCGCAGGCTGCCGGTAGCAAGACTTATCTTAAGCCGGTTGCGTTATACAATGCGGCGGTGGCGGCTGAAGAACAGAATAAACCGGAACAAGCCATAGACTTATACACGCAAATTCTTTCGTATGCACATTCATTTCCTGCTGTGGCTCGCGCCGCCTTTGCCGTGGGACGATTGAACGAAGCGCGCAATAATACGGATGCTGCAATACAAGCCTATCAAAATATTATTGAAAACTATACTAATGAAACGGTATGGGTCAATTTAGCGCATAACCGGCTCATAGCCTTAGGACAATAGGTGCGGGAAACCGCCTGTGGTTAAGGGCTTTGCGCTCAGTGCGCAAAGCCTTAAGCTTAAGAATAATGAGAAAGTCTTTACCCCTTCCCTGTAGTATATTCGTCTTTTTGGCGCTTTTCTGTGGCGGCTGTTCAGAGACTGATCCGCGTATTCCTTTTGGCACTATGCACGTGCGGTATTATCAAAATTCTTCCGGTCTCATTGAAGAGCGGCTCTCCTTTTTTATCATAGCTGAAGATGATGATGGCATTGAAAATCTCGCGGAACTCTACCTCTACCATGACCGTGAAGGGCTGCGCTGGCTTTTTACATCCGCTGATTGGCTGCATTTGAGCGAAGAGGAAACGACATGGATAGGCAGTCATGCCATTGTTATGCCGGATAATGAGCCGCTGCCGCGTGGGCAGTATCGGGCGGTCTTGGTGAACAGAGCCGGCAGGAAAATCGAACGCCATTTTACGCTGGATATGCCGGTTGAGCCGCGTTTCCCCTTTCCTTCCCTGTCTCTTACCCAGGGGCGTTACCGTATTGAATCAGAATACCCTGAACATTTTTTACTCTGCTATGATGAATCTGGGAACGCTTTAGCACCGGTAACGGTACCGAAGCTTGAGGACAGTCTCGCAAGCCTTAAACTGCCGTCCAGCACGCGCAGTGTAGCCTTATGGGCAGAAGATTCAGAATATCAGACTTCCGCCATAACAGAGACCCTGCTGCTCCGTTAATCTGCATAACACCCGGTCCAGCGCTTTTTCTCAGTTTCGGTCTAATGAGGATAACACAGGTCAGACTTCGGAGGCAAGCGACATAAGATCATAGGACAGACCTCAAGAAGCAAGAAGAGATCATAGGACAGACCTCGCCGTCAAAAATAAATAAAAAATATTGTGTTCTAAATTGAATCAAAAACCACAGTCAGTTCCATTATATAGGTATATGGCAGCACATAATTTGCCCCGCGGACTCACAGACCAAGGTCTGACTTATCATGTTACTTCAAAAGTAAATAGAGACGCTTTTGAATTAGAGCCGGATGAGATGAAAAAACTCTTTCTCACCGTGATTGAAGAAGCTAAAACCAAGAAAGGTTTCAAGTTTAAGCTGTGGAACTTCTGCATCATGGGTAATCATTTCCACTTTCTCATTACGCCTGAAAAAGGCGAAAGTCTGTCCAGTATATTGAAATGGATCAAGATGGTTTTTGCTATCAGGTGGAATAGAAAGCACCATAAGACCGGTCATTTCTGGGGGGACAGGTTTTATTCGCGCGAGATCAAGGATAAAAAGGACTTTTGGACTGTGTATAACTACATAGACCAAAACCCGGTTGCAGCAGGATTGGTGCAGAAGCCTGAACAATGGCAGTACAGCGGCGCATACCATCGGGAACAGGGGATTACAAAGATAGTTTCTCTGATAACTGACACAGCTTGGAGGACAGACCTCAAGCTGCTTTTGTGAAAGTGGAGAGGTAGTACTACCCGCTCTGCTCAACGTTCTGATCCCTTTCTTGCTGCTCTCTCTGTTATATCTATCTCCCTCTCCTCTTAACGACACACCCTAGAGCCTTTTTCCTTCGGTGAGCGGCGGGCTTGCGGCTTTTCTTTTTAAGCTGTTCCCGTGTTTTGAAATAAAGATACAGATAATAATGAGAATACCGGTAATGAGCTTGAGATCGTTGGCGGTCATGTTGATCTGATACCCGTAGGTGCGCGCCAGATACATCAGGCAGCGGTAGAGGATCGAGCCGAGAATAACCCGTAAGGTTAAAATGCTTATCCGGTTGGAGCGTATCAGGAATTCGCCAATCATTAGACTCGCAAGTCCTGATATGATAACGCCCTGTCCCAGATTGACATCGGCGAAGCCTTGGTACATAGCGCTGAAGGCGCCTGAAATGCCGACAAGCCCGTTAGCCAAGGCGATGCCGCAGATTTTAAGTACCGCCGGATCCATGCCCTGCGCAATAATCATTTGCGGATTAGCGCCCAGAGCGCCCAGAGAAAGCCCGAAGTCAGTGTGAAAGAACAGGTCAAGGAGCAGCTTAATGATTAAGACCACGATGGCGCAGTAAAGAACAATGCTGAGCGATACCGGTAGCAACTGTTCCGCCCAGTTGCTGATACGGGTGAAAAGCGTTTGTACCCGCAGCAAAGAGAGGTTTGCACGTCCGGTCATGATCCGCAGGTTGATAGAATACAGCATGGTCATGGTAAGGATGCCTGAGAGCAGATCGGGGATCTTCAGTTTAGTATGAATAAACGCCGTCAGCAGCCCCGCGGCGGCGCCGCCGCAAAAAGCGATGAGCAGCGCCAGAGGAGAAGGCGCGCCCTTGATAAGCAGCGTTGCCATAAGGGCTGCGCCCAGCGGAAACGAGCCGTCAACGGTCATGTCAGCGAAGTTCAAAATCCTGAAGGTAATAAATACCCCCAGCACCATAATACCGTAAATAAAACCTTCTATAAGTATACCTTCAAGCACCGTTTTTGTAGGAAAGAGGAGCTTGAAGCTGCAAAAAGCCCAAGCGCCCCCTTCCTGCCCCCTATTTTGTTATAAGCTGCCCGTCTTTGAAAATATAGCCTGCCTGATCAAGGTAGCGCTGCGGTATGCTTATGCCGCAGCGAGCCGCCGCATCAAGATCAAAGAGCAGATCAGACTCGGAAGGGTCGGTCAGCAATTTTACCGGAATGTCGGCGGGTTTTCTGCCCGCTAGAATGTCGGCAACAATAACGCCGGTGGCGCGCCCTGCCTTGTAATAGTTGAAACCAGAGGCAATAAGAGCGCCGCCTGTATACACAGCGGTAAGATCGCTTGAAAATACCGGTTTTTTAGCCGCGTTGAAGACGTTGAGTAGCGCCGGCAGCGCCGAGAAGACGGTATTGTCGGTGGTCAAATAGATGCCGTCAACCCGATTGACAATGGCTTCGCAGGCTTGGCGCAGTTCCGATGAAAGGCTTATAGCCTGAGTGATTAAGGTTATGCCGTAGGTTTTACAGACTTCTTCAACGAGTTGCAATGAAGCAAGGGAATTAGCTTCGGAGCTGGTGTAGATATAGCCGAGGGTCTTTATGCCGGCGATTTCCTTAAAGAGCGCGAGGTGCTCGCCTGTCGGCAGGGCATCAGAGAGACCGGTTACGTTTCCTTGCCCCCGCTCAAGGCTGCTCACCAGTCCGGCAGCCACAGGATCAGTTACTGTGCAAAAGACAACAGGAATATCCTGTATTGCATTAGCCATTGCGACCGCAATAGGAGTAGCAATAGCAACGGCAACGCTTACCCGCTCGTTCTTGAATTTGTTGGCGATCTGTGCGGCGGTATTCAGATCACCGTTGGCATTCTGGAGATCAAAGACGGCGTTGATCCCGCGGCTTTCAAGCTCATCCTGTATGCCCCGCTCGCAGGCATCAAGCGCCTCGTGCTGGACGATCTTAGCTATACCAATACGGATTTGCTGGGCTGCTTTTGTCTGGCGCTGCCCTTCAGCACAGAGCGGCGCAAGCCCAACGGCACAGAACAGACAAAAAACAACTAATCTCTTCATTTTCATACATAATCCTCCTGAGGGAACGTTTCTATAGGAAGAAGCGAACACGCGTTGACCATAGCAAGAAAGCCGTAGTCTGTCAAGAGGTAAGATTATTTTTTGCATGACAGCCTTTTAATTGTCTGCGCCCTGAGCATCTCAGGCGCCACAGTCTCCCCATCCGTCTTCAGCGCCCTGTGCGCCGCGCTGGTGCTTCGTATCCTTTCAAGCGCTGATCCGCAGTCCTGCCGCTTGCCCTCGTGCAGCCTATCCGTGAACCGCCCGCTCCCCATCCACACCTCTTAACATGATTAAAAGACCTCTTAACATGATTAAAAGACCTCTTAAAGTGATTAAAAGACCTCTTAACATGATTAAAAGACTTCTTAACATGATTAAAAGACTTCTTAAAGTGATTAAAAGACCTCTTAAAATGATTAAAAGACTTCTTAACATGATTAAAAGACCTCTTAAAGTGATTTACAGCCCTCGCCCTCCCACGGACAGACCTCGCCCCCTCATAAGTCAGACCTCGCCGGTTGGCATAGGCGGTTCGTACGACCTTTGTATGAGGACTTGCGAGAGTAGGCAGGTTTGAGTATACTGCACTGACTTATTTTTGTTTTGTAAAGGGGGGAAAGGGCTATGCAGAAACAGACTGCGTATGTGTTGGTAGTGGTTGGGGTTCTCTGTCTTGGCGGCTGCGCTTCAACGGAAAAAGCGCCGCAGGAGGTTCGGTATACCGTGCATAAAGACCTGCGCTACGGTCCGCATGAACGGCATGTGCTGGATCTTTCAGTGCCGAATAGCGGAGAACCTGAGGGGCTTATCCTTTTTATTCACGGTGGAATATGGCTCATGGGCGATAAAGATATGCAGCCGACCTTCCTTGACACCTTCCGCGACAGCTTCTGTGTTGCGTCCATGAACCACCGGTATATTGATGAGACGACCCATATACCCGACCTTATCGATGATATGGCTGCCGCTGTCAGCGCCGTCAAGGAATTCTGTCTCCAGCAGGGCAGAGAGCCGAAAAACTTGATCACCATAGGACACTCTTCAGGAGGACATCTCGCCCTCCTCTACGCCTACCAGCACGCTGAAACCAGCGCGCTGCCGGTCGCCTTTTGCGTAAGCATGGCAGGTCCAACCGACTTAGGCGACATTGCCTTTTTATACAGCTTCAAAAAACTCGGATGCCTTAAATTATTCTATGAGGTCGGTGAAAAAGCCACAGGCTATCATATTGTAGACGGGGATGTTACTGACCGAGGCTATAGTGAGACTGGTCGACAGGTTCTGGCGGCTGTTTCTCCTTTGAGCTTTGTGAGCGAACACTCGCCCCCGACTATTATTGTCCATGATACCGCCGACACTATCGTCCCCTATTCCAATTCCGCTTCGCTGCACCACGTGCTGAATATTTACGGCGTTGCTCATGACTTTATTGCCCTTTATTCAGGCATTGGTCATGTTTTGGGGGCTAAAGCGGGTAAAGGCGGCGCGCTCCGCTATGACAAAGCGGTGGAAAGCTATCTCGTTGCGGCGATGCAGGACTATAACGCACAGTATTGCAAATAACGTTTGCGTCAAAAGAGCGGCGCGGAGCTTGCTAAAGCCCGCCTAAAATACTATGGTATCCGGTATGATACGTCTTCATTACCGTTGTTTTGATTTGCTTATGACAGCGTTTGTAACTGTCCTTATCATCAGCAATATTGCCTCTTCAGCAAAAATTGTAGACCTCGGCTTTTCGCTTTTCGGGATACGGCTTGCCTTTGACGGCGGTACGCTTTTGTTTCCCTTCTCGTATATTTTAGGCGACATTCTCACCGAGGTCTACGGTTTCAAAGCCTCACGCCGCGCCATCTGGAGCGGCTTTATCGGTATGGCTTTAGTTTCAGGCGTCTTTCTTCTCCTGCGTCTTTTGCCCTCCGACCCAAGCTGGGAGTCCTACGCCGGCTCAGGCGCCTACGACGCCATTCTCGGCGGCATAAACTCAGGCGGGCTTGTTATTGCAAGTCTTGCCGCCTATTTTGTCGGTGAATTTTCCAATTCCGCAATCCTTTCACGCATGAAGCTTGCAATGCAGGGGAAGCATCTCTGGGTAAGGACCATAGGCAGCACCTTAGTCGGCGAATTGCTTGATAGTTTTGTTTTTATAGCTATCGCAACCGCAGCCGGTGTGTTCAGTCAGGATATGTTTGTGAGTTTGGTCTTTACCAATTATCTTTTCAAATGCTCCCTTGAAGCTCTGATGACTCCGCTAACCGCTCTCACCATAGTGCAGCTTAAAAAAGTAGAAGCTATCGACACCTACGATAAGGGTGTGAGTCTCAATCCTTTTAAAGCTTCATAATTCTTACAAGACGGCGGCGCTCTCTGCTCAAGGCAGGAAGATAAGGACAGACCTCGAACGCTCTTTTGCTCAAGGCAGGGAAGATAAGGACAGACCTCGGACGCTCTCTGCTCAAGGCAGGGAAGAGAAGGGAAGATAAGGACAGACCTCGGTATCAGCTTCCGAGGTCTGTCCTTATCTCTGTGGGGCATACTAGACATTCTTTATCATCACTCTCTAGGATAGAGCATTATGGATATAAAGAAGATCAGAGCTGATCTTATGCTCCTGCTGACCGCCTGTATTTGGGGCTTCGGTTTTGTTGCGCAGCGTTCCGGTATGGAGTACGTAGGACCTTTTACCTTTAACGGCGTGCGCTTTATTCTCGGAAGCTGCTCGCTTCTGCCTTTGATAGGGTATCGAAACAGGAAAAATCCACTCCCTCCCCAGAGAGCGTTGCTTTTTAGGTTCTCGCTCCTCGCCGGTACCGTTCTCTTTCTTGCCGTTACCTTACAGCAGTTAGGCATGATGTTTACCACAGCAGGCAATGCTGGTTTTATTACCGGTATGTATGTCATTATAGTGCCGATCTTCGGCATAGTTTTGGGCAGGAAAACCGGACCCGCTACCTGGCTGGGCGCTGTCTTTACCCTTGTCGGTTTGTACTGCATTAGCGCTATCGGCAACCTTAATGCTCTTAATCCGGGGGACATTATCATGCTTATCAGCGCGGTGTTCTGGGCTTTTCATGTCTTGATCATCGATCGGCAAGGTTCGCTTGACCCTATCAAGCTCTCGTGCGGGCAGTTTTTATGGTGCGGTATTTTCTCCCTGATTATGGCTCTCAGCATAGAGCCGGCAATAGCTTCGTGGGCAGTGCGCACAGCGGCGGTGCAAAGCACGGTAAGCCGCGTTGCCTGGCGCGCTTTGTCCTCTCTTTTATTCTCAGCAACGCCTGATTCAATAGCTTTTATGCTCAACGCCCTCGTCCCAATTCTCTACGGCGGCTTAGCATCAGTTGGCATAGCTTATACACTCCAAGTTGTCGCTCAACGCGACGCCCCGCCTGCGCATGCCACCATCATCCTGTGCCTTGAAGGATGCTTTGCAGCCTCAGGCGGTATACTGCTCCTTAAAGAACCGTTTACGTACAACATTCTTATCGGTTTTGTCTTTATGTTCAGCGGTTTAATTATCAGTCAGTGGGAGTTAATCAAAAAACATTAACCAACCCAAGAGAAAAGCCTGCAAATTATACCAAATTATACGCTAGATACGACCAAAGATACAGCAGGAGCTCACAAAAGGAGCCTGAGGTCTGTCCGCCAAGCTGCTTCAGTTACCAGAGAAATTATCCGCATAATCCCGTGTTCCCGATGGTATGCGCCACTGTACTGCCAGTCTTCAGGCTTCTGCACCAGTCCGGCTGCAACCGGATTTTGATCAATGTAGTTATAGACAGTCCAAAAGTCTCTCTGGTCCTTGATTTCTCGTGAATAAAACCTGTCCCCCCAAAAATGACCGGTCTTATTGTGCCGCTTGTTCCACCGAATAGCAAAAACCATCTTAATCCACTTTATTATACTGGACAGACTCTCCCCTTTTTTAGGCGTGATGAGAAAGTGGAAATGATTACCCATGATACAGAAGTTCCACAGCTTAAACTTGAAACCTTTCTTGATTGCCTCTTCGATCACGACGAGGAAGAGTTCTTTCATATCATCCGGCTCTAATTCAAAAGCGTCTCGATTTACTTTTGAAGTAACATGATAAGTCAGACCTTGGTCTGTAAGCCCTCTGGGCAAATTATGTGATGCCATAATACCTATATATGGAACTGAATCTGGGTTTTGATTCAATTTAGAGCAAAATATTTTTTATTTATTTTTGACGGCGAGGTCTGACTTATGGGCAGGGAGGTGGCAGCTACATGGGCAGGGAGGTGGCAGCTACATGGGCAGGGAGGTGGCAGCTACATGTCCCGAAAATGGTTTGATGATTGAGCATTATGAGCGTTTAGTCCAGATTAAGGAATAGAAGCGTTGGGGTAATGGCGTGGTGAATAAGCGCGGAACCTGAGCGTCGGGAAGAGTGATGAGCAGACTTTTGGCATGCAGCATGAGGGAAAACCTCGGATCCGGCGTTCCGTAAAGAGAATCCCCGATAATGGGATGCTGTATGTGGCGAAGGTGTACCCGAATCTGATGGGTGCGCCCCGTTTTCGGCTTAACCAGCAGTAATGAAACAGTATGCCATGAGCGTATGAGCCGGTAATCGGTAACGGCACATTTTCCACCGCGCTCTGAAACAGTAAAACGCTGCCGGTTGCGCGGATCACGGATAATAAAACTCTCTATGCGTCCTTCTCTTGCGTGAGGCGTGCCGACCACTAAAGCTGCATACCGTTTTTTTACCTGACGGTTCTTGAACTGTTCCGCTAGAAAAGTAAGCGTCTGTTCATCGTAGGCGGCTATGATTACGCCTGAGGTATCTTTGTCAAGACGATGTACAATACCGGGGCGTAAGCTCTCTTGGGCACAGAGATTTTTATGCCGAAACAAAAGAGCATTCACCAGCGTGCCCTGCCGGTTACCAGCGCCCGGATGCACGACCATACCTTGCCGCTTATTGACTACAATAACCCTCTCATCTTCATAGATAACCTCAAGCGCAATATCCTCAGGCTCTAAAAGAGCCGTCTCCGGTTTCTGCCATGACAGTTCAAGCTTATCCCCTCTGCGGACTATTCGGGACAGTTTAACCGGTTTTCCATTAACAAGCGCCTGCATCGCTCGCGCTTTGATTTGTGATCTGGTAAGCAGTTTAAGGTATTCAGCTATATACCGGTCCAGTCTGAGCGCGCACGTAAGCTCTGCACAAACCGTACCGGAAAAAGTCGGCATTACGGCGACCAATAGAGGGGAGTACGGATAATAATGGCTTCATCACGGGGCTTTTCTGACTCCGCCTGTTTGCGTTTATGCCGTACGATAAGGTGATCAACGACTGCAATGATCACCGAAGCTGCAACGGCTACAGAAACAGTAACGCCTTTTTCAACATCGGTCATAGCAACAGCACCGGCTGGCTTAAAGGGCCAGGGAGCATAGCGTGTATCGACATTGTGTGAAAGAAAACGGACGCTATCCATGATAAAGATTGAGGCAAACATGGTAAAAGGGAAACTGCCGAATGCAACAATCTCACCACGGCGTAGATCCTTTACCCATTGCGGGTGTGTCTCCGGCTTAAAAAGCTGAAACGGTGCTTCAGTTTGTGCCGCTACCGGCAGGGTGCAGAGCAGCAGGATAACCGGTAAAACCCGTTTCATTACTCCTCCCTTCCGTGGATTTCAATCCAGTTAAGCATTTCCCGACGCGATGCGACAAGGGACTGCAACTCTGCAAGCATTGCTTTATCCACCTGCTCGGCAAGCGGAAGGATGTACTGAGCGGTTTCTGCGGTGTACCGTGCTATAAATGCCGGTTCATTGACAAAACCTAAAGCAATCATATTGGAAATACGGTCGGCTACTTTCAATATTTTTGCTCTTGTCGAGCCATTTTCTGCTATCCGGCGTAGAAACTGTATCTTTGTTTCACCGGTGATACGGCTTACTTCTAAAACAAGGTTATAGACAGATGGACTTTCATAGTCAACAGACAAAAGCAAGTTATGATTAAAATCCGGTATATCTTCAATAACATCGTGTACTATCGCCGCCTTGAGCAGTACCGAATCGATATAACCATAGTCCAGCAATATTGCCATAGTATCCAGTTGGTGGCGGAACATATTACCGCCGGCATGCCGCTGCTTACCAATAAGCGCTGTTGCTAGTTGAATATACGGAGCAAGATGCGTACCGTGCAAATGAATCATTTCTTCCGTTGTCATAAAAAATAAGCTGGAGAAACCCTTTCGCTCGTAAGCTTGAGGGTAAAAACAGCTTGCAGGCAAATGCCCACCCTCCTTTGCTCTAAACCCCTGCGGGGATTGTCTCTTTCGTGCGCCATGCGCCCGAATTACTTTATATGCTGCTCAAGCCATTAAATCCTGTAAATACACGTGAACTTTTCCCGCCTTAACCTTTGCATCCTCCAATTTTTGCCGTTCTTTAGCTACTAAATCTTGCGGGGCGGCTTTAAGGAAGGCTGTATTCGCTAGTTTTGTTTCAAGTCCAGCTATAAATTTCTTGTCCTTTTCCAGCTCTTTGGTAAATTTTTGTATAATAATGTTACGATCAACAGCTTCGGTAAGAAAGACAAAAGCTTCAAAACCTGTGCCGACTAATCCAATGGATCCTGCCGGCTTGACGGTTTCAGCGGGGGTAAAGCTTAGTGTGCCTATGCCGGCTAATAACTTGATAAGCTCGGCATTACTGCTCAGGTCTTTCCCTGCTACCTGCACGCGCAGACGTTTTTCAGGCGTGATACCGGATTCGGCTCGGACTGTCCGCACCAGCCGCACGAGCTCTTGTATACCGGCAAAAGAGGCTTCCAGCTCCTGCGCCTCTCTGTTTATATCGTATACAGGATAGGAGGCGGTAATAAGCAGCCCGGTTACCTGAGGCAGCTTATGGTAAATCTCCTCGGTAATAAAGGGCAGAAGCGGATGGAGAAGCCGCAGCGATTCGGCGAGTACTGCAAGCAGTACGGTCGTTGCACGATCTTTTTCCGCATCGTTGCCGGTTTTGAACGAAAGTTTGGTGGCTTCAAGGTACCAGTCGCAAAAATCGCTCCAGAAATACTCGTAGGCGGCGGCTGCTGCATCGTTGTACCGGTATGAAAGGAAAGCCTCTGTCATGGTTTTTACGGACCTGTTAAGCCGCGCATAAATCCAGCTGTCAACCGGAAGAAGAGCCGGTTCTGCTACCATAGTCCGCCCTTCCAGATTCATCAGAATATACCGGCTCGCATTCCAAATCTTATTGGCAAATTTAGAGCCTATGCTAAAAGCCTTCCGTTCCAAGAGTATATCCTGCCCCTGTGCGCACTGGAAGGCGAGGGTGAATTTAAGCGCGTCTGCGCCGAATTCTTCAACAATATCCAAAGGATCAATGCCGTTACCAAGGCTCTTGCTCATCTTTCTGCCTTTTTCATCACGGAGCAAGCCATGAATGTAAATATTATGAAAAGGCACTTGTCCGGTGAATTCAAGACCAGCCATTATCATTCGTGCAACCCAAAAAAAGATAATATCATAGGCGGTTACTAAAGTCGTTGTCGGATAGAAGGCGGCAAAATCAGGCGTTTTGTTGGGCCAGCCGAGGGTAGAAAAGGGCCAGAGCCAACTGGAAAACCAAGTGTCAAGCACATCAGGATCCTGCACGAGATCCGTTGATGAGCAGTGCGGACAGTATTCAGGGTCTGTACGTGCGACAATAAGTTTTCCACATTGTTTACACGTCCATGCCGGAATTCTATGCCCCCACCAAATCTGACGGGATATACACCAATCCCGAATATTTTCAAGCCAATGCTGGTAGGTATGCTCCCACTTACGCGGATAAAACACGATCTCGCCGCGCTGCCAAGCGGCAAGCGCTTTGTCTGCAAGAGGACGCATCCGCACAAACCATTGCTCCGATAAAAACGGCTCAATCACCGTACCGCACCGGTAGCAATGACCAAGCGCATGGGTGATAGTCTCCTCACCGGCATAAAAACCGCCCTCTTTCAGCGCCGCGACTGTTTTTTCCCGCGCCTCTTGCACCTTTAGTCCTCGGTATTGTTCCGGCACCGCATCGTTGAGGCGTCCGTCCGCAGAGAGTATGTTAATCAGCTCAAGGCTATGCCTGCCTGCTATTTCCCAATCATCCAGCGCATGAGCAGGGGTAATTTTTAAGGCGCCGCTCCCCAGGCTTCTCTCAACAAGCGGATCGGCAATGATCGGAATCTGCCTATCGGTTAAAGGCAGCTGCACCAGTTTCCCGACGAGCTTCCGGTAGCGTTCATCTTCAGGATGAACGGCAACAGCCGTATCGCCGAACATTGTTTCAGGACGTGTTGTGGCAATTTCAATAAAACCCTCGCCGTCAATGCGCGGGTAGCGGATGCGGTACATGGTACCGCTCTGCTCTTCATAGTCGACTTCATCATCAGAAAGCGCGGTACTACAGGAAGTACACCAGTTGACAAGATAATTGCCTTTATACAGGAGATCGCGTTCATACAGGCTTACAAAAACCTCGCGCACAGCTTGCGAAAGCCCTTCATCCAGCGTAAATCGTTCCCGCGACCAGTCGACCGATGCCCCCATGCGTGCAAGTTGCTCGCAGATAATCTTATGATGTTCCGCTTTTACCTTCCATGTTTCCTCAATAAATCGTTCCCGTCCGAGGTCATGGCGGGAGAGAGAACGCGCTTTGAGTTGTTTTTCGACAACGTTCTGTGTTGCAATACCGGCATGATCGGTGCCGGGCAGCCACAAAGTAGGCTCTGCGCGCATACGGTGGAATCGGATAGCACAATCTATAAGCGTTATGACAAGCCCATGCCCCAAATGCAGGACGCCTGTAACATTGGGCGGCGGTATGACCACGACAAAAGGCGTTTTGCTACTGTCGCCTGCCGGCATAAAAGCCTGCGCTTCCCGCCACTGAGCATAAATTCTATCTTCAAAATGTTTAGGATTAAATGAGCGTTCCAATTCAATCGCATGCATATGTTTTCCTTCCAAAGTTAAATGAATAGTGGCAGTATAGTCAAAACTCAGATAAGAGACAAGAGGCGGCGGCAGTGCAGAGGCAAACAGTATAAAAGGGGGAGGTGCAGGGAGAGACAAGCAACGCGCAGAGTGAGTAGTAATACCTCTCCCCTGTTTGAACCAGCGAAATACATTTTCAATAAGACGGCGTTCCTTATACAGCTCTGTGTCATAAGTCCGTGCCTCCGTCCGACTACGCTTGGAAGGAATGACTACCTCTCTTGAATGGGCGGTGTCCACGTGGTTCACGTCATACCTTCTACCGGCTGACAAGACCTGTATCGGCAAAGCCTCAAGTTAAGCGCATCGCATACGCGCAATCCGCCTCCTGCCCCGCCGAAAGGAGGATACGCACCGGCTTTCCCCTTTTATCTATAACAAGATGGACTTTCGTATTCAGTCCTCTTTTATACGCCCTATCCCTTGATTTCCTCCGACCGCTGTGCATCCGTCCGCATGGACTGTGCTATAACTTGTATCTATCATAAGCCACTGGGTATGCACTTCCCCTCGTACTGCATAGGCTGTGCTTTTCCAGTCGCCGTATTCAGGTGGTACATCTCTGTCTGGAGCGCCGGTTCTGATAATCCACGATACCGCAATGCACTGTCCTTCCAGTGATTTTTGCTCTTAAAACTGCATCTTACGACGTTCTGCTATGCCGGTTATGTTGTGAAAGGTACGCTCAGAACCATCATCAAGGATGATAGTACCGGAAAAAGAACCAAAGACCCGACGGCGCTTCTCAATATGAAAGATTACCTGATTATATTCAATGATTTCATTATGCGGCTTAAATTCCATTTCAATCCGGTTATCACTGCTGGTAAAATGCCATGGTTTAAGCCAGTCATTAGGAGAAATGAGAAAGGTAACTTGATCGAGCTTATACAGTCTGCCATCAAAGAAAAAAACATTTTCTGTCCCATTGCTTGAATCAGCAGAACTATAGCCCACGCTAAAACTTATTTGCCGGTTATCGCTCATACCGCAGCCTGATGCCCAAAAGTGCGCATCGGTACGGGGACGGACACCTCGTTCCCATATAAAAATACCCCAAGCTTTGCTCTTAGTAAAAACAATCTCAGTGCTGCCGAACTGCACCACACCTTCTGTGTAGTACCAGGGCGAGCAGCGGAGGCACCTAAAAGCATTTCTATTCCGCAGCCACGGGCTATGCGTTACCATTGATTCCATACCGGCAGGCTCAATGAGTACCAGCTCACCTCTCAGACTGCGATGATGCCCAAAGTGAGGGAAATCAGCCTTTATGATTCGTGCGCCGTTTTCCATAGAAATAAAATGCAGATGCGCATCTTTATGTACTACTTTGACAGAACCTGAAAGACTACTAGGGGGCATATCAAAGCATCCCATGGAAAAGGGAACAGTATAGACTTGCGTGCTATACGTCGAATCCTTTAATGAAAAGATCTGAGCGCCTATATACCCTAAATAACCGGTATCGCACAGCTCAAAACTGATTATATGCGTAGTGGATAAAACAATATACCGATCAGACTCAATAATACACCGGCGCGGCGCAATAAACGGCGTGTAATTAAAATAAGGGTAGCGCGCCCAGCCGCAGTTAATGGGGATGCCTTCATCATTGATGAGCGGGACATGTTCGGTGATTTCTATCTGTGCCATGAATAGCTACCGCTTAGGGATTGATAAAAAGTGAAACTAAAAGACTTATTCCGCCTATGCCGAGGGCAGCGTAAGAGCCGAAATCACGCCAGCTCAAGGTCGGTATGCCATCAAGAGGCACGTGTTGATCCAATGCTGTAAAGGGCAGGAAATGCACCGTGATGCCGGCGGCAACGCCCAGTATGCCGACAATAAGAGCGATATTTTTCCCGCGGGCGGCTTTAAGGTAAGGATCGTAATTCGGCATGACCGGCACGTACTCAATCTGAGGAATCCATTCTATACGCGTCTCCGGTTCAGGAGGTCCAAATGAAGGGAGGGTTGTCCGGGGCAGGCGTAGGGTTGTAGAACCTTTGAATTGATTGCGTTCCCAGTAAGTCAGGATATGCTCATCGACGGGCTTTTGTTCTACATAAGAGAAAGTACTCCGTATCTGATACGAAAGGGACTCTCCGGCATTGACCGATAACGGCACAGTATCGTCTGCAGCACCGGCAGCAGCGGGGATGAGCTGCGCGTATCCGGAAAAACAATAAAGCCGTACCAGCGGCGTTGGATCAGCCTGTACAACCGTTGGATCATAGAGAAAATCAATATCAATATCACCACCGGGAAAGTTAATATAAGCATTGTGTACCTGAATGACCAGAGGCTCTGGCTGAAGTCCGGTTACTATACGGATTCTGCCATAAAGAAGGGTATAGGTATGAGGGCTTTGGTATATAAAGCTGGTATTTTCAGCTAATTTTATCACCGTAGCACTGGGTGCAAGTTGTATTTCTACCGTACTGTCGGCTGCGGTTTGAATCATATCCGAAGCATTCAGTACCAAGCCTCCATTGATTTTTTCAGGCGTATAGAGAAATATCCGTTCCCCAATCGCCAGTGAAAAACCATTTCCTTCAGCAAAGAATAGACGTGCTATCGTCTCATCTTCCTCCGCCACAAGAGGAACAAAAGGTACAAACAGAACAGAAGTCAAGATCAACAAATGAATACTACGCATAGTAGTTGTTAATAAACAAAACAAAGACTGTTGTCAAGGTCTCACAGAGCCACAAGCAGGGTAGGTCAGGATAGGTCAGACCTCGGAAGCTGGACGGGTCAGCTGAGTGAACTGAGCCGAGGTCTGACCGTGATCTAAGCCTAGGTCTGACCGTGAACTGAGCTATTACTAGCAAGAAAGGAATCAGAGCGTTGAGCAGAGCGAGTAGTACGACCTCTCCACTGGGTAGGTCAGGGTAGGTCAGACCTCGGAAGCTGGACGGGTCAGCCGAGTGAACTGAGCCGAGGTCTGACCGTGATCTAAACCTGATCACTCTTGTGATCTAAACCTGATCACTCATGTGATCTAAACCTGATCACTCATGTGATCTAAGCCTGATCACTCATGTGATCTAAACCTGATCACTCACGTGATCTAAACCTAGGTCTGACCATGAACTGAGCTATTACTAGCAAGAAAGGAATCAGAACGTTGAGCAGAGCGAGTAGTACGACCTCTCCACTTTCACAAAAGCAGCTTGAGGTCTGTCCTCCATGCAGTATCAGTTACCAGAGAAACAACTGTCATGATCCTGAGTTCCCGGTGGTATGCGCCGCTGTACTGCCATGCTTCAGGCTTTTGCACCAATCCTGCTGCAACAGGGTTTTGGTCTATGTACTCAAACACAGTCCAAAAGTCCTTCTCATCCTTTATTTCGCGCGAATAAAACCTGTCCCCCCAGAAATGACCGGTCTTATGGTGCTTCTTGTTCCACCGTATCGCAAAAACCATCTTAATCCACTTGAGTATTTCAGAGAGACTCTGCCCTTTTTCAGGCGTAATGAGAAAATGGAAATGATTCCCCATGATGCAGAAGTTCCACAGCTTAAACTTGAAACCTTTCTTGGTTTTTGCCAGTTCAATGATGGTGAGAAAGAGTTCTTTCATATCAACTGGATCTAATTCAAAAGCGTCTCTGTTTACTTTTGAAGTAACATGATAGGTCAGACCTTGGTCTGT